>JAEXJM010000064.1 GCA_023449275.1 Pseudomonadota bacterium | reverse complement strand
GTATCCATCCGGATTCCTCCTGATGCAGGTCGCGGATGGTTTAGCCCATCCGGATTTCGCCACCGTGTGCGGTCAGGTAAGCGATGGCTCTTTCCGGGAATATGGCGGAGAGGTTCATTTTCGGCAGGAGCATGTCGCTGGCGTGCCGACCTGCGCCAAGGCTGTCTTTCAGTATCGACAGGAACACCTTTGCCGATGCTTCTTCTGGAGGCGTGTTCATGGATGCCATGCAAAGGGGCCGCCAGAGCAGACCGTACAGTCTCGGGGTTTGCCAGAATTGTTCCAGCAGCCGGATGACCGGCCTGTCCTGACCGATGTCCCAGCGAATGTGACGGCAGGCGGTAAAGAAACGGGCCAGCGCGATTTTGTCTTCCCAACCGAGCCCTTTTGTCCTGAATAGCCCGAACGCAAGATGGAAGGGGGCGGGAAGCGCCGCCGTTTCGAAATCCATGCCTTGCGAACCGGGCGGGAAGTGCATTTGCAGGGGGAGGCGCAGGAAGGCGGTATCCGGATCGATACCGACCCGTTTCATCATGTGCAGTGTTTTTGTATATGCCCCGAGCAGGATATGCTGTCCGTTGTCGAGTGTCATCCCGCCGACTGTCGTTTTTCGGGCACGGCCTCCGGGAATCCGTGATGCCTCGAAGAGGGTCACGTCAAAACCATGGTCGATCGCTTCAACGGCAGCCGCGCAACCGGCCCAGCCTGCACCGACGATGGCGATCCGTTTATTCATCGACGTACGCTTTCCAGGCCAGCCAGAGTTTTTTCGTTTTCGTCAGGGAGACGTGTTGCGTCAGGACGGGGAAGTCCTTTTTTTCGATCTGGTGGAGCAATTCCCGGTAAATCGATGCCATCATCAGCCCGGGCCTCTGGGCGATCCGATCTTCTTCAGGAAGCAGGGCAAGGGCTTCATCGTAAAAAGACTGGGCACGGTTGGCCTGAAAACGCATCAGTTCCTTGAATTGCGGGGTATAACGCGCGTTTTTCAGGTCGTCTTCAGTGACTCCGAACTGTTCGAGTTCATCGGCGGGCAGGTAAATGCGGCCTATTTTAATGTCTTCGCCGACGTCCCGGATGATGTTCGTCATCTGGAAAGCCAGCCCGAGTTTTTCGGCATAGGTTTCGGTTTGCGGGTTTGTCGTGCCGAAGATGCGTGCGGCCAGAATGCCGACTGCACCGGCAACGTGCCAGCAGTAGTTTTCGAGTGCCTCGAAATCCCTGTAACGAACATGGCCGAGATCCATTTCCATTCCATCGATGATGGCGAGCAACAGATTGACGTCCAGGTTGAAGGCTTCCATGTGGGGATACAGGGCTTGTGCGATGGGGTGATCGGGACGGCCTGCCTGCATTTCGGCGATTTCCTTTCGCCAGCCGTCCAGCCTGAATCGCGCCTGATCCGGATCGGCGTTGACGTCATCGACAATATCGTCCACTTCACGGCAAAAGGCGTACAGTGCCGTGATGGCTTTTCGGCGGTCTGATGGGAGAAAACGGAAACTGACGTAAAAACTGGAACCGCTTGCCGCCGCTTTCTGTTGGCAATACTCGTCAGGCAACATAGGCGCAGGAATGAATGAAAACCCTCATTATCCCGTAAAAATCGGGCTGATCAAACTGTTTTCTAGGTGGGAAATGTATTTTTCTCAAATAATGCCGTCGATCAATACCGTCAATCGGCTTCTTGTCCGGCACCATTGCCCGGTTTTTTCTTTTTCCTTGATGCGGTATGCAGACCGCCGCCATGCGTCCGGTGCACGTGGGTGACGGGCATTTCCTCTTTCGGGGGAATGGCCGCGCATGCCATCGGACAGGAAAGGGCGTTCAGAATGCCGCAATTGGCGATGTTTTTCGACCCGTGACATTGTTCCCTCAGGTGCCTGAGCTGTTTTTCCAGTTTTTTCAAATCGCGGATGCGTTCGGCGACATGGTTGATATGCTCATCCAGAAGTGCACCGACCCGTTCACAGCTTTCGTCGGGCATGTCCCTGAAATGGAGCAGTACACGGATTTCATCCAGCGTCATGTCCAGCGAACGGCAATGGCGGATGAACAGCAGGCGTTCGGTATGGGCGTCCGTATAGACACGGTAATTGCTGTCTGTCCTACCGATTCTGGGCAACAGGCCTTCTTTTTCGTAGTAACGAACCGTTTCGACCTGCATGCCCGTCTTTTGTGCCAGTTCTCCGATTTTCATGGGACAAGTCCTTTTGTGTGTTTTGTGTGGTTTGCGGGAGTGAAACCCGACCATTCGTATTCGTGATCAAACCATATTGTATCTTCTATTGACTCTGGAGTGACTTCAGGGTTTTCAATAGGTATGACTAAGGGGAAAACCATGACACACGAACACTCCAGGCAACATTTGCACGAAGGCGGACAAGGCTCATGTACGCACGGACATGGGCCGGAAAAAAAGCATTCCCACGATCATGCCCGGCATGGTCGGGATCACGGGCACTCGCATGAGCATGGACATGTGCATGATCATGTACAGGATGGGGGGCACGGTCACTCGCATTCAGCCTGTGACAGTTGTGCCTGCACGGTGCAGGGTGTCAGGCCGGAACCCGCTTCGGTTTCACGCCATCCGAAGGGGTTGCCCGTATTTTATATCGACAGTATGGACTGTTCCGTCGAGGAAAACGACATCCGGCAAATCCTGTCGAAAATCAATGGCATCCGCGGCCTGAATTTCCATCTGGCATCGCGTACCCTGTCGATCGATGCGAACAGGGAAATTGTTGAAAAGAGTGTGGCTGCCATTAAGAAAGCCGGTTACCGGCCTGAAGCGGTCGTGACGGCAGGGCCGGAAATCAATGTCCCCAAAAAGGAGGGCAGGGTGTGGCATCTCTGGCTGGCGCTGGCGATTGCGGTTGCCGTTGAAATTCTGCATTTTGCCGCAGGGGATGTTTTTGCCGTCAAGGTCGGCGGCATGGCCTTGTCGGCCATCGCCATCTGGCTGTCGGGTTTTTCGACCTATCGCAAGGGGCTGGCGGCCCTGATGCAGTTGAGGCTGAATATCAATGCCCTGATGACCGTGGCGGTGACGGGAGCGTTTTTGATCGGACAGTGGCCCGAAGCGGCGATGGTGATGGCCTTGTATGCCATTGCCGAACTGATCGAGGCGCGTTCTGTCGATCGGGCACGGAATGCCATCCGCAATTTGCTAGACCTGACGCCGCCGACAGCGGAAATCCGGCAGGATGATGGCGTCTGGAGGACCATTCCTGTCAGGGAGGTGGCTTTGGGGATGCTCGTCCGGGTGCGGCCGGGGGGACGGATTCCGCTGGATGGTATTGTCGAAAACGGAAACGGGACGGTTGACCAGTCTCCGGTGACCGGAGAAAGCATACCGGTGGACAAGAAACCGGGTGATCCGGTTTTTGCGGGTACGATCAATGAATCCGGCATTCTCGAATTTGCCGTGACGGCGCTGGCATCCGATACGGTTGTCGCCCGGATCATCAGGGCGGTGGAGGATGCGCAGGAAAAGAGCGCTCCCACCCAGCGTTTTGTCGACAAGTTCGCTGCCGTCTATACGCCTCTGGTATTTCTCTTCGCTTTTTGTGTCGCCGTTCTCACGCCGTTTCTGTTCGGATGGACATGGATGCAGTCGGTTTACAAGGCGCTCGTCATGCTGGTGATCGCCTGTCCCTGTGCGCTGGTCATTGCCACGCCGGTTACGGTCGTCAGTGGGCTGGCGGCTGCCGCCCGCAAGGGTATCCTGATGAAAGGGGGCGTTTATCTGGAAGAAGCCCGGAAAATCCGGGTGGTGGCGCTGGACAAGACAGGTACCGTCACGGAAGGCAAACCGCGTCTTCTGGCCGTTGAAACCATTCCATCGGAATTTGCCGAAGAAGACGTCCTGTCATGGGCGATGGGACTGGCGGACAGTTCGGCCCATCCGGTTTCAAGGGCGATCGCCACCGGACTGGATCGGCCTGCCAAAGCGGTGACGGCATTTGCCGATTTGCCGGGAAGGGGAGTGAAAGGAACGGTGGAAGGGCATGAGCTCGTCATGGGCAATCACCGGCTGATCGAGGAAAAAGGCCTGTGTGTGCCAGATGTGCACAATCAGCTCCTGGAATATGAAAAACGGGGTTATACCGTTACGGTACTGGCTTCACCAGTGCAGGTGCTCGCCCTTTTTGCTGTTGCCGATACGATCAGGCCGAGTTCGCGTGAGGCGCTGGCTGAGTTGAAGAAAAGACACATCGTTGCCGTCATGCTGACGGGTGACAATGAAACGACGGCAAGGACTATCGCGGATGAAGCGGGCATCGAAAATGTCCGGGGCAATCTTTTGCCTTCCGAAAAAATGGATGCCGTACGCGAGCTGCAAAGACGATATGGCATGACCGCCATGATCGGCGACGGGATCAACGACGCGCCTGCGCTGGCGCACGCCGATATCGGTATTGCGATGGGGGATGCCGGTACGGATATCGCCATGGAAGCGGCCGATGTCGTGATCATGAACGACGATTTGCGCCGGATTCCGCAGATGATCGGACTCTCGGCCGATACCTGTTCGATCCTGTGGCAAAATATTCTGATCGCGCTCGGGATCAAGCTTGTGTTCTTCGGTCTGGCCCTGTTCGGCATGGCGACGATGTGGATGGCGGTTTTCGCGGATATGGGCGCGAGTCTGCTGGTTTTGCTGAACGGGCTGCGGGTTTTGGGAAAATAGGCGTTCCATTTGTGGCAAAGTGGGTAAAATAGCATCGGAACAGCCGGGATCGTGAAAGAAACGATCCAGCTGGTAAACTCCTGCTATCCCGGCGTTTTGCCGTCCCTGATCCGGAAAGCCACGAACTTATGAATGAAACCGTTTTGTACATCCTGATGGCGCTCGTTGCCGTTTGCATTGCATTTCTGCTGATCCGGTTTTTCAGGCAAAACCGTCAGTCGGGTGCAAATGATGCCCTGTCTGGGTTGCAACAGGATTTGGCGGGGATGATGCAGGCGGTGAGCGAACGGACGGAACGGCAATTGCGTGAACAGGTTCTGTCGAGTGCACAGGGAACCCGGCAGGAATTGTCGGCTGCGCTGGCGCAGTTCCAGCAGGGGGTCGCGCAGCAGATGACGACGGTCTCCAGTCTGCAAAGCGAGCAGATGCGAGGCTTTTCCGAACAGCTGGCGCGGCTTGCCGCCTCGAATAACGAGCAGCTTGAGAAAATGCGCGACGGGATTGCCATCCAGTCCCGAAATGCCCGTACCGAGCAGGCGGACGCGATGAAACGTTTTTCCGATACGCTTTCACAGACGCTGGCGACACTGACAGAATCGAATGCGAAACGCATGGCGGAAGTCAGGGCGACTCTGGAAGAGAAAATCCGCGAACTTCAATCCGACAATGCCAGAAAACTGGAAGAGATGCGGCAGACGGTCGATGAGAAACTTCATGCGACACTGGAGCAGCGTCTGGGTGAATCTTTCCGGCAGGTATCGGAACGGCTTGAAAAAGTCCATCAGGGACTGGGTGAAATGCAGCAGTTGGCGATGGGAGTGGGGGATCTGAAGCGTGTTCTGACGAATGTGAAAACACGCGGGACATGGGGTGAAGTCCAGCTTGAAATGCTGCTTGAGCAGATGATGACGCCCGAACAATACGCCAAAAACGTTGAAACTGTCCCCGGTTCCGGAGCCATCGTCGAATTCGCTATCCGTCTGCCGGGCAGCGGCGACGATTTGCATCCTGTCTGGTTGCCGGTCGATGCCAAGTTCCCGAAAGAGCAATATGAACGGCTGATGGAAGCGTCCGAATGTGCCGATGCCGAGGGTGTTGCCGTTGCCGGGAAAGAGCTTGAACGGGCGATCCGCCTTCAGGCAAAAACGATTGCCGACAAGTATCTGGCTCCTCCTCATACGACGGATTTTGCCCTGCTTTTCCTGCCGACCGAGGGCCTGTATGCCGAAGTCATGCGCCGTCCGGGACTGGCAGACGAAATGCAGCGTACTCACCGGATCAGCATCGCCGGGCCTTCCACCCTGTCGGCATTGCTGAACAGCCTGCAAATGGGTTTCAGGACGCTGGCACTGGAAAAACGCTCTTCGGAAGTCTGGGAAATCCTCGGGGCCGTCAAGACGGAGTTCGCCAGGTTCGGGGACGTTCTGGATGCCACCAAAAAGGTTCTTGAGAGGGCGGCCAGAAATATCGATGATGCCCAGACCCGAACCCGCCAGATGTCAAGGAAGCTGAAAAAGGTCGAGGCATTGCCTGCCGAACGGGCACAGGAGCTGCTCGGAGCCGGTTTGCCTGCCAGGGGTGACGACGGAGATTTACCGGACAGAAAGTAGTCTGATACCGGCCTGAAATTCGGCATCATTGTGGCTGCAATGGCACAATTGGTTTATCCAGTACTTTCAATATAACGTCTAATTCGTTAATTCATTTAGGTATTTCAAAATAATCCTGTTTCGTTTTTCCTAAAAGATTTTCTGCATGAAAATTGCAGGTATGCAATAATTCTATTTCCTGAAAGAAACAGTATTTTATGCAATTGGCAATTTTTCGCTTCATGATTCTGCATGTACCGTACTAATATGACTGATTTATCGCAAACGTCTCAGGATTCATCTGACCGTTTTTACGGGCCTGTCCGTATCACTTTTTATTATTTTGCCTTCGGCCTGGTATGGGTATCGGCGGCTTTCATTCTGCCGCGGATTTTCACGGAGCAACGTGATCCCTATATCCTTTCCCTGTTTGTCTGTCGCCTGGTATTTACCGTTCTCGGAAGCGTTTTTTTGTACTGGCTTCTGAAAAAGGCGGCCATATTGCCGGCCATTGAAAACACGCGCCTGACTCCCTTCAAACTTGCCTGCCTGCATGGTGCGACAGGCATTTTCGGGCTGGTGTTTGTCCGTACCATTTCCTTCTTTTTCGGCCAGGATCATGAACAGACGATTCATTTCATCATATTGTCCGTTCTTATTTTCGTGGGTGCCGTTTCTTCATGCCTTTTCCTTTTTCTCAGTTCCGCCCAGAACTGGATCGAGCAGAACAGGAGCGGATACAACAGGGAATTCACTTTCAGGACAAATGCATACCGGCTTATGGTCGCTTTTTTATGCGTGACGCTCGCCATTCCTGTCACCAGTTACATCGTCATCGAACTGATGACGCCTCAAATCGAAAAATCAGCGTATGCCGATCTTGAGATAACGGCCAGAATCCGTTCTTCGCAACTCGATGGCTGGCTTTCTGAACGGGAACATTCCACTGCGGCGACCCTTCTCGGTTCCGGATTCATTCAGGATGTCCAGAAACTCGAACAGTCGAATCGGAATGCGGTCATACATGATTCTATTCGGGGCAGGTTGGAATCCCTGATGATCGCGCAACAGTACCAGACCATGATTCTTTTCGGAACCAATGATTCTCCACTCATGATTGTCGGGAAAAAGCCTGAAAACATGGCTCCCGTGCTTTCCGGTTTGGCGAAAGCCAGAAACAGGCTTTATGCGCAGTTGAGCCAGCAGGACAGACAGCGTACGGATTTTATCGTGCCTCTTTACAGCCTGAATTCGCATCGTTATCTCGGAAGTGTTTATGTCGAGCTCGATACGGATGCCTATCTGTCGGCATACCTGAACCACTGGACGACGAATTCGACTGACCGGCGTACTGTCCTGGTTGAGAAGAGTGGAGATGATTATTTTCTTTTTCGCCGGAATTCCTCCGGGGATGGGCTGCATTTCGATATCAGCAAATATTCCGTCACCGACAGCATTCTTGGTCAGACGATTGCCGAACGACCGCGTCAACCCGGCTTATTGAAAGGCTACACTCTCGAAAATGTGATGGCGCTGGCGTCATGGTATCCGGTCAGGGGAACGGACTGGTATGCCGTGACCAAGATCGATCACAAAACCCTGATGGCGCCTCTGCGGAACATGGCGTTTCTTTTCAATGTCGCCATCATCACGATTCTGATGGTTTTCGGAATCATCCTGCTTTTCATCTGGCATGTCATGCAGCGTTCGCAGACCGTGGCGATGGATTTGCGCCAGAAGCAGTTGCTGAACAATTTCTATACCCTGCCGTTTATCGGTATGGGCATTTTGTCGATTTCCATGGAAAAATGGATTCATTTCAACGACAAGATGTGTGAAATCTTCGGCTATACCCGCGAAGAGTTCAATGAGATGGGCTGGCACGATCTGTCTGGCCTGCCATGTAAAGAAGAACAGGAAGGCATTTCCGCACTGAAAGAAGGAAGGGTCGACGAGTTCTGCGAAGAAAAGAGCCTTCAGCGCAAGAATGGGGAAAAGGCCGTTACCGAGGTTCATTTCCGTCTTGTCACACAAGAAGACGGGACACCGGACTATCTGGTCGTTACCGTGGAAGACATTACCAAACGCAAGCAGGCGGAAGCAGAGATTTTCCGCCTGAGCCAGCTTTACGCGACGCTTTCCCACTGTAACCAGGCTATCGTCCACTCCCGTACCGAACGGGAACTGTTCGAACAGATCTGCTACGGGATCGTTCATTATAGTAACCGGCATTTCAATGTGGCATGGGTCGGGTTGATCGACGAAAAGACGAATAAGGTCGGAATGGTCGCTTCTTCCGGTGTTTCGCCCGATATGGTCGAGCCTTTCCGCAATATGCGTGTTGTGACCGGATTCGACAGTCTGGAAAAAGACAATCCGGTCGCGATGGCTCTTCGGAAAAATGAAGCGGTGTGGATTCAGGATGTCAGGAATGACCCGCATCTCGACCCCTGGCAGGATCTTCTGAAAAGAATGTGCATACGCTCGATTGCCGCTTTTCCGCTGTATCAGGGAGGCAGGGCTATCGGTATTCTGAAAGTCTATTCTTCCGAATACAACGCTTATGATGAGCAGAGCCGGAATCTCCTGATGGAAATGAGTGGCGACATCAATTTCGCACTGGAAAATTTCGAGCGTGAAAAAATCCGCCAGCGTACGCAGGCCGAGCTGGAAGAGAGCGAAAACAACTACAGGCGGCTTTATATGGAACGTATGCAGGCGGAAGCGGAAGTCCAGCGTCTGAACAGGCTGTATGCCGCGCTGTCCCAGTGCAACCAGTCGATTATCCGTTGCCGGAACGAAAAAGAGCTTTTCGGCCAGATCTGTGTGGATATCGTGGAATATGGCCAGATGGATCTGGTCTGGGTCGGTCTTGTCGACCGCAAGACACAGGATATCGTTCCTGTCGCTTCGGCAGGGCAGCATCAGGATTACCTGGAAGGCCTGTATATCAATGCCTTGCCGGATGACCCTGCCGGACAGGGGCCTGCGGGACAGGTCGTTCGTGAAAACCGGCCTGTCTGGATGCAGGACTTCATGAATGAGCCTTCGATGGCGTACTGGCGGGATCACGTTTCCCGTTACGACTGGCGTTCTTCCGCCATTCTGCCTTTGCATAAAAAAGGGCATGTCACCGGCATTATTTTCATGTATTCCATTCATCTGAATGCCTTTTCGGAATCGTCACGGCGTCTGTTGCTCGAGTTGATGGAAGACATTGATTTCGCCTTGCAGCATTTCGAGAAGGAAGACCAGTTGCAACTTGCCGCGCAGGTATTCGCACAAAGCAGTGAAGCGATCATGCTGCTGGATTCCAGCAGCAATATCGTCATGGTCAACAAGGCATTCACCCATATTACCGGGTATCCTGAAGACGAGGCATTGGGCAAGAATCCCCGTATGCTCTCGTCGGGACAGCATGACCGCGATTTTTATTCCTCCATGTGGGAATCGATCGCGAAAGAAGGGCGCTGGCAGGGAGAGATCTGGAACCGTCGCAAGAACGGCAACATTTATCCGGAATGGCTGTTGATCCAGACGATGCGTGACAGTCAGAACGAGGTCACGCACTATATCGGTACCTTTACTGATCTGACCGAGCGCAAGGAAACGGAAGAGCGGGTTCAGTGGCTGGCCCATTTCGACCCGTTGACCGGTCTGGCTAACCGGACGCTCCTGAATATCAGGAGCAATCTTGCCATCAGTCTGGCACAACGTCGCCATGAACCTCTGGCCCTGATGTTCCTCGATCTGGACAATTTCAAGAACGTCAATGATTCTCTTGGGCACGGTATCGGGGATGAATTGCTCAAACAGTTCGCGGAGCGGCTGAAGAATGCCGTCCGGGATCAGGATACCATTTCCAGGCTCGGTGGCGATGAATTCGTGCTTGTTTTGCCGGGAACCGATACCGATGGTGCCGCCTGTCTTGCTGAACGGATTCTGAATGTCGCTGAACAGCAATACAATATCGAACGTCACGAAATCAACCTGACCGTTTCGATCGGCATCGCCATTTATCCGACGGACGGAACGGATTTCGATACGCTCTGGCGCAGTGCCGATGCCGCCATGTACCGTGCCAAACAGAACGGTCGTAACGATTATTGTTTCTTCACCACGGAGATGCAGGCCAGGTCGACCCGTACCCTGCAGATCGATAATGCACTCCGGAGGGCGATGGAACGTGAACAGTTCAGCATGGTTTACCAGCCGCAGCTTTCGCTCGAGGAAGGCAGGATTGTCGGTTTCGAGGCGCTGATGCGTTGGAAACATCCCCAGTTCGGCAATATCCAGCCGGATGAGTTCATCCCGATCGCGGAATCCAATGGCCAGATTATTCCGATGGGAGAATGGGGGTTGAGGACTGCTGTCGGCCAATTGAAGGCATGGCATGAGCAGGGCTACACGGATCTGACCGTATCGGTCAATCTTTCCGCTGTCCAGTTCCGTCACCCGCGCTTGCCGGAACTGGTGATGAACATCCTTGAAGAAGCCGGGGTTTCGCCGGAATATCTGCAGCTTGAGCTGACGGAAGGCGTTGCCATGGAAAAACCGATGGCGGCAATCGCTGTCATAGATGAATTGCACAAGCGGGGAATCCGCATTTCCATCGATGATTTCGGAACGGGCTACTCATCCATGACTTATCTGAAACGTTTCAATGTATACAGCCTGAAGATCGACCGTTCTTTCGTCAGGGATCTTCCTTCCGATCCGGAAGATATCGCTATCGTCACGGCCGTGATTTCCCTGGCGGACAGTCTGGGTATGCGAACGGTTGCGGAAGGGGTGGAAACGCAGGAACAGCTCGAGTTCCTTCATGCAAAAGGCTGCACGGAAATTCAGGGATACCACCTTGCCAGACCGCTTGCGGTTGAAAAAATCGGGAAATTCCTCGAAAAATATATGCAAAAAGAAACCGAAACTCCCTGATTTCCTATAGATTTAGTCGAGAATGTCGCTTCAGAGCCACGAAAGTGGCTCTTTTTTTATGCAAAAATGATTTTGTTCATTATTAACCAATTGTATTTTAAGGATATTTTGGCAAACACAGCAATTTTTAAATGGATTGTGTGCAAATGTGAAAATACGTGTAAAATATTTCCATGTGGAAATATATGTTGAATTATTTGCAACATTTTTCGAGTCTAAAAAATGTTTTGGGATGTCAGTAATGAACAAGATTTTCAGCACAATTGCCGGGGTGGAAGCTGACCGGATGGCCAAGCCAGTGAAAATTACCCAGATCACCTTGCTATATGCAGCTTGCACATCGTTTTATTTCCTGTGCACGATTTACCTGCTTTCTTTCATTCCGGAACATATACAGTTGAAATATCATTTGCTGGGACTTTTCGATTTCATTTTCATTTTCCTGGCATCTTTCCTGCTGAATTACCTGATAGAGCATAACGGTTCTTCACAGATCTCGGTGAAGAACCGGCTGATTATTGTGTCTTCTTACGCAATACTGATCGTTTTGTATGCCATTTATGCCGATTTTTTCATGTATCGCAATCCCGACAATACCGGAACACTGTCGGAATTTGCCCTGAAAGCCCATCTCTTGCTGGTCGCGATTACAAGCGGTTTTCTTTTCCTCTTTTTATGGTTGCTTGATGAGTCACATTCTGCAATGGTCGGGAAAAAACGGTATTTCAGGCAAAAAGCGCTCGATTTCCGTTTTTTATGGATTCTGTTGGGGGTATTGTTCATTATCCCGGTGATCAGTTTCGGTATTCCCGAACTGTATGGCAACCATCTGGAAAGGGAAATGCTTTCCAATATGCAGTCAACGGTCAAGTCACAGTCGAAAAACATTGAAAACTGGCTGGCGGAGCAGAGGGATATGGGGACGACTATCCTGAACAGCCCGCTATTGAGGCAGAACCTGAAAAAGTGGCTTTATGCGGGCAATATGAATGCGAGAAACGATGTGCGCGCTTTTCTGGAAACTCTGTTGAATGCCCAGCAATACAAATCCGTCAGACTGATCGATCCGAATGGCAGGGAACTGATAACGGTGGGTGAAAACCTGAGGCTGGAGGAACAGTATCAGAAAACGCTCGTTTCCCTGATGAAAAGCGCCAATCCGAAATCGGTCAGGCTGAACACATATTCACAGGGCAGTTCTCGCTTCGAGCTGGTTATCCCGTACATTCTGATGAACAGTTTGCATGAATCGGTGGGGGCGGTTCTTGTTTATCTGGATCCTGAAAACTATCTGTCGCGTTACCTCAGTCCATGGATTGCCTCTCATCCCGGCAGAGAAGTGATGCTTTTGCGTCAGGATGGAGACCGTATTGCGACGATGACTCTTGGCCATGGCAGTGAAAATCTGACCAGGGTTGTCCATACGACGATCAAAAACAGTGATATTTTCTATCAGATGCAGAAAAGTCCATCGGTAGGGCAGGGAATCGGGCAGGATTACAATGATCTGAAGGTCTTCGCAAGCTGGAATCATGTAGGTGATACAGACTGGAAGATAATATTGAAATACGATTACAATAAAGCCATTCGATCTCTTCAAAGTTCTGCTTTCGGTATTGCCGTGATAATTTTCTTTGTCGTTCTCGTTGCTGGACTCGCGTTGCTTCTTTTGTGGCGAATGCGGCTGAAACTGGCGCAATCCGTTGCGAAAATCAAGGA
This sequence comes from Pseudomonadota bacterium, assembly GCA_023449275.1. Taxonomy (GTDB): domain Bacteria; phylum Pseudomonadota; class Gammaproteobacteria; order Burkholderiales; family Burkholderiaceae_D; genus Oxalobacter. Next base: position 22,917 of record JAEXJM010000064.1, on the reverse strand, counting down.
AGAAGAGTTGCAGAAAAATGTCGTTCCGACTCCGTTTCTTGGGATGGGGATACTCTCTGCCAAAATGGACAGCTGGCTCCAGTGTAACGACAAGCTGTGCGATATTCTCGGATATACCCGTGAAGAACTGACTCAAAAGGGCTGGCAGGATGTGCTGGATCATCCCGGCATTGAAGAAAACACCGCCTTGCTGGACGACCTGAAAAACGGTTTGACGGATGAATTGCATGTCGAAAGGGCACTGATCCGTAAGAATGGGGATATCGCGCTGGTCGATATTCATCTGCGTTGTGTCAGAAACAGGGATAAAACACCGAATTATTTCGTCATCGTGCTTGAAGACGTGACGGAGCAACGGAAATCTGAAAAGCAGGTCTCCCGCCTGGCCGAACTCAATACGATCCGCAGTCACTGCTCTTATGCCATTTCGCGCAGCAAGGGTGAGCAGGAATTGTTTGACAGTATCTGCAGTATCGTTGTTCATCACAGTAATGTGAAAATGGCATGGATCGGACTGATCGATCATGCAACAGGACTTGTCAGGACTGCGGCCAAATATGGCGAGGGTGTCATGTTCCTGGAAGAGATTGTCGTTTCGGTGGATGAAAACAGTCCGAATGGGCATGGAACGGTCGGTAAATCCGTTCGGGAAGACCGGCCCTGCTGGAACCAGGATTTCCAAAGTGATCCGCTTTGCGCACCCTGGCATGATCATTCCTCTGAACATCAGGTCCAGTCCGTCGCGTCCCTCCCGTTGCACAAGAATGGAAAGATCATCGGTATTTTGCTGCTGGCTTCCGAAAAGACGAACGCGTTCGATCCCTCCGCACAGGATTTGCTTGTCGAGGTTGCGAATGATATTGATTTCGCACTGGACAACTTCCATCGTGAAAGCATCAGGGTCAAGGCTGAGCATGATTTGCGCCATTTGTATGTCGAAAGCAAGGTGGCTGAAGCCGAGATCCGGCGTCTGAACCAGCTATACGCCGTTCTGGGCTATTGCAATCAGGCTGTTGCCAGATGCCCGACACAGGACGAGCTTTTCAGGCAGATTTGCAAAATCGTCACGCAGTATGGCGCGATGGACGTGGCCTGGATCGGGCAGGTCAATGATGAAGGCAGGCTCTATCCGGTCGCTTCCGAGGGGGCGACCCATGAGTTGATTGCACAGACGCTTCAAATCATCCGCGAAACCGACAAGACCATGACTCAGGGCATTATCAGAAAAGCGATGGCAGAAGACAAACCGGTCTGGGTTCAGGATTATGAAAACGATCCGATTTGCGAAATCGTGCGCAATTCCGCGTCATGGAAACAGGTTGCCTCAAGGCATAATATTCATGCCATGGCCGCTTTGCCACTCCATAAAAACGGCCAGATCATCGCTCTTCTGAATCTGAATGCCAGTGAACCCTATGCGTTTGACATCGCCGCCCAGAAGCTGTTGAACGAGCTGGTGACCAGTATCGATTTTGCGCTCGACAATTTCGAGCGCAAGGAACAGTTGCAACTCTCCGAACAGGTTTTTACCCAAAGCAACGAAGGCCTGATCCTGCTCGACAATAACTGCAATATCGTTATGGTCAACAAGGCCTTTACCAAAATCACCGGATATCCGGAAGAGGAAGCATTGGGCAGGAATCCCCGGTTTCTGGCTTCCGGAAAGCACGACAAAGAATTTTACAGTGCCATGTGGGACAGTATCGCGAAAAACTGTTCATGGCAGGGAGAATTGTGGAACAAGCGCAAGGATGGTTCGCTTTATCCACAATGGCTTTCCATCCAGTGCATGCGTGATGCCTATGGCAAGCTCACGCATTATATCGGCCTGTTTGCCGATATGACCGAACGCAAGAAAACGGAAGAACAGGTGCAGTGGCTGGCTCATTTCGATGCCCTGACCGGGTTGCCGAACCGGACACTGTTGCGGGACAGAAGCAATCTTGCACTGAGTCTTGCACAGCGACGCAATGAGCCGCTGGCACTGATGTTCCTCGATCTGGACGGTTTCAAGAATGTCAACGATTCACTCGGCCACAATATCGGTGATGAACTGCTAAAAGAGTTTGCCGGCCGGCTCAAGGGGCTCGTGCGTGAACAGGACACGATTTCAAGGCAGGGCGGTGATGAATTCGTTCTGGTATTGCCCAATACCGATACGGGCGGGGCGACCAGTATTGCCGAAAAACTGCTGGCTCTGGCTGCTGAACCCTATCACATCGGGCCTCATGAGCTGAACCTGACGGCATCTATCGGCATCGCCATGTTCCCGAGTGACGGGCGGGATTTCGAAACCCTGTCCTGCAGTGCCGATACGGCGATGTACCGTACCAAGCAGAATGGCCGGAACAATTACTGTTTCTTTACCGCGGAAATGCAGGCGAAATCCTTCCGGACTCTGGAACTGGACAGTGCCTTGCGCCGGGCGCTGGAACGCAACCAGTTCACTCTGCAATACCAGCCGATCATGTCGCTGAACTACAATGTGAACGTGGGTTTTGAGGCCCTGCTGCGTTGGGAACATCCACAGATGGGTTTCATTGCACCTGACGAGTTCATACCGGTTGCCGAATCGAACGGACAGATCATTCCTATTGGCGAATGGATTTTGCGTACGGTTATCAAGCAACTGAAGGAGTGGGTCGATGCAGGGTATGACAAGCTGATGGTGTCGGTCAATCTTTCGGCTGTCCAGTTCCGTGACCGCAGGCTGACAGACATGATATCGTCCATTCTGAAAGAGAATGATCTGGATCCCATGCATCTTGTGCTCGAACTGACGGAAAGCGTGGCGATGGAAAAACCGGATTCGGCCATTGTCGTCCTCGACAGCCTGAAAGAGCGGGGCATCAAGGTATCGATCGACGATTTCGGAACCGGTTATTCCTCACTCGCTTATCTGAAGCGATTTGCCGCGCACAGCCTGAAAATCGATGGTTCGTTCATCAGTGACGTTCCGGACGATTCCGAAAATATGGCAATTGCCAGTGCTATCGTATCGCTTGCCAAGAGTCTGGGCATTACGACGATTGCCGAAGGTGTTGAAAACGCCAGACAGCTTGAGTTTTTGAGGAAAATCGGTTGTACCGCCATTCAGGGCCATTACTTCTCAAAGCCTTTGACAGCGAAGGCGGCCAGCGATTTTCTGGCAATGGAACAGCAGAAGATCAACAGGCTTTTCGCTGTCCAGTGAATCCATATATGGAGGCAGGCGCAAAGGGGACTGGCATCGCCTAGGGCAATACCTTGCCCGGATTCATCAGGTTGTCCGGATCCAGTGCCTGCTTGATGGTTTTCATCAGCCTGTTTTCCATTCCGCTCTTGTAGGACGCGTTTTCGATATGCTTCAGGGCTCCCAGTCCGTGTTCAGCGGAAATCACTCCGTGAAACTGGTTCACACTGTCATAGACGATCCGGTTGATTTCACTCTGGCGAGTCAGGAAAGCCTCGTCCGGTATGCCGTCCGGTGCGGCGACGTTATAGTGCAGGCTGCCATCGCCAAGATGCCCGAACGTCACCATGCGGCAGCCCGGAAAGTATTGTTGCAACAGGCGATCGGTCGTTTCGATAAAGTCCGCAAAAAGGGAGGTCGGGACGGCGATATCGTGCTTGATATTCTTCCCTTCTTTCGACTGGGCTGCCGAAATGTTTTCTCGAAGCCGCCACATGGTGCGGGTTTGCCCCAGTGTCTGTGCGACGGCAGCATCGCTGATGATGCCTTCTTCAATGGTATATTCAAGCAGTCTTTCGAACTGGATGGCGGCATGTTCGTCTGATTCCGCATCCGAGATTTCCAGCAAAACGTACCAGGGGTTGCCGGATGGAAGAGGGGATATGATTTCCGGAAAATGCCGTGTGACCAGTTCGAGACAATAGCCGGACATCAGTTCAAAAGCGGTCAGGGAGTCGCCGCAATAACGTTGTGCCAGCATCAGCAGCCTCAGGGCATCTTCAGGCGATTTGACGGCAGCGATAGCGGTCTGTTGCGCTTTCGGACGCGGATAAAGTTTCAGGACGGCTGCCGTGATGATCCCGAGCGTGCCTTCCGAACCGATGAACAGGTCACGCAAATCGTATCCGGTATTGTTCTTGCGCAGTTTGTACAGGCCGTTCCAGATGTCTCCATCCGCCATCACCACTTCAAGGCCCAGGCATAAATCACGGGCGGTACCGTAACGCAGAACCGATGTTCCTCCCGCGTTGGCAGCCAGATTGCCGCCGATCATGCAGGAACCGGAAGAGGCCAGTGTCAGCGGGAACATCAGACTGGCTTTTTCCGCCGCTTTATGGACGGTGTCGAGAATGCAGCCGGCCTCGACGGTCATCGTGTTGTTGTTGGCGTCGATTTCGCGTATGCGGTTCATCCGTTTCAGTGAAAGCACGACTGCCTTGCCTGATTCATCAGGGACACTGCCCAGCACGAGGCCGGTATTGCCGCTCTGCGGGACGATCGGAATTTTGTGAATCCCGCACAGTTTCACGATGCCGGCGACTTGCTGCGTCTGTCCCGGCAGGACGACACAAAGCGCTTTTCCGGTGAACCGTTTCCGGTAATCGGTCACGAAGGGAAGCATTTTGGCGGGATCGGTGATGACATGCTCGCTGCCGAGCAGTTTTTTGCAAAGGTCGATGAAAGAAGGCTGTGTCATGAGAATGATTTCCGTCGTGAATCCATAACGTGATTTTCGTCTGAAAATGGCCTGATTGCCAGAGAAACCCTTCAAAAAGGGCAAAAAATCAAAAACGGCCTTTTTCATGCGTGATAAAACAGCTTTTTCAATTGGCTTCTTTGGACAGTTTCATCATAAAATGCTTTCATGAACCCGAGCGATCTCATATCAAACGCTATTGAAAATTCGCATGAGCGGCCCGAACAAACCCGCAGGGACAAGCTCAAGGCGATAGGGAAGTATTGCGGAAAACGGTTGGCGGACAACAATCTTTCCGATGTGGCGGGCAATATCAGTTTCACGATCATCCTGTCGATTGTGCCCATATTGGCGATTCTCCTGGCGGTTTTCACGACCTTTCCCGAATTCGGTTCCCTGCAGGATACGCTGGAAACCTATTTTTCCCAGGGCATGATTCCGGCCTCGACGGCGCGCATTATCCTGAACAATCTGACGACGTTCGCCGCCAATGCCACCAATGTGTCGATCATCGGCGGCATTTCTCTTATGGTGACAGCGCTGATGACGATCTCGCTGATCGAAAGCACCTTCAACCGTATCTGGCATGTCATCACACCGCGTCCGATCGTAAAACGCGTCCTGATGTATATCGGAATCGCCATTTTCGGGCCTTTGTTGCTGGGTATTTCGATTTTTCTGACCTCACGCGTCGTTCTGGCGGCCCATGGTCTTGTCGCCCACCTGCCGTTCCTGAATTCGATATCGTCGTCATTGATCTCCATCTTCTGGACTGCCGTGGCGTTCACGCTTCTCTACCGGGTGGTACCGAACCGTCTGGTTTTGTGGAGAGACGCACTGGCAGGCGGGGCTTTCGCCGGTATCGCATTTGAAATCGCCATTCGGGCTTTTGCGTTTTTCATCGGCAATTTCAGTTCGTATGAGCGGATTTACGGCGCACTGGCGGCGTTCCCGATTTTCCTGATGTGGATCTATATCAGTTGTCTTGTCATGCTTCTTGGCGCGATGGTGGCCGTATTGTTGCCGGAGATACGGAACGGGCGCTGGAATGCGACGCCGGAAGTCGGCAGCCAGTTTTCGGATGCCATCAGGATCATTGGCGTCCTTTATGCCGCAAAAGGGGCCGTTTACAGGACAGAACTGGAAATGCAGACTCATCTTTCGATCGGTGAAGTGGAGAATTGCCTGACCGTGTTCGAGAAACTGGGGTGGGCTGCAACGGTCAAGCGTTCATGGATAAGTGTCGTTTCACTCAAAAGACGCCGGCAGCAGGAATGGCAGTGGACAGGGGATGCCAACACACTGACGCTGGCGGATATTTATCACAAGTTTGTCTTTACCGGAAACGATGGGGATTCCCTGACACAGGAAGTGGACAACCTCATCGATTACGGGCTGGACAAGACGCTTGCCGATTACTTCGCCGAACGGAAAGAGGAAGAGGAAAAAAAGGAAGCAGTGGCTAAGGCTGTTTCCGATGATCCGGAAAATGCCTGATGCGGGTAACAAACGATCATTTTTCCTGATAAACCGTTTCGGACGGTCGATATTTGTCCTTTGCGTGCAAAAGGAGCAGGCAGGAGTGATATCTTATTATCCTGAAGGAATCTTTCCTGTTATTTTCAAATCAGGTACTTTTGCCGGATTATGCCAGTTGCCAGCCGTAAACCCGCACAGAAAGAAAAACAGGTCGGTGCATGGACACCGATGCGGCATCCTGTTTTCCGCATGCTCTGGATTGCCATCCTGTTCGTGAATATCGCTTCATGGATGCAGGATGTCGGGGCAGGGTGGCTGATGACTTCGCTGGCACCGACTCCGGCCATGGTCTCGCTCGTTCAGGCCGCCACCAGTACACCGTTCTTTCTCCTCGCCATTCCGGCCGGTGCGCTGGCAGACATTGTCGACAGGCGGCGTTTTCTGATCGGCACACAGGTCTGGCTGGCCTGTTGTGCCGGAACGCTCGGCATCCTGACCTTGACCGGCCTGACCAGTTCCATCCTTTTGCTGCTCTTCACTTTCCTGCTGGGTGTCGGGCTTGCCATGATGATGCCGGCCTGGGGGGCGATCATTCCCGAGCTGGTGCCCCGTGAAGAGCTTCAGTCTGCCGTGGCCCTGAACAGTATCGCCATCAATATCGCCCGTTCCATCGGACCGGCCATTGCAGGTATTATCGTGGCGGCAGCCGGTTCAGGAGCCGTTTTCATGGCAAACGCGACTTTCTATACCCTCGTGCTGTTCCTCACCCTGCGCTGGAAGCGGAATGTGATCCAGAGCGAATTGCCTTCGGAGAGCCTGATTTCGGCGATCCGGGCCGGCTTGCGGTATGCCCGCCATTCGGAAGCATTGATAGCGGTGATGATCCGGGGAGCCTGTTTCTTCGTTTTCGCCAGCGCTTCGTGGGCACTGATGCCTCTGATCGTCCGGCATGAATTGCGGCGCGGCCCGGACATTTACGGCCTGATGCTGGGGTGTATCGGCATCGGCGCAATTGGTGGGGCGATCCTGATGCCACGCCTGATCCGGAGAGTCAGTCGGGATACGATTATCCGGGGAGCGTCGATGGTTTACGGCATCGCGATGCTGGCGCTGGCTTTCAGCAATGGCGTCATTGCGGCCTGTTGTTCCATGCTGTTTATCGGTATTTCGTGGATGATGACCGCTTCGGCCCTGATGACGGCTGCCCAGATTACCCTGCCGGGATGGGTCAGGGCGCGTGGATTGGCTTTTTTCTGGATTGTCTTTACCGGCGGCATGGCAGGGGGCAGCGTGATTTGGGGACAGGTTGCCGGACTGCTGGATATCCGGCAGGCCCTGATCATTGCTGCGGTTTGCCTTTTCATCGGCATTGCCGTGTCGTGGCGCTTTTATGTCGGTCTCAACGACAAGGCTGATTTGACCCCGCTATCGCATGATTGGGCCGGTCCTGTTCCGCGTGACATTGAAATGCATGAAGGCCCCATTATGGTGACGATTGAATATCAGGTCAGCCCGGACGATACGGATGCCTTCGTATCCGTGATGAAGCGGCTTGGCGAAATACGGCAACGCAATGGGGGATTCATGTGGGAACTGTTCAACGACATCAACCGTCCCGGCATCATGATCGAGTTTTACATGATCGAATCGATGGTCGAGATGCTTCGGCAGCGGGAACGCATGACGGTGGCCGACAGGGAGGTCAGGGATGCCGCACGCGCTTACCACAATGGCACGGAACCTCCGAAAGTGACCCGGCTTCTCTCGGCCATCGAACACAGGAAAATCTTTTAGGGACGGTTTGCCGGCGATTATTTTTTCGCGATGGCGAATCCGTAAACCAGCTCGTAAGTGACGGGCAATCCTGCTTCGTCCCTGAACGTTTCGTATCTTTGTTCAGCCGCCTTCCAGGCCATTTTCCCCATCAGGGGCTGGCGTTTGCGGACACTCTGGTGGGCACCGACGCCCCTTATCGATTCAATGACCGAGCGGAAGTCGGGATAATGCATGACGTGTGTTTCCGTATGCAATTCCATATCGGCAAAACCGGCATCCCGTAAATGCTTTCCGAGTTCTTCCGGCGTATGAAACGGCAGGACACGGTTCGAGTCATCCATGCCGGAAAAGGCGAAGTCGATTTCGGAAAGCGTGCCGGGCACAGGTGTCGTGAAGTAAAGGATGCCATTGTTTTGAAGCACCCGGCGCAGTTCAGGGAAAACGATGGCAGGATCACACCATTGCAGGGCAAGGGAACACCAGATGAAATCGAAACGGTTTGCATCGAACGGCATCTTTTCAAGGTCACCGACAACGGCTGAAAATCCCTTTTCATGCATCTTTCCGACCATGTCCTGCGAGAGATCACATCCCGTCAGCTCTGCATCGGGCCAGAAACATTTGAGGCATTGCGATCCGAATCCGGTTCCGCAGCCCCCGTCAAGCAGCTTCGACGGTTTGAAACCGGCAGGCAGGAATTCGGGCAGAAGGCACAGCATCCTTTCACAGACTTCGCGCTGAAAACGTCCGTAAGTATCGTATGAGGCAGCGGCGCGCCCGAAGGCCTGACAGACTTTTCCTTTATCCATATTCATTCGGCCAGAAACCGTTTGATCAGTCTGGAACATTCTTCCGGCTGCGATAAAAATGCAGCATGGGCCACTCCGGGCAGTACGCTTAATGTTGCGTTCGGCATCGTCTGTTCCAGCCATTCGGCCGCTGCCACCGGCATCAGGGGATCATATGCGCCGTGTATCAGCAGGGCTTTCTGATGGATTTCAGGCACGATAGGACGGAGGTCGGTTTCGGCCAGAAAGTCGAGACCGGCTTCCAGCACGGGAAGCGGAGAGGTCGGCAAGGCCAGCAATTCCCTGATGATGGTTCTGGCGTTCGTATCCTTCCGGTTGAAGAGGGATACGAAATGCCGGAGCGTGGCATGCATGTCGTTTTCCACGTCAGTCCGGAATTTCCTCCCGGTTTCACGGGAGATGCTTTTTTTCCAGTCCGGTTTCTCGGCAAAACAGGGGGTCGCACCGAAAAGAATGAGCTTTTCGATCCGTTCCGGATAACGGTACGCGGCTGACATGGCGAGAATCGCGCCCATCGACCAGCCGCAGAGGATGACAGGCTCATGGATGTTTTCCATCATGATATCGACCCAGACGGTACCGGGGGCGCCGTCAGGCAAAGGTGAGCCGTCATAACCCGGCAAATGCATGGGCTGGAGCCGGACGTTGTCCGGCAGGTCTTTTTCCAGTTCGGCGACGAGAGGGGAAAAAGCGTTTGCCGATATTCCCCATCCGTGCCAGAAAACCAGTGTGGTCATTGTATTTCCCTCAAAACATCGACGAGTCGGGTAATATGGTCTTCAGTATGCGCCGCTGAAAGGGATATGCGCAAGCGGGCGCTTCCTCTGGGAACGGTTGGCGGCCGGATGGCAGGAACCCATATTCCCCGATCCAGAAGCTTTTCAGACACTTTCAGCACTGTATCGTTTTCGCCGACCACGACTGGCTGGATAGCCGTGAAGGAAGGCAGTAATTGCCACCGGGTGTCTTTCAGGCCGTCCTGCAATCCGGCGATCAGTGCCTTCAGGTGGCTGCGGCGGTCGTCGCTGTTTTCGATCAGTTCAAGGCTTTTCAGGATCGCCGATGGGATGACCGGACTCGATGCGGTTGTGAAGATGTAGGAGCGGGAACGTTGCATCAGCCACTCGATGACGGTATTGGAACCGGCTATGAAAGCGCCCGAGACCCCGGCAGCTTTTCCGAGGGTGCCGATATAGACCAGCCGGGGATGAAAAGGCAGTTTGCAATGGTTCAGGGAACCCCGGCCTTTTTCGCCCAGCACACCAAAGCCGTGGGCGTCGTCCAGCACCAGCCATGCGTCGTATTTTTCAGCCAGTTCGAACAGGGTATTGAGTGGCGCCAGATCGCCGTCCATACTGAAAACGGCGTCCGAGAGAATCAGTTTGTTTCTGGCCGAGCTTTCCGAGAGCATTTTTTCCAGACGGGCCATATCGCAATGCGCATAACGGTGATGGTCGGCACGCGACAACTGGACAGCGTCGATCAGGGAGGCATGATTCAGGCGGTCGGCAAAAACGGCATCACCGCGTCCGACCAGTGTCGGGACGACACCGACGTTCGCCATATAGCCTGTACTGTAGAAAAGGGCGCGTTCTGCACCGACGAAATTCGCCAGCGCTTTTTCCAGTGCGTCGTGAGGGCTCATGTGTCCACTGACGACATGCGAGCCGCCGGAACCGGTTCCCCACTGGCGTGCCGATTCGCAGACGGCGTCAGCCAGTGCCGGATGTGACGCCAGTCCCAGATAGTCGTTGCTGCAAAAGGCAAGCATCGGCTTGCCGTTCACGACGGCATGCGTGCCGCAGGACGATTCCAGTGTTCTCCGGTTTCTCAGGAGATTGTCTTTGGATAATGACTCAAGCTGACGGGTCAGTTCTTCCCATATCATTGTTTTTTCCGCTCATCGATAATGAATGCCGGCCGGCTTTTTTGAAAGAAGTGATTGCCAGTCAGCGAATCACCCGTTCGTGAAGGGTTGCCGGGGCATCATTATACAGTTCAACCAGTGTCGATGCGCGGGTTCCGTATTCAGGAGACTGGATACAGACGGCGGAAAGCAGTTTTTCCCATTCGTATGGGACGCCGGTTCGGGGAAGCAGCCTGTCGGGAACGGTTGCCGTGTCGGAGAGCATTTCAAAATAGGCGTCTTCCGGTGCGCCCACTCCCAGAAGGCAGCCGAACTGGGCACGGGTTCTGACGACTTTTGGCCAGGGATCATCCAGCAGGGCGTTGGACAGACCGTAAATTCCCGGTTCCAGCGGTATGCCGTTTTTCGGGTTCATCAGGCCGTAATTGGAATACCAGATCAGGGTGTCGGCGTCACCGACCAGCAGATTGAAACCGTTGTAGTGATGCGCCTCGTGTTTGATGTCCCGTATGTATTCTTCGGGCGACAGGGAGGAAGCCAGATAGTCGCTGACCAGAAGCCCGCGCGTCGGAGCATTGTCTTTCATCAGGTGAGGCATACGGACGTTGGTCAGGGCGGCAAAACGGCTGCCTTTTCCGGTGGGCTGGTCAGCCACGCCAAGCCATGTCCCACCCCCTTCCAGATCGCGTCCGGCATAGATTTCGGGATGGTCTTTCCAGCGGTGGGCGGGAAGGGCGGGACGTGCGTAGAATTCATCCCGGTTGGACGCGGCGATCAGTGGAACGTCGGGCATGACATGCCAGGCAAAGACAATCAGACACATATACGGCACACTCCAGGGATCAAAAAAACGTCATATCGACGCGGAACGGCTCTCATTTTAAAGTAAAAACGGAATTTGCGTTTTTTTACGGTACATGCCAGTAGTCCTGTTTTCCTGTTTTTTATGGAGCTTGTTTCGATATGGTTTGGGGTGTTTTTGCATCCGCCAGATCAATCCAGCCACCTCCCAGTGATTTGTATATCCCCACGACCGAGGTCAGGGAAGAAGCGTGTAGTTGGGCAAGTGTCAATTGGCGCGGGAAAAGTGACTGGTCTGCCTGAAGGACGACTGAATAGGCGGAATAACCTTCGTCATACTGGAGCTTTGCCAGTCTGGAATAATCCTTCAGCCGGGCGACGAGGCGGGTTTCTCTGTCCAGTTGCTCATTGACCCTCTGGCGGTAGGAAAGCGCGTTATCGACATCCGCAAAGGCAGACTGGACGGCATTTTCATATTGGGCCAGCGCCGCGCGCTGTCCGGCTTCGGCCTGCCTGACCTGCGACCGGATCGAGCCGCCCTGGAAAATGGGGAGAGAAACGGCTCCGGCGAAACTCCATGTTTTCGCCGGGCCTTTCCAGAGATTGCGCAGGTGTTCACTCGATGTCCCGAAAGCGCCCGTCAGGGATATGGTCGGAAAGTACATGGCGCGGGTTGCGCCGATCATGGCATTGGCGGCAACCAGATCCTGTTCGGCTGAAAGGATGTCAGGACGGCGCAACAGCAGGTTGGACGGCAAGTCGGCCGGTACGGCCGGCGTTTTCAGTTGTGCCAGCACCGAGCCACGCACGACAGGGCCGGGATGACGCCCTCGCAGGATATTGATGGCATTTTCCGTTTGGGTGATGTTGTGCTCGATTTGCGGAATCTGGCTCCGGGCCGTTTCATATTGGGAAGCGGCCTGCGCAACGGTCATCTGTGATGTGACGCCGTACTTGAATTGCAGTTCGATGATCCGCAGGGATTCCCCATAGTTGGCGGACGTGTCTTTCGCGATTGTCAGTTGTTCATCGAGTGCGAGCAGGTTGACGTATTGGGTCACGATGTTGGAAACGATGGAAAGCAGGGCTGCCCGCCGGGCCTGTTCCATCGCTTTCGCATCCGCTTCGGCGGCTTCCGTCATCCTCCGAATCTTGCCCCAGAGATCGATTTCCCAGCTGGCTCCCAGACTGGCGGATTTGGCGTTCTGCGGGTTGGGTACCCCGATAAGCGGTTCCGCATCCATTTCAGACAGGCGTTCCCGGCCTGCCTGTGCCGTGGCGTTGACCTGCGGGAAAAGGCCGGCACGTGTCTGCATGATGGCAGCTGCCGCTTTTTCCGAATTGGCCAGAGCGGCTTTCAGGTCCCTGTTGTTCACGATGGCTTCCTCGACCATACCATTCAAAACCGGATCGCCAAAATCTTCCCACCAGCGGGAATCGAGCGCCTGTTGTGAGGCCTGTTCCGGGAGGAAACGGTAGGATTCGGGCGTCGGCATGTCCGGCCGGCGATAGTCGGGCCCCATCATACAGGCACTGACACTGGCGGAAAGGATGGTGACGACAAACAAACGGTTCCATGACGTTTTCTTCATTGTTCGCCTCCCTGCGGTTTGTCGTTGTCCCTGTCATTTGCCGGATTATCCGGAGGTGGCAGTTCTATTGCGGGGGCGGCCAGTTTCGGCACGTCTTTCGTTTCGCGGGCTGCGATTTTGTTCCGGATTTTCCGGTCCCAGCCGACGAAAAGATCATAAAACAGTGGAACGAAAAGAAGTGCCAGTGTCGAGACACCGATCATGCCGCCGATAATGCCGGTACCGATGGAATGGCGGGAATTCGCGCCTGCTCCCATTGCAATCGCCAGCGGAATGACACCACCGATAAAGGCAAGGGAGGTCATGATGATCGGACGGAAACGGATCTTTCCGGCGGAAACTGCAGCCTGTGCCAAAGTGGCGTTCGGTTTTTTCGCCAGCTCGACGGCAAATTCGACGATCAGGATGGCGTTTTTCGCTGCCAGACCGACCATGACCAGCAAACCGACCTGAAAATACACGTCGTTGTCCAGTCCTCTTATCCAGGTTGCCAGCAACGAACCGATCAGGCCAAACGGGACAGCCATCAGGATGACCGCCGGGAGGGCCCAGCTTTCGTATTGTGCGGCCAGAATCAGGAATACCAGTATCACGCCGAAGACGAACACGATCATGGATGATGTTCCGGATTTCTGTTCTTCGTAGGCGACACCAGACCACCCGTACGTGTAATCCTTCGGCATGACGGCATTGGCGATGTCCTCGATCGCTGCCATCGCCTGCCCCGAAGAATAACCGGCTGCGGCGTTTCCGGTGATTTCCGCTGCCGGAAAGCCGTTGAAATGCGGCACGAGATCAGGCCCGGTCGTGTACGAAGTCGTCACGACTGAGGAAAGCGGTACCATTTCACCTCGATTGTTCCGGGTATGGAGTTTGGCGATGTCGCTCGGGCTGGCCCTGAATTCCGGTTCGGACTGCATGATGACGTACCAGACGCGGGAATACTGGTTGAACTGGCTGACGATGGCGGAGCTGAACTGCGTCTGCAGGGTGCTGGTGATGTCGTCCATATCAAGTCCCAGAAGTCGGGCCTTGTCACGGTCAACGGCGATTTTCAGCTGCTGCGAGCGGGCCTGATATGTGGAGTTCAGGCTGGTCAGTTCAGGCCGTTTTCTGGCTTCGGCTATGATCTTGTCGAGTACTTCCTGCAACTGGTCAGGAGTCGCCGAACCGGTGCTTTGCAACCAGAACTCGAAGCCACCCGTGCTGCCGAGGCCGGGAATGGGAGGAGGCAGGATCGGCAGGATCATCGCTTCCTCGATAGCCCGGGTCTGTTTGTACAGCTCAAGCATGATCGTTCCGGCGTTCTGTTCTTCTGCTGTCCTGATGTTCCTGTAGCGCTCGTCAAAAGGCTTCAGGGCCATGAAGTAGGTGCCTGAAGAATTCTTGAAACCGTTGTCCAGCAATGAAAAGCCGGAAATCCCTGCGCGGGTTTCCACACCCGGAATTTTTTCGACGATGCCCGAAACCCTGTTCATGACGTTTTGGGTGCGTTCAAGGCTGGAGGAGTCGGGCAGGATGACAGCGGTGATCAGGTAGCCCTGATCTTCCTGAGGTACGAAACTGGTCGGCAGGCGGGCGAACAGCAGCCAGATCGCCGCGATCATGATGCCAAAGCAAAGGAGGGCGATGGTGGAATGCCTGATAACGGCGGCCGACCAGCGTCCATAACGCTCGGTCAGGCTGGCAAACCTGTTGTTGAACCAGAAAAAGGGGCCTTTTCGAGGCGCTGGCGTCTGTTTCAGCCAGCTGCCGCACAGGGCCGGCGTCAGTGTCAGGGCGACGAAACCGGAAATCGTGACGGAAATGGCGATTGTGATGGCAAACTGTTTGTAGAGCTGTCCTGTCGTGCCGGGGACGAAGGCGGCCGGAACGAACACGCAGACGAGCACCAGGACGGTAGCGATGATCGGACTGACGAGTTCGTTCATCGCCTGTATCGTCGCCTGTCGCCTGTCCATCCCGCTGTTCGTGATGTTGCGCTCGACGTTTTCCACGACGACAATGGCGTCATCCACGACAAGCCCGATGGCCAGCACCATCCCGAAGAGCGTCAGCATGTTGATCGTGAAGTTCAGCACATACATCCCGGCAAAGGTGCCGAGCAGGGCCACGAAAATGGCGGTCGAGGCAATCAGCGTTGCCCGGTATTTCTGCAGGAAAACGTAGATGACGCCGATCACGATACAGATGGCGATGATCAGGGTCTTGATGACTTCTTCGATCGAAATGCGTACGTAATCGGTCGTATCGACGCCGATGACGTAATGCATGCCGTCAGGGAAACCGGCCTGCAATTTGTCCATCTTGGCACGCACGGCTTTCGAGACATCCAGCGCATTGGCTCCCGGTTGCTGGACAACCTGAATGAAGGTCGCAAATTCGCCATTCATTTGCGTATTGACCAGATAGCTCTGTTTGCCCATCGCGGCACGCCCGATATCTTTCAGCCGGACGATGGCGCTACCGTCATTACTGGCGCGGATGATCATGTTTTCATAATCGTCCGCGTTCTGGTACGGGGACCGGGTGATGGCAGGATACGTCTGCTGGATACCAGCCGGAGCGGGTTCGCCACCGATCTGGCCGGCGGAAAAGAGCTTGTTCTGGGAGGAAATTGCCTGCGCGACGTCGCTCGTCGTGATTTTCAGCGAGGCCATTCTGTCGGGATTCAGCCAGATGCGCATGGCCTGGTCGGCATTGCCCATGACGGTAGCCTGACCCGCACCCGGTACCCGCTTGATGGCGTCCAGTACGTAAACATTGGCGTAATTGGAAACGTAGTCCTGATTGTAGAGTCGGGGGTCGCCGTAAATGCCGATCAGCATCAGCATGGAGGAGGATTCCTTTTCGACCTGCACGCCATTTTGCGTCACCTCGCTCGGCAATTGCGGGGTGGCGATATTCACCCGGTTCTGTACCTGAACCTGTGCGATGTCAGGGTCGGTACCGATATCGAAAAATACCGTCAGCTGAAGTTGCCCGGAAGATGAAGACGACGAGGACATGTACAGCATGTTGTCGATACCGTTGATCTGGTTTTCCAGCGGAGCGGCAACGGAATCCGCGAGCGTCTTGGCGTCCGCTCCCGGATACTGGGCGGACACGGTAATCTGGACAGGGCTCATGTTGGGGTACTGCTCGACCGGCAACTGGGTCAACGCGATACCGCCTGCCAGACAGATAATGAGCGAGACGACGATTGCGAAAATAGGGCGTTCAATGAAAAATCTGGAAAACATCGTTCACCCCTTATGGTTTGGCGGCATGGCCCGTTTCGTTTTCTTTCGATGCGGCGACTGTTCCGGCATCAGCATCAGGTACGGCAGACAGTTGTGTATCCGGAGTCCTGCCTTCGTCAGATGAAATGACACCGATATCTTCTTGTACCGTATTGGCAGACACTTCAACGTCCGCTCCGGCTGCCAGTGTCTGGACACCGTCGACAACGATCTGTTCACCATTTTGCAGTCCCTGCGTGATGATCCAGTTCGTACCGGTCTGGTCGCTGACCGTGACAGGCCGGTATTGCGCCTTGTTATCTCTGATGACCCAGACGAAATGGCCTTTCGCCCCCTGCTGGACGGCTTTTTGCGGGACGGCGATGGCGTCAGGCCGTGTCGCGCCCGACATGCGTACCCGGACGAACTGGTTCGGTTTCAATACGCCTTTGGGATTGTCAACACTGGCACGGATCATGTTCGTTCCGGTCGTCGGGTTGTAGTCCGGAGCCGAGAAAACAAGTTTGCCCATGTTCGGGAAAACGGAACCATCGGGCAAAATGACTTCAATTGAAAAATGATTGTTGGCCGGTACGATCAATTGTCCTGCCTGAATCTGCTTTTGCAGTTCGAGCAGCCGGTTTTCCGAGATGGAAAAATTCACCCACATCGGCGTCATCTGGTAAACCGTCGTGAGCTGGTTGTTGGTCGCATCGACATATGTGCCTTCAGCGACATTGGCCGAACCGGACAGACCGTCGATCGGGGATTTGATTGTCGTATAGGAGAGGTTCAGTCTGGCGGCATTCAATTGCGCCTGCGCCTGATGGACGGCGGCCTGTGTCGTCAGGAACTGGCCTCTGGCATTGTCCAGATCCTTTTTGGACAGGGCATTCAGGGCGACCAGCGGCCTGATCCGGTCGAGATTGGATTTCGCCGTGGCATGGGCGGCCTTGCTGGAATCCAGTGCGGCATTGGCTTCGTTTACCTGAACCTGAAAAGGGCGGGGATCGATCTGGAAGAGGGTTTGGCCGTTTTTGACCATCGAACCTTCCTGATAAAGCCGTTTTTGCAGGAAACCGTTGACCCGGGCATTGATATTCACCATCCGCGAACTGGCTGTCTGGGCGACGTATTCCATCGTCATGGGAATGTTTTGCGCTTTCAGTGTCAGTGTCGTGACACGCGGTTTTCCGGATTTGGGGACTTCCATTTTCTGGTTGCAGCCAAAAGCCAGAAGGGAAACCAGTCCGACAGCGATTACGCTGGATATGACGCCACGATTCATCACCCGATTCTCCATATCTGTTTTGGCCCGAAAATGCCGATTTGCGACGGGCTCATTTGGAGAAAACCATACCCTGAACTTCGGGTGGGCCTGTTTACTTTAATCAAGAGCCGGTCGGGATTTTTCTTTCATCCTGGTATGGCTGGGCCTTTGGAAAATGCGGAAAAAATAAAAAGCGGCTAAAATCAAACTGCCATGGCCGGCTTGCCGTACAATGAAAACAGGGTTTGCACCTGTCTGTTCAACCTGAAAAAGAGAGACCGAAATGATTGCCAATGTCCTGACTATTGCCGGTACCGATCCAAGCGGTGGAGCCGGTATTTCCGCTGACCTGAAAACCTTTTCGGCACTGGGCACTTACGGTATGGCCGCCATTACCGCCGTTGTCGCCCAGAATACGATGGGGGTGCGTTCTTTCCAGCCGCTTGATCCGGCTTTTGTCGGAGAACAGATCGATGCCGTGTTTGAAGATGTCAAGGTCGATGCCGTCAAGATCGGCATGGTCGCGACAGCGGCGATTGCCGACGTGATTGCCGAAAAACTGGCGAAATATCCCAAATGTCCGGTCGTTCTGGACACTGTCATGGTCGCCAAAAGTGGAGATACCCTTCTGAAACCGGACGCCATCGAAGCCATCCGGGACAGACTGGTGCCGATGGCGGACATCATCACACCGAATCTGAAGGAAGCATCCGTCCTGCTCGGTTCCGATATCCCGACTTCTGCCGTCGATATGAAAACGGCCCTGCCGCGTCTGCATGCGTTGGGTCCGGACTGGGTATTGCTCAAAGGCGGTTACCTGCCAGGATATGACAGTGTCGATTTCCTGTATGGTGACGGCAAGGCAACGGAATTGCACGCGCCACGCATCGAGACGAAAAACGTGCATGGCACAGGATGTACCCTCTCGGCAGCCATTGCTGCGCTGATGACACGCATGCCATTGCCGGAAAGCGTGAAAATAGCGAAAGACTACCTGACGAGAGCGCTGGCGGATTCAGGCAAGCTGAACGTGGGACACGGTCATGGTCCGGTTCATCATTTTCATGCTATCTGGAAGTAGTATGAATAGTCAACAATATTGAAATCAATTGATTACGGGTGAAATCGGATATCTTTCATGAGATCGGATCCCACCCGTTTTTTATGATCAGGGCAGGGAATAGGGCAATGGAATCCATGTGATGGCGGGGCCATCGGCCTTTTCTGCATATAAAGCCTCATGACTGACGGCCTCGGTTTGCATCACAGCCAGAAAATCGACGCGGTGACTGTCCCTGCGTGCTGAACAGACGATTGTTCCGCACGTCTGTCCGTTGACATCGACGATGTCTGCACCGGCTGCCAGATCGACGTCCACAGGCGGGTTTTCCTCAACCGGCAATTCGACCATCCCGTGATACATCCGACGCTTGACAGTTCCCTTGTACTGGCTTCGGGCAATGACTTCCTGTCCGGGATAGCAGCCTTTTTTGAAAGACAGGCCTCCCACCTGTTCGAGATTGACCATTTGGGGAATGAACCTGTCCTGGACAGGCAACGTGATCCGGGGGACGCCAGCCCTGATGTCTCCCATTACCCAGCCGTTTTCATCGCAGACGGAAAGCATTGAGGACAAATCGCCTTCGACTTCCTGAAGGCGTTCTGCAGGGATTGCCAGAAGATAGCGGGGATATCCGAAAGCGTCGGCGACGCGTACCAGTACGCCGTACCCGTTTTCCGTTTTGCCGTATGGTTCCGATGGAAGGGATTCAAACCGTTTCGACAGGGCTTTCCCGCCTTTTTCACCGCCGATACCCAGTATTGCCATGTTGTCGCTTTCGTCAGACAACCTGACTTTTGCACGAAGGATGTACATCTGAAGGCGTTTCGACAGGGTGACGAGGATGTCGCGGGGTACGGTCAACCAGATTTTGCCGGTGGATTTCCAGACGTTGAAGAGAGCCAGAATGCGGCCTTGCGGGTTGCAATAAGCGGCCAGACGGGTCTGGTCGGCTGTGAGATGTTCGATATCGTTACTGAGTTGTCCGTGAATGAAAGAGACGGCATCCTCGCCTTCGAGGCAAAGCAAACCGGTCTGTTTGAGCAAAACGACATGGCCTGATTCAAGCGCCAGGGATGAACAGGAGTGGGCGGGTGCGATAGAATTCATGGTTTCGAATAAAACTGTTTCAGGATTGGTTCAAGTCGAGTATAGTCTTTTTTTCGTCAGGTTTTATGGCGGGTGACAAACTGCTGTTGTTTCAATGAATTTTATTTCAAAAAGTCGTCTTCCGAACAAAAGAACGTATATTGTCGCAGGGGGTGTATTAGCCGTACTGCTTGTTCTGGTTTCTTTTTGCCTGCACTGGGCCTATTCTCCTGTTTTCGGGAAGGGCAAGCCTGTTCCGTTCGAGATCGTCAAAGGGGCGACGGCCAGAAGTGTGGCAACCCGGCTGAATGAACAGGGTGTGTCGTTTTCCGATACCCTTTTTGTCCTGCTTGTCCGGGTGACGGGCAACAGTTCCAATTTGCTGGCAGGCCCTTACGAACTGAAAGCGGGCGAAACGCCTGTTCGCCTGCTGCAGAAAATCACGAAAGGCATTTTCGCCCTCGAATCGGTCACGATCATCGAAGGTTTCAATTTCAGCCAGATGCGCCAGGTCATCGCCAGAAACGAAGCCTTGAAACATGATACGGCCGATCTCTCCGACGCTGAAATTCTCCAAAAGCTCGGTGTTCACCATCACAGTGGGGAAGGCCTGTTTTATCCGGACACCTATATGTTCAAAAAAGGCGCGAGTGACATGCAGGTCTATCGCCGTGCTTACGAAGCGCAAATGGAACGCCTGAATGCACTGTGGGCCACCCGTGATTCGAGCCTGCCTTACAAGACCCCTTATGAGGCCCTCATCATGGCGTCCCTGATCGAAAAGGAAACGGCCCATCCGGATGACCGGGACAAGATTGCCGGAGTATTTCTGAACCGTTTGCGAATCGGCATGAAACTTCAGACAGACCCGACTGTCATTTACGGTATGGGATCCGCTTATCGCGGCAGGATCCGCAAGGCCGATTTGTTGAGAGACACGCCATATAATACATATACCCGTTACGGTATGCCTCCGACACCGATTGCGATGCCCGGTAATGAGGCACTGAAAGCGGCATTCAGTCCGGCGACGACAGACGCCCTGTATTTCGTGGCGAAAGGCGATGGCACAAGCCATTTTTCAAGCAATCTCAAAGACCATAACGAGGCAGTCAGAGAATTTATCCTGAAAAAATGAATAAAGGAACCCACTCATTTCCCGGCCGTTTCATCACCTTCGAAGGCATTGACGGTGCCGGCAAATCCACTCATATCGAATTCGTGACAGGCCTTTTGCGTGATAAGGGACATCAGGTCGTCGTGACCCGTGAACCGGGCGGGACGGTACTGGGCGAAAAGCTCCGCGAGCTCCTGCTTCACGACAGAATGAATCTGGAAACGGAAGCGCTTTTGATGTTTGCCGCCCGCCGGGAGCATATCGCCGAAGTGATCGAACCGGCCTTGAAACGGGGCGACTGGGTCATATCCGACCGTTTTACCGATGCTTCCTTTGCCTATCAGGGTGGTGGAAGAGGGCTGGATCTGGAAAAAATGCGTCGTCTGGAGGCATGGGTTCATCCCCACCTGCAACCTGATTTGACTTTTCTTTTCGATGTTTCGCCGGAAGTGGCCCGCAAACGGCTGGAAGCGGCGCGTTCGCCAGACAAGTTCGAACGGGAAAAGGCCGATTTTTTCAATCGGGTTCGTGACGAATACCTGCGGCGGGCGAAAGAATTCCCGAACCGCTTCAGGCTCATCGATGGCTCGCGCCCTATCGGGGCCATTCGTGAGACAATAAAAGGACTGGTCGGCGAACTGGCCTGATATTCGCTTCATCTCTTTTTACAGGATTGGACACTTTGGCACTGGAAAATTCGATTTACCCCTGGCATGGCAAAAACCGGGAATATCTTGTGCGGCTGGAGTCGAAGCTTCCGCATGCGCTCCTGTTTTACGGCCCTGCGGGAACCGGTGTTGAATCTTTTGCCGAATCGTTTGCGAAAGCACGGCTGTGCGAAAACCGGCAGCCTGATGGATATGCTTGCGGCCAGTGCCAGTCCTGCCGCTGGTTCGACCAGTATTCCCATCCGGATTTCCGTCTCATTTTGCCTGAAACGCTTGAGATTGCCAGAGGAATCGATGAACCGGACAAAAAGACGGATGACGATTCCGGTTCGGCAGAGAAGAAATCGAAAGAGCCTTCGAAAAAGATCGGCATCGAACGTATCCGCTCACTGGCGGATTTCATCAATATTTCCACGCATCGCGGCGGCTTGCGGATTGTGTCCATCTATCCGGCTGAGGCGATGACGACCGAATCTTCCAATTCGGTTCTGAAAATGCTCGAAGAGCCGCCCGCCAATACGTTGTTCATTCTGGTAACCAACCATCTGGACGCGCTTTTGCCGACTATCGTTTCACGCTGTTCCAAGCTGGCTTTTCCGATGCCGGAGACATCTGTCGCCATCGATTGGCTGAAAGGGCAGGGAGTCGATGACGCCGAAGGCTGGCTGGCGGAACAGGGTGGCGCGCCTGTCGCGGCACTGGCCGAGTCACGGGGTGGACGCAGGGAAGAAATGAGCCTGTTCCTTGGTGAGCTGGCTTCCCCTGATGATTCCGGTTTGCTCAAAACGGCGGAAAAGCTCCAGAAAGTGCCGCTTGCCGATCTGATCGTCTGGCACCAGCGCTGGCTTTACGATCTGCTTTCGATCCATCTGACGGGCAAGGAGCGTTATTATCCGCGTTATCGCCAGCCATTGGCTTCCATGGCGGCCAGGGTCGATATGGACAGGCTTTTGAAAGTCATCAAAACGGTCAACGAACGCAAGCGTGTCGCCGACCATCCACTGGTTCCAAGGCTGGTTCTGGAAGACATGCTGCTCGATTACCGGAAAATTTTTTCGCAATAAGCCTGCAAATTCGGTACAATACCGGCCTTCCATTCGTTTTGAGATTGTTTTTTGCACCATGTATATCGATTCACATTGCCATATTCATCTACGTGACCTGAAGAACCGTCAGGATGAGGTATTGCGTAACATGGCTGCCAACAAAGTCAGTCACGCCCTGTGCGTGACGATCAGTCTGGAAGATTTTCCGCAGGTAAAAGCGCTTGCTGAAAAACACGACCATCTTCATGGCACGGTCGGCGTTCATCCGGGGCCGAAAAACGTGAAAGAACCGGATGTCGATACACTGGTGAAACTTTCGCAACATCCGAAAATCGTCGCTATCGGTGAAACCGGTCTGGATTACCATCATGTCGAACCACGCCAGAAATGGCAAATGGATCGCTTCCGTACCCATATCGCGGCATCCCGTGCCTGTGGCAAACCCCTGATCATCCATACCCGCAAGGCGGCTG
>JAEXJM010000048.1 GCA_023449275.1 Pseudomonadota bacterium | reverse complement strand
GGCAGGAAGTGCATTTCAACCTTGATGACGCCATCACCCTGACAGGATTCACAGCGACCGCCTTTGACATTGAACGAAAAACGGCCAGCCGTATAACCCCGTTCACGTGCCTGCGGAACACCTGCAAACAGATCGCGGATCGGAGTGAACAGTCCGGTATAAGTTGCCGGATTCGAACGCGGCGTCCTGCCGATAGGCGCCTGATTGACAGAAATGACCTTGTCGAAATGTTCAAGTCCCTCGATGGATTCAAAAGGCGCCGGTTCAGTCTGGGAACCGTAAATGTGACGGGATACGGCTGCATAGAGCGTGTCGTTGACAAGAGTCGATTTACCCGAACCGGAGACACCCGTGACACAGGTCAGCAAGCCTACCGGCAGTTTCAGCGTCACTTTTTTCAGGTTGTTGCCCGTAGCTCCCTTGATGACGAGTTGTTTGTCAGTATCCCTTTTGATCCGTTTTTTCGGAACCGGGATGGACAAGGAACCGTTCAGGTATTTTGCGGTCAGGGATTCTTTCGATTCCAGAATGTCGGCAGGTGACCCGCTGGCGACGACATTACCGCCGTGAACGCCCGCGCCAATACCCATATCGACAATGAAGTCGGCTGTGCGGATGGCATCCTCGTCATGTTCGACGACAATGACCGTATTGCCGATGTCACGCAAATGCTTCAGGGTCGCAATGAGGCGATCGTTATCGCGCTGGTGCAGTCCGATGGAGGGTTCATCCAGTACGTACATGACTCCGGTCAGGCCGCTGCCGATTTGCGAAGCCAGGCGGATACGCTGCGATTCTCCACCCGAGAGCGTTTCCGCGCTGCGGGAGAGGGAAAGATAATCCAGCCCGACATTATTCAGAAAGTGCAGGCGCGACACGATTTCATTCACGATACGCGACGCGATTTCTTTCTTAGCGCCGGTCAGCGACAATGTTTCAAAATAGGCCAGTGCCTCGTTCAGCGGCAGCCGGGTGATTTCATCGATTGTTCTCGCCTGATCGCCATCGCCGACCTTGACGAAACGGGCTTCCACGCGCAAACGTGCACCGTGACAGGTCGGACATTCCCGCTCATTAATCAGTTTGGAAAGGTCTTCGCGTACCGCCATCGAATCGGTTTCGCGGTAACGCCGCTCCAGATTGTTCACGACGCCTTCAAACGTATGTTCCCGAACCCATGGACGACCGTGGCCGTTGATATAGGTGAAGGCGATCTTTTCCTTGCCGGAACCGAAAAGGATGACCTTTTGGATGTCTTCCGGCAAATCCTCGTAAGGCGTTTCGACGTTGAAATGATAATGATCGGCGAGCGCCTGCAACAACTGGAAATAGAACGGATTGCGCCTGTCCCAGCTTTTGATCGCACCCGAAGCCAGTGGCAGGGTGGGATGAAGCACGATCCGTTTCGGATCGAAAAATTCGATATGGCCGAGCCCGTCACAATCCGGGCAGGCACCCATCGGGTTATTGAATGAAAACAGTCGTGGTTCCAGCTCATGAATCGAATAGCCACACACAGGGCAGGCGAACTGGTTGGAAAAAACCTGTTCCTCACCGGTGTCCATATCAACTGTCAATGCACGGCCCTCAGCCAGACGCAATGCCGTTTCGAAACTTTCGGCCAGACGCTGCTTGATGTCCGGATTGACCTTCACACGGTCAACAACGACGTCGATCGTATGTTTTTCATTTTTCTTGAGCGACGGAATACTGTCCACATCGAAAACAGCCGCTTTTTTCGTTCCGCTTTGCACGCGGAAACGGATGTATCCCTGTGCCTGCATCTGCTCGAACAGATCGACGTGTTCCCCTTTCCGGTTGGCGACGACAGGAGCCATAATCATCAGCCGCGTGCCTTCCGGCATGGCCATGACAGCATCGACCATTTGCGAAACGGACTGGGCAGCCAGCGGTTTTTCCGGATGTTCCGGACAGAACGGTGTTCCCACGCGGGCATACAAAAGACGCAGGTAATCGTAGATTTCCGTAACGGTCCCGATCGTCGAGCGCGGGTTGTGTGACGATGCTTTCTGGTCGATCGCGATCGCCGGGGAAAGCCCCTCGATCAGATCGACGTCCGGTTTTTCCATCAGCTGCAAAAACTGGCGCGCATACGCCGACAGCGATTCCACATAACGGCGCTGCCCTTCGGCATAGAGCGTATCGAATGCGAGCGAAGATTTTCCGGAGCCGGACAGTCCGGTAATGACAATCAGCTTGTTACGCGGCAAGTCAATCTGAATGTTTTTCAGATTATGCGTACGTGCGCCCCGGATAACGATTTTTCCTTGTTCTTCAGTCATGGAAGGCAATATAGTCAAACAAAGTGAACTGTTAATATATACAGGCTAATTCAATACTATAACCTATTTGACCATCTTTCACAGGACACACCTCATATTGACGAAAAGCAGGTATTCAAAAGATTTGTTGTTCGGATCGCTTCTCTTGTACAGATCGGGGCGCTGCTGGCTTATAATGCTGCATAATCATTATTCATAAACGAATCTGTTAAAGGATTCACTTGTGAGTTATTCAACGCAACGAACAATACGTCTATCAGGAGAAAGTCATGGCGTCGATCAACAAGGTTATCATTGTCGGTAATCTCGGCCGCGATCCGGAAAATCGCTATCTGCCAAGTGGTGAACAGGTCACCAGTATCGCTGTTGCCACGACCGATCGGTGGCGTGACAAAGCCTCGGGCGAGCAGAAAGAACAGACCGAATGGCACCGGATTTCCTTCTTCGGCAAACTGGCTGAAATTGCAGGCCAGTATCTGAAAAAGGGTTCTCAGGTTTATATCGAAGGCCGTCTGAGAACGCGTAAATATACCGACAAGGAAGGCGTTGACCGTTATGCGACCGAAATCATCGCCGATACCATGCAAATGCTCGGCAACAAGCAAGATAGCAGTCAAAGCTCTGGACAGAACAGCTATGCCGATGCAAAGCAAACAGGCAGACGTCCAGCACCTCCTCCAGCACAGTCTGATATGAATGACGATATTCCGTTTTAAGAGGAAAAGATGGCACGTCGAGCATCCAAAGCCGAACTGATTGCGCGTTTATCATGCGCGCAATCATGGAATGGAAAACTGAACGATGAAGAAAGAACCGACATGGGGTTGTTCGTCTGGATGTCATTTGACTGGGTGAAACGGGAACCCTGCAAGCAGGCGGTCATGAACATCATTTCGACTTGCAATCTGACGATCATTCTCGCTAATCGCGGGTATCCGGCAGATTATTCCGGAGAAGCCAACCGCGAATTGGCGGTAGTTCTCACGAATCTCAAGAACCTGATTGCCAGGAGTAAAAAAACGGGGTCATGGGCACTGAATGGAGAACTTATCCGATATTTGCCGGCGGTCTTGTCTCTGCATGACAGGCAACTCGCCGAAGTCAGCAGGAAGGTAATGGAAGCCTGTGTCAATTATGTCCGGGAGAATGTGTAATGAGTAGCCTTTATAAGCTGTCCGCCGAAGTGGCGGCTCTGAAAGAAAAGCTGGAAAACTCCGATCTGGATGCACAAACGATTGCCGACACGTTGGAAGCGGAAAGTTTCGATTTTGAGGAAAAGTGCAAGGCGATTGCTTACGTTATCAAGGAATTTGAAGCAAAGGAAATGGCGCTGAGTGAGGCCATCGAAGAGATGGAGCATCGGGAACGGGCCATCAGAAACAGAGTTGACCACCTGAAAACCTACTTGCAGGACAGCATGATTCGGGCAGGGAAAAGGAAGGTCGAAGGCGTCGAGTTCGACGTGGCGATCAGAAAAAACCCTCAATCCGTCGATGTTTTTGATCACAGCCTTGTCCCTCCTGATTTTTGGATAAAGCTGGAACCGACCCGCGCAGTGGACAAGAAGGGTATCCGGCAAAAACTGCAATCAGGCGAAAACGTCCCCGGTTGCCGACTTGTACAGACGGAAAGGATTGAAATCAAATGAAGCTGAAAGACTGGCTGATGGATCAGCCACCCGATGAGCCGACCAACGAAGAAGATATTGTTTAAGCCCCAGCGGTTGTGGGCGCTGTTCCGGGGTTTAAAGACTCCTTCCCCGGAGAAAACAACCGCATTACTCATGATTATGTTTCTTTCCACCAGTTCCCCTGCTCTGGACAAAAGCAGGGCCTTGATGCAAGCCGATCGAGCCGGTCGGTTTGTACCAGGGCAAAGAGACCCTAGGTTGTCTGTCTTTCACCGGGAAATGCAGCAGACAACGTCGAAAGACCGTTCTTTACGCTTAACCGGAGATTAGCGCCGGAATGATGATGTGAACGACAACGCGGAGAGACGCTTGACAGCCGGACAGACGGCAACAGTCAGGATTTGGAAATGGAGAAAAAAGAATGGAAAGAATAATTGCTGTGTTTTTTTCAATATTGACTTTTATTGGAATCGTCATCGCCGGTATGTTTTTGCTCCCCCGCTATTCTGTGTATCAACAAACTCTGGCCGGCGAAGCGGAGTTCAAGCGTGCCGAACAGAACCGCAAAATCAAAATAGAAGAAGCCCGAGCTCAAAAAGAAGCTGCCGTCATGCTGGCGGAAGCCGAAATCGAAAGAGCGAAAGGTGTCGCAAAAGCCAATGCGATTATCGGTGATTCCCTGAAAGGCAATGAAGCCTATCTGCGTTATCTCTGGATTGATGGACTGCACAAGAACCAGCAAACGATCTATGTCGCCACCGAAGCGGGCTTGCCGATTCTTGAAGCGGGTCGCCTGAACAAATGAAAAAACATGACCGCCGACGGCAACGCCATTGTCCCACAGGTCGCGGCGGACGGCAAGCCGATACAGACACGGCAGACCGGTACAAAAGAATGGATAGATTACGATCCGGAAGCCATGAGAAGATCAAACGCCAGCGCATTGTTTTATCCGTTTACTGTTCCGAGATTCGATGAAGAATGTCTTGAGTGGCGTATCAAACCGGAAAACATTGTTGTCAAAACAATGATCGAATACGAAGCAGATAGCGTTTCAGGCCTCGGAAGGATAATTCAAGATGCAAGAGCGAAACCGAATATACAGTTTGAATTTGATTGCGACACCGGAAGGCTAGTTAAAGTGGATATTGTTAAATGAACAAAATGCCTGAATTGAAGCCCTGTTATCTATGCGGAGGTGAAGTTGAGCTTGTAAACGCAAGACTTGACGATCGTTCTGCATCTTTCAGCTGTAGCAGATGCAAGACTTGGTTTTCTTTAAAGCTAGATAGCGTATTGGAGGCATAAATGGAGTACGAAAAAGATCGTGATTGGTATGAGGATATGGCCACATCTTTGGCCGAGGCCATTGCAGAACACTTTGGAGCTGATATTGAGGAGCAGGATAACATGGCCGATCTTATGGAAAATGCGCTCTATTGGATCAGCCCGAGTACACCGGAAAAAAGATTAGACGGCTTTTACTGTTGGCCGTGCGGACAAAGAGTTGAAAATTGGAGTTACTGTCCGAATTGCGGCAAGAAGCTGGATTGGCGGAGTGAGGAATGACGAAGACATTAAACACAAAAGAAACCGCCAAATTTTTGAAGTTGACTGAAACAAGTGTAAAAGTTAAAGCCAAGGCAGGTGAAATTCCCGGTGCCAAAATCGGCAATAAATGGGTATTTTTGGAAGTTGACCTTGAGGCATTTATAAGGTCACAATATAAATGCGCACAAGGCGGCACGGAGGAAACATGTCGCTCTACAAACGTAAGGATTCATCATACTGGTGGATCAAAATCACCTCGCCCAGTGGAAAACGAATACAGCAAAGCACTGGGACTGACGATAAATTAAAGGCAGAAGAATTTCATGATAAATTCAAAGCCTCTCTTTGGGATGAGGAGAAATTAAACAAAAAACCTACTCGCACATGGAAAGAAGCGGCAGTCAGATGGTTGAACGAAACTTCAGACAAGCGAACGACAAAAGAAGATGTCACGAAGCTACGTTGGCTGCACCCTATCCTCGGAAACTTGACGTTGAATCAAATCAGCTTACCTGTTATCGACACCATTAAGGAACGGAAGCTGAAAGAAGTCAGCAAAGCAACTGTAAACCGTTATCTCAACCTCGTTCGTGCCATTTTGAATCGGGCAAAAAACGAATGGGAATGGATCGATAGCTTCCCAAAAATTAAAATGTACAAAGAGACCAACAACCGAAACCGGTCTCTTACACCAGAGCAGGCCGACAAATTGCTATCGGAACTGCCTGAACATCAGCGGGATATCGTTTTGTTCGCGTTATATACCGGCCTGAGACAGCGAAATGTGCTGGATATGGAATGGGAACATGTCGATCTAAAACTGAGACATGCATATGTGCCCCGGACAAAAAACGGTGATGCGCTATCGGTTCCGTTGAATGATGTTGCCATTGCCATTATTACAAAACAGATTGGCAAGCATGAAAAATATGTTTTCACCTATAAGGGAAAGCATATTCGATATGCAAATACCCTTGCATGGAGAAATGCTCTGGTACGCGCTGGCATTTCAGACTTTCGATGGCATGATCTTCGGCATACTTGGGCAACATGGCAACGGAAAGCAGGGACGCCGACTCATGAATTGCAACACCTTGGTGGATGGAAGACCCGGGCAATGGTAGAGCGTTATGCACATATTGCGCCAGAGGCACTTTCAACAGCAGCATCACGGCTTGATAAAATCAAACTTGGTTACGTTTTGGCTACGTTTGAAAATAAAGAAGGAGGAGAAAATAACGTAAGTATCTGATTTTAATGGCCTGCCCAGCACGATTCGAACGTGCGACCTACGGCTTAGAAGGCCGTTGCTCTATCCAGCTGAGCTATGGGCAGACTTGATCACAGATTTTGTCTGTAACACGATATAAACGACATTATAGACAATCTTTGGCCTGAATAAAAAAACAGGCTGCCAAAGACAGCCTGTTTTCGTTTTATTGGTCGGGGCGAGATGATTCGAACATCCGACCCACTGGTCCCAAACCAGTTGCGCTACCAGGCTGCGCTACGCCCCGAAGAACGTAATAATACCTATCTCCCTTCTGAAGGTCAATTGTCT
>JAEXJM010000035.1 GCA_023449275.1 Pseudomonadota bacterium | reverse complement strand
AATGTTGCCTCATGGCAACATTTATGGCGAAAACTGACTTTCCGTTGTCATTTTGTGGTGCAGCGAATGGATTTTTCGGGTAAAAATGACAATTCATTTCAAAGATTAACGCGAGGGATTACAATTGGGAAACTAGGCTATTGTTTTTTATCTGCATCGGAGACCCTATGGACGTATGGAAGCACCTGGTTGGTGACCGCTCTTTTATTTCCGATCTGGGCAAAAATCAGGAAGCGGAAATAGCGGGAAAGAAAACAGTCCTCGGTCGTTATGCCGTGTGGGTCTCGATTCCGGATACGGATAGGCACCGGATTATCGAGGTCGGGGACGATCTCCCTGCCTTGATGGAGAAATACGATGTGCCGAGTGAACTGGTTTTGAAACTCGGTTCATTTTTGCCCTGATCGGGTTTGCGCGGGAATAGGAAGGGATTCGAATCGTTTCTTTGAAATGAGCCCAGAAGGGGCAGGAGATGGCGGGTACGGCGTCTGATTTCTGCCTGATGGATTGTTTGTCATGACAATCGAAACAGCTCGAAAAAGGTATGTCGAATGGATGATCGAACCAAAAGTGATTTGCCTCCGGGCGAAAGGCCTTCTGACAGGAATTTCGTGCAGGCAGGTCTTTGCAGGGCCTATATTGACGTCATGAGAAGAATGTCGGGTCTTCCTTCCAATGCCGATCCGCGTACCGTCGCCTTCATTTTCAGCCAGCCTGCCAGAAATGGGAGTGACTCCGTTTCTTCAAGGCCGGTCATGGTTTCCGCCTCTCTTCTTTCCATCGATTCCTTTGCTCCGGTTGCCCTGCTGGAAAGGCGCGAAAGACTTCCAGCCAAAAGGGAGGCCGAACGCCGTCTCAATACATGGGGCCCGGAAGCGGAGACAAGGATTCCCTGACCGCTCCTCCCGGGCTGTTTCCCTTTTCCTGCAGGCGGGTTCAGTTTGCCGAAACTGAAGCGTGTCCTGCCCGGATAAGCGGGAAAGCGGGTGGTTTTGCCGAAGCAGGCTTGTCGCCTGCTTTTTTTCATGTTTATGGATAAATGTTATCAGGCACCTCATAATTGACGTGTCCGGTCGCACAGGCGTTCGGGCAACGATTTTTTCATCCGGTGGAATAAAGAGGAGGAGTTTATGAATGTCACTCCATTATTGACGCCGCGCGAGGAGGAAGTTCTGGAGCTGTCCATGAGTGGAGCCGGTTGCAGGCAGATTGCCTTGCAGCTGGGAATCAGCATGAATACGGTCAAAAAACACCGTTCCAGCATTCTTGCCAAAAGCGGCGTCAGCAATATCGTCATGCTGGCCGGTTCCGTAGCCGAAAAAAAATAAGTTTTCCCATTTTCCTTCCCTGACCATACTGACGGTACGGCAGAGGGAGGTGGCTTTCAGAATTGTGGCAGGAAAATCCTGTAAGCAGATCGCGCGTGAGCTGGGCATCCATTACCAGACGGTCATGAAGCATCGGGAAAACCTTTATGAACGTCTCGGGGTTTCCAGTGCCATCGCTCTGGCATTGATGCTGAAGGGGGATGGCACGCCGTAGGAAAACAGGCTTCTCTCACGGTTACGGTTTTTCATGATGGATTGCCGGACATGGCGTCTGTACGTCCTGTGCCGCCGCCCCTGTACGTCTTTGCCGCAATGGCATTTTCCGCTTTCCATCCATCCCGTTTTATTTCTTCCGTTTACAGGCGGTTCTTCTCCCGTGTCAATACGTTATCGGGGTTATTTCCATGGGCGTCCAAAAAGGAAAGACTGTCTCTGTCGTGAATATTTATCAATCAGGAGGAGGTGACGATGGACGAATGGACGAGGCTGACGGCCAACAGGGTTTTCATTTCCGATCTGGGTGAAAACCAGATGGCTGAAATCGGGGGGATGAAAACGGAAATAGGGCGTTTTGCCGTATGGGCACCTGTGCCGAAAGGCAACCATAACGTGGTCGAGGTCGGGACTGATGTGGCTGTTTTGATGGAAAAGTATGCCGTTCCGCAGGAGCGGGTCTTGAGGCTGATGACGAATGGAGGCGGTCATGGCTGAAGTGGGACTGGCTGAGCTGATCACGGCGATCAGTCAGGCGATGCTCGACGCGCAGACCGCCGTGACACGCTCGGCTCTGGACGGGTACTGGCGTTATTTCCGGCCATCGGGTGTGTTGAGGCGGGAGGGGGGCAGTCAGGATGGTGCCGCAAAAGAAGAGGCTCTTGAACCGGTGACGAGAAAGATCGTCATTCCGTATCCGGATGACAGCGGAGTCATGAAGGAAATCGATGTGCCATTGGTCACGCTTGTGCATCACAACACCTTCAATCTGGATGAGGTGAAGCTGAAGATGCGGGTGACGACGGCGGTGGATCGTCCGGACGGGCCTTTGAAGGTGTCGCTGCAGCCCTTGCGGCGAATGCAGGAGACCGACGGCAAGAACGATCTGCCGGGGTCTGCCGGAAGAGTTGAAGAACCGGGTCAGGAGATCGAGCTGGTTTTCAGACGGGATGCGCCTGCTGAAGGCATTTCCCGGATAACCAACGAAGCTGTCAAGCTTCTCTAATCAGAAAGGAAGGTGTGTCATGGCAGACATAAATGAAAAATTTGCGGGCTTGCCGCTCGGCCTGCTGGTTTGTACGCCGATTATCGAGGTCGCCAAAGGGCAATCCGAATTGTGCCGGGTGTATCTCGATTACGTTTACAAACTGGCGTTTATCGATGGGGATCCGGCCAAGGGAACCAAGACGATTTCATTCAATCTCACGCGTCCGGTCACTGACGGCAGCGGCAATATCTCGACACAGCAGGTGACGGTTACCGCGCCGCTGATTTCACTGGTTCCGGTACCTGCGTTCACGATGGATGAGGCGACAGTCCGCTTTACGATGGAAGTGAAGGAACAGGTCGTGGACAAATCCAACAGTTCGTCCACGTCCAAGGTGGATGCAGGCATGTCTTTCTGGGGATTCCATGCGCAGATTTCGGGAAGTGTCACGGCCGGTTCCGAGCATACCCGCTCGACTGACCAGTCGGCGAAATATGAAATCTATGCCCGTGCGGCGCAGCAGGCCCCTGCCGAAGGGATGTCCAAACTCTCGACGGTATTCGCGTCGGTCATCGAGCCGATACCGGCAGGCGGCGGCAGTTGATGGACGGTTTTTGAGGGATAACCGGTGCGTTTGGCCAGCAGGGCCAAATGCACCGGACAGACAAGCGGGAGGGCGATATGGCACTGGTGACTGAACCGGTTCGCGTAACCGATCACAGCCTGATTTACAACCGTCCGGGGGCGGACAAATGGGATCAGGGGATTACGTCGATAGCGAAAAATTATGGGGCAACACGGTTTGCGGTCGTGGCGGAAACATCTGAAAACAGGGGGTTCAGGGCGAGGATCGATTATCAGGGAAAATGTGATCCGGGGACGAATGAATCCTTTTATCTGGCTCCCGGACAGTACCGGACGGGACTGATGAATGTTGCGGGCGGTTTTTATCCGCATTCCCCGGGTTACCGGGAAATCGTGATTGTCGTGAGTGATGAAATTTCCAGACAGAGCCGGATTGCCGAAAAAGAGCATTGTATGGATGGAGTGCGTGCCTACGAAATCACCTTGAAAAGTGCGGACGATACGATCAAGAAAGTCAGGACGATGCTGGCAGCCGACAGAAAGAAAAAATATCTCACGAGAGCCGCCGCTTTCCGGGCGGTCAGGAAGATGCTGGTGAATGAGTCGGAACATCCGAGGATAGGGGAAATATTCAGGCAGGCCATCACTTCCGGCGGGACGGTTTCCGGTTCGTTCAAAACGGGTATCGAGGCGCTTTATTTTGAGACGGCCAGGCTGACGCAAAAACGCGATATGGAAGAATGGCATTCTTTCCGGTTCGATACGGAAGAATACCGTCCGTATTTCGCTTCCTGCCGTGGTTATCAGACGGACAGATATGAATACAGGAAGATACTGATGCCACTGTTGATCGCTCAGGGGGGTGTCTCGCCTTCCCCCCATTCTCTGGTTCATTTATAAGGGCAGGCATACAAAGGCCTAAGGCGGTTCAGGGATGGAAAACGTTCCGGAAAGCGATGCCGTTTGCCATGCAATAGCGTTCGATGTCTTCCTGCAGGCGGTACCAGTATGTTTTGTCGCCGTCACGGTAGATGCTTCTGTACAGGGGAATGAGTTCGGGATAATGGCGGCCGATGGCACGGGCGACCTTGTTGCGGGCGCTGTTTTTCAGGTTCAGGTTTTCGAACCAGTAAGTATCGACCCATTGGCGGGAAGCGTCGATGATTTCTTCAAAACCGGTGATGCCGGGGAAGATGGGGGACATGAAGAGGATGGTTCGGATGCCCGCTTCATGGATCCGCCGCAGGGCGTCCAGCCGTCTTCCGGCGGTCGGGGCGCGGGGTTCGAAATGGCGGCGGAACGTGTCGTCCAGCGAATTCAGCGAGATGGCGACTTCGGCGTTTTCAAGTTGTCCGATGAGGTCGATGTCCCGGACGATCAGGTCGGACTTGGTGATGAGGGTGACGCCTGCGCGCGTGCCTTGCAGTTGTTCGAGGATCCGGCGGGTGACGCGGTACTGTCTTTCAAAGGCATTGTACGGGTCGGTGATCGAGCTGATGACGATGTTTTTTCCGTCGAGCCGGGCAGGGGAAAGCGGTTTGCCGCATTGTTTGATGTCCAGAAAATCTCCCCAGTCTTCCGTATGGCCCGTGAAGGTTTTCATGAATTCGGCATAGCAATACACACATTTGTGCGGACAGCCGACATAGGGATTGATGACCGCATCGGTTCCGGGCAGTTTCGAGGGAGTGATCCAGTTTTTGACCGGGATGGTTTTCGTGGCGATCATGTTTTCCCTCCTTGCCGTCCGTCAGGGCCAACAGGCCGCTTCATCGTGCTGTTTTGAAAAGCGAAAAGTCTGAAGCGGCTTTTCCCCCCTGTTTTACCAGAACCAGCCTCCCGGACGGACGTCTTCAGCCTCGACTTCGAGGATGTCCGGATCTTCGAGCATGTGGTCGGGCAAAGCTTTCAGAAGTTCCTGAATGTTTTTTGCGGCATCGAGCGCATTCATGCTGGCCCTGTGCGGGCTGGCGAATATGCCGGGCCAGAAGAATTCATTGTATTGGGGACGGTTGGCATAGGCGAGTGCCGGATCGTGCAGGGAAAAGGCGACGTTCACGCGGTCGTTGTTGCCACGGGTGTCGAGCTTGATCCAGCGGTTTCCGACATGAACGGCATTGAAGCAATGGACATAATAGCCTTCGGAGTCGTCGTGGTTTTTTGTACTGTGTGATAT
>JAEXJM010000042.1 GCA_023449275.1 Pseudomonadota bacterium | reverse complement strand
GAGAAATTTTCGATACTCCGGCATTCGCACCACCATGAAGGTGACGGCCACCACCATGAAGAAGGCTTCGACAAGCATGAAGCCGGTCATTCCGGCTGGATGATCCTCGTCGGACACGGTTTTCATTGCATCACGGACGGTATTCTGATCGCAGCCGCTTTTCTGACCAATTTTTATCTTGGCCTGATCACCTGCCTTGCGATTCTGGCCCACGAAATCCCCCAGCAGGTGGGCGACTTCATCGTATTGCTGAACGCCGGTTTTACCCGCAAGCGAGCTCTCATCTACAGCATGAGCAATACCGTCACGTCCATGACAGGTGCGCTGATCGGTTACTTCACGCTGGAGAGGGCGCAAAACCTGATTCCCTACGTCCTGACACTCGCATCAGCAGGTTTCATTTACATTGCCTTGAGCGATCTGATGCCCCAGATGCAAAGGCGTAGCACTATCCGGGAAACGATTCCACAGATCATTCTGGTCGCCATCGGTATCGGGATCATTTTCCTCATCACACACAGCCTTCACTCCCATTCGCATTGAATGAGCCTGAAAAACGGTGCCGTCAGCGCTCGGTCATCAACAGCTTGATCGCCAGACCGACAAAAACCGTTCCGGCAAGACGGTTGATCCAGCGCTGAACCTGCTGCGAGCGGCTGAGCCATTCGCCCAGAGACCCTGCCGCCAATGCGATTGCGCCGAAAACCAGAATGGCGGACAGGATGAAAACCGCCCCCAACATCAGCATCTGGATCGTGATGGAACCCCGTGCCGGATTGGCGAATTGGGGAAGAAAAGCGAGAAAGAAAATACTGACCTTCGGATTGGTGATATTCATGAAAATGCCACGTCGATAAAGCTGGCCGCTCCGCAAGATCGTGTTATTGCCACTTTCAATGGATGTCGCACCACTCCGGAAAGCGCCCCAGGCCAGATAGATCAGGTAAAGTGCACCGGCCACTTTCAGCAGAGTGAACGCGATTTCGGATGTTTTGAAAATGACGGCGACACCAAGCGCAACTGCAGTCGTATGAAAAAGCAGGCCTGTACAAAGGCCGAGTACGACGAAAATGCCGGCTTTCTTCCCCTGCAGTGCCGATTGGGTCAACACGAAAATATTGTCAGGGCCGGGAGCGATGGCGAGAATCAGACAGGCGATGAAATAAGTGCCCAGAACGTCTAGAGGAATCATGTCGAATTTGAAAACGGGTTGCCGGAACGGGAAGAATACTCCAATAACCAGCCTCTATAAATCGTTTTCGGCGCTGCAAAACGGTTTTTATTGCAGAAACGATGTTGGATTCCCTCGTTTTTTCATTGTCTCAATTGACGACAAGTCATTGATACGTCTATAATTTCGTTCTTTCCGTTCGCTCAGGAAAATAACAGAAGGTTGAGTCCTCCTTTTAATTCAGGTGGAACCACCCATTTGAGCGAGTAAACATCACAGAAAGTTTTATCCAATATGAAAACCTTTTCCGCAAAGGACAGTAAAGTCCAGCGTGACTGGTATGTGATTGACGCAACCGATAAGGTTCTCGGCCGTGTTGCCAGCGAAGTGGCACGCCGTCTGCGTGGCAAGCATAAACCAGAATTCACCCCTCACGTCGATACCGGCGATTTCATCATCGTGGTCAACGCCAGCAAGCTGCGCGTCACAGGAAACAAGATGACCGATAAAAAATATTATCGTCACAGCGGTTTCCCTGGCGGCATCTATGAAACGACTTTCGAAAAAATGCAACAGCGTTTCCCTGGTCGTGCACTCGAAAAAGCTGTCAAGGGCATGCTTCCAAAGGGACCTTTGGGCTATGCCATGATCAAAAAGCTGAAAGTGTATGCGGATGAAACTCATCCACACAGCGCCCAACAGCCAAAGCCACTTGAAATCTAAGGAGCAGACATGATCGGTAACTACAATTACGGAACCGGCCGTCGCAAAAGCGCAGTGGCTCGTGTTTTCATCAAAGCAGGCTCCGGCAAAATCACCGTTAACGGCAAACCGGCCGACGAATATTTTTCCCGTGAAACCGGCCTGATGGTTATTCGCCAGCCTCTGGAACTGACCGAAAACCTCGAACGTTTCGACATTCTCGTCAACGTCAAGGGTGGTGGTGAATCCGGTCAGGCAGGCGCAGTCCGTCACGGTATCAGCCGTGCTCTGGTCGACTACGACGCAGCCCTGAAACCGGCACTGTCCAAGGCAGGTTTCATTACCCGCGACGCACGTGAAGTAGAACGTAAAAAAGTTGGCCTGCGCAAAGCCCGCCGCGCCAAACAGTTCTCCAAACGTTAATACCGTACTTTACGGTCTGGAATACCGTGTTTCAGACCCGTATTTTCAAAGTCGTCTGGCTTGGGTCAGGCGACTTTTTTCTGTTTTTTCCAGCAGGCAAAATCGGGATAATCCCGTTACAATAATGCCCGTATACTTTTTTCAGTGAGGTCAGGATGATCAAAGTCGGAATTGTCGGTGGCTCGGGTTATACCGGAGTCGAACTGCTGCGCATACTGTCAGCCCATCCGGAAGTCCGGTTAGCCACCATTACATCCAGAAGCGACAAAGGTGTGAAAGTTGCCGACATGTTCCCGTCACTGCGAGGTATTGTCGATCTGGCTTTTTCGTCTCCTGAAGAAGCGAAACTGAATGAGTGCGACGTCGTATTTTTCGCGACACCTCATGGCGTCGCGATGTCCCACGCGAAAGAATTGCTGTCCGCCGGCGTCAGAATCATCGACCTTGCTGCCGACTTCAGACTGAAAGACACCGCTGAATTCGAAAAATGGTATGGTATGCCTCATGCCTGTCCGGATATTCTTGAAGAAGCGGTTTATGGACTCGTCGAAGTCAACCGCGAAGCGATAAAGAAAGCCCGTGTAGTCGGTCTGGCCGGATGTTACCCCACTTCCGTACAACTGGGTTTTGCTCCTCTGCTGACGCAAGGCAAAGCGCTGGTCAATGAATCCGGCCTGATCGCCGATTGCAAATCCGGTGTATCCGGCGCCGGACGCCGTGCTGCCGTGGGTTCCCTCTTTTCGGAATCATCCGACAATTTTCATGCATATGGTGTCAAGGGACACCGCCACTTGCCTGAAATCGTTCAGGGACTGAAAGCACTGACCGGAAACACCCGTGATATCGGATTGACCTTCGTTCCACACCTGACCCCGATGATCCGCGGCATTCACTCGACGCTTTACGCGACACTGAGGCCGGAAGCACGGAATATCGACTTTCAGGCCCTGTATGAAAACCATTTTCGCAATGACCCGTTCGTTGATGTGCTGCCTGCCGGTTCACATCCCGAAACGCGTTCCGTGCGTGCTTCCAACTACCTGCGCATAGCCGTTCATCGCCCAGGAAACGGTGATACGCTTGTCATTCTGGTTGTGGAAGACAATCTGGTCAAAGGCGCTGCCGGACAGGGTGTCCAGAGCATGAACCTGATGTTCGGACTGGACGAAACCACAGGCCTGAAACAGGTCCCCGTCATGCCATGAGGCGCGACAAACAGGATTTTCCGATCGTGTTTATAATGAACACCATCCATTAAATACTGGAGTGAAAAATGAGTGACAATCAAGACATGCCAGCACCGATCAACTTCACTGACAGCGCAGCGAAAAAAGTGGCCGAACTGATCGCGGAAGAAGGCAATCCAAACCTGAAACTGCGTGTATTCGTACAGGGCGGAGGATGCTCCGGTTTCCAGTACGGTTTCACGTTCGATGAAAAAGTGAACGAAGATGACACCTCCATGATGAAAGACGGTGTCGAACTCCTGATCGACCCGATGAGCTACCAGTATCTCGTCGGCGCGGAAATCGATTACAAGGAAGACATCAACGGCGCCCAGTTCGTCATCAAAAACCCGAACGTCACTTCGACCTGCGGTTGCGGTTCCTCTTTTGCACCCTGAAAGCCAACCAGTCGGAAAAGGACGCGCAACAGTGCGTCCTTTTTTTGTCTTGTCTGACGAACACGGCAGCCATTTCTGCATCGACTTCACAGATTTTCCAGACCTTTGCTATACTTGACTAAAATATTCAACTAATCGACAATACGCATCTTTAATCAGGTAAGCCCATGCGACTGACAACCAAAGGACGATTTGCCGTCACTGCCATGATCGATCTGACCCGCCATCAGGAGAACGGCCCCGTTTCTCTTGCCGGAATCAGTGAACGGCAGGACATATCCGTCGCATATCTCGAGCAGCTTTTTTCAAAACTCCGTCGAAAAAATCTGGTCAAATCCATTCGCGGGCCGGGAGGTGGTTACATCCTGGCAAATGATGCCACCGATATCACTGTGGCCGATATCGTATTTGCGGTCGATGAACCGTTGGATGTCACCCGTTGCGGCGGTAACGGCAATTGTGCCAAAGGCAGCATCAAATGCATTTCCCACAATTTGTGGGCCAGCCTGAACGAAAGAATTATCGATTATCTGGAATCCGTCCCGTTATCGGAACTTTCCCGGACAATGCCGTCGAAAGCGATGAAAGAAACCGGCACGGACAGCACGTTACTTTTGGCAAAACCGGCAGAATAAAAGGAAAAGAGCATGACCAATCCATCTACAACCACCCAATGCAGCATACTGAAGGGCATCTCCCGTGATGACTCCCGCCCTGTATATATGGATTATTCCGCTACGACGCCGGTCGATCCCCGCGTGGCCGAGAAAATGATTCCATACTTGTGCGAGAAGTTCGGCAATCCGGCATCCAACAGCCACATGTATGGCTGGGAAGCGGAAAAAGCGGTGGAAGAAGCCCGTGGACATGTCGCCGCACTGATCAATGCCGATCCGCGTGAAATTGTCTGGACTTCCGGCGCGACTGAAGCGAACAATCTCGCCATCAAAGGCGCCGCCCAGTTCTACAAGACGAAAGGCAAGCACATCATTACCGTCAAGACGGAACACAAATCCGTACTGGATACGTTCCGCGAACTGGAACGGGAAGGCTTTGAAGCGACTTATCTCGATCCACAGGAAAACGGCCTGATCACGCTCGAATCGCTGGAAAAAGCCATCCGCCCGGATACCATTCTCGTGTCTGTCATGATGGTGAACAATGAAATCGGCGTCATCCAGCCGATCGACGAAATCGCCGAATTGTGCCGCAGCAAAGGCATTGTTTTCCATTGTGATGCGGCGCAGGCGGCAGGG
Source organism: Pseudomonadota bacterium (assembly GCA_023449275.1). Classification (GTDB taxonomy): domain Bacteria; phylum Pseudomonadota; class Gammaproteobacteria; order Burkholderiales; family Burkholderiaceae_D; genus Oxalobacter. The sequence continues at coordinate 33,121 of JAEXJM010000042.1, read as the reverse complement.
AAGATGGAGATCGACCTGCAAAAAACGAAAATCGACCTGATGACCCTGACAGCCCACAAGATTTGCGGTCCGAAAGGCGTCGGCGCCCTGTTTGTCCGCCGCCGCCCCCGCGTCCGTCTGGAAGCACAGATGCATGGCGGCGGCCATGAACGCGGTATGCGTTCCGGCACGCTCCCGACGCACCAGATCGTTGGCATGGGCGAAGCCTATCGTATCGCCAAAGAAGAAATGAAAGACGAAATCGCCCGGATGAAAGTCCTGATAAAACGTCTGGCGGATGGTTTGAGTGACATTGAAGCGGTCGTATTCAACGGTGATATGGAACACCGTATTCCCTACAACCTGAACGTCAGTTTCAATTATGTAGAAGGCGAATCGATGATGATGGCAATGAAAGGACTGGCCGTTTCTTCCGGCTCCGCCTGTACCTCCGCCAGCCTCGAGCCGTCTTACGTATTGCGTGCCCTCGGACGCAGCGACGAACTGGCCCACAGTTCGATCCGTTTCTCGATCGGACGCTTCACGACAGAAGAAGAAATAGATTACGCAATCAATCTGGTCAAGACTCAAGTCGCCAAACTGCGTGACCTGTCTCCTTTATGGGATATGTACAAGGAAGGTATCGATATCAATACCATCCAGTGGGCGGCCCACTAAACCGATTGCGCAAAGATAGAGGACAAGAAAATGACTTACTCCAACAAAGTACTGGACCATTACGAAAACCCGCGTAATGTCGGCAGTTTCGACAAGGACGACGACTCGGTCGGTACCGGTATGGTCGGCGCACCTGCCTGTGGCGACGTCATGAAACTGCAGATCAAGGTCAATGCCGACGGCATGATCGAGGATGCACGATTCAAGACCTATGGCTGCGGTTCCGCCATCGCGTCCAGCTCGCTGGTCACTGAATGGGTCAAGGGCAAATCGCTGGACGAAGCCCTGCAGATCAAGAATTCGGAAATTGCGGAAGAACTGGCTTTACCGCCCGTTAAAATCCACTGCTCCATCCTGGCGGAAGATGCGATCAAGGCCGCTGTAGACGATTACCAGAAACGGCAGGAAAACAAAAACAAGTCCAAATAAGATTCGATCAGGAGAAAAAATGGCTATTACCTTGACTGAAAAAGCGGCCAACCATATCAACCGTTTCCTGCAACGCCGAGGCAAAGGTGTCGGCCTGCGTTTCGGAGTACAGACAACCGGCTGTTCCGGCATGTCGTACAAACTGGAATACGTCGATGAGCCGGCCGCTGAAGATCTCGTTTTCGAATCCCATGGCGTGAAAGTTTTCGTCGATCCGAAAAGCCTGCCTTATCTGGATGGCACCGAGCTGGACTTTGCACGCGAAGGGCTGAATGAAGGTTTCAAGTTTTACAACCCGAACGTCACGGATTCATGCGGTTGCGGCAACAGCTTCAAGGTCTGATGTCCGGCAGAACCATTTATGCAAAATCATTTCGAACTGTTCAGACTGCCGGTACGATTCACCATTGACCGGCAGGCGCTGGACAAAGCCTACAAGGAAATACAGAGTCTGGTGCATCCCGACCGTTTCGTCACGGCAACGGAAGCGGAAAAACGGACAGCGATGCAATGGGCGGCAATGGCAAACGACGCGTATCACATACTGCGCAACCCGATCAAAAGGGCTGCGTACCTGTGCGAATTGAACGGCTATAACCTGAATGCCGAAACACACGTATCGATGGACCCCTTGTTCCTGATGCAACAGATCGAATGGCGGGAATCGCTGGAAAACGCCCGCGAAAGCAGGGATACCGCCCGACTGGAAAAGCTGGATGACGAACAGCGGGCACTGCGTAGTGAACAAATGGATATTGTCGGAAAACATCTGGACGACAAACAATTCGACAAGGCGGTTCAGGAAATCAGGAAAATGATGTTTCTTGAAAAATTCGGTGAAGAAATCAGTCTGGCATTCGACGAACTTGATTCAACAGATTAAATAAATGGCACTCCTCCAAATCGCAGAACCGGGCATGTCCACAGCGCCACATCAGTTTCGACTGGCAATCGGAATCGATCTCGGCACGACCCATTCGCTGGTGGCAACTGTCCGAAACAGCATTCCTGAAGTCCTCGAAGACGAACAGGGACGCCCCTTGCTGCCTTCAGTTGTCCGCTACTTTCCTGACGGCCATACCGAAATCGGTTATGGCGCCAAGGAAGCCCAGAATTCCGATCCCAAAAATACGATCACTTCCGTCAAGCGGATGATGGGCAGGGGACTGGCGGACATTTCCAACCGTGAAAGCATGCCTTACCAGTTCCTCGACAGTCCGGGCATGGTCAAAATCGAGACGGCGGCCGGCACCAAAAGTCCGGTCGAAATCTCTGCCGAAATCCTCGCTACCTTGCGACATCGCGTGGAAGACGCTTTCGATGAAAATCTGGCTGGAGCCGTCATTACCGTACCGGCCTATTTTGATGATGCCCAGCGTCAGGCCACCAAAGATGCCGCCCGACTGGCAGGCATTCATGTATTGCGGCTCCTGAGCGAACCGACTGCCGCCGCTATCGCCTATGGACTGGACAACGGTGCGGAAGGCATCTTTGCCGCCTACGATCTGGGTGGCGGAACATTTGATATTTCCATCCTCCGGCTGAACAGGGGTGTATTCGAAGTGCTCGCAACCGGAGGAGATTCCGAACTGGGCGGTGACGATTTCGACCACCGCATTTTCTGCTGGATCATCGAACAGGCAAAACTGTTACCGCTCTCGGCGGAGGATACGCGTATACTGATGACCAAGGCTAGGGAAGCCAAGGAACGCCTGTCCGTCCGCGCCCGCGTCACGATCAATGCCCTGCTCTCGTCCGGTGAGAAAATCAATCTGGAACTGACTGCAAAAGCCTTTGAGCAAATGACGCATCATCTTGTCTGCAAGACCATGCAGCAGGTGAAAAAAACGCTCCGGGACGCCAAACTGAGAATCGCCGATATCAGTGGCATTATCCTGATCGGAGGCGCGACCCGTATGCCTCATGTCCGTCGCCAGATCCAGAAACTGTTCGGAAAAAAACCGCACGCCACAATCGATCCGGAAAAAGTCGTCGCACTGGGTGCCGCCATTCAGGCCAACATGCTGGCAGGCAACCGTGCCCCCGGAGATGACTGGCTGCTGCTCGACGTCATTCCCCTGTCACTTGGAATCGAGACCATGGGCGGCCTTGTGGAAAAGATCATTCCCCGTAACTCCACCATTCCGTGCACATACGCGCAGGAGTTCACGACGTTCAAGGATGGGCAAACCGCCCTGGCCGTGCATGTATTGCAGGGCGAACGTGAACTGGTTACCGATTGCCGCTCTCTGGCCCGTTTCGAATTGCGAGGCATCCCTCCGATGGCAGCCGGTGTTCCACGCATCCGGATTACGTTTCAGGTCGATGCAGACGGTTTGCTGTCCGTTTCCGCTCGTGAGACGCATTCCGGGATCGAGGCATCTATCGTCGTCAAACCATCGTATGGACTGACCGATACCGAAATCGCCCGAATGCTGGAAGAATCCGGAAAAAGTGCCGAAACGGACATGCAACAGCGCGCCCTGCGTGAAGAAATCGTCGAAGCCGAGCGAACCATTCAGGCAACACAGGCTGCCCTCGATACCGATGGCGACCTGTTGAATGAAACAGAACGCTCGACTATTCTCGCCCTGATGGAAGTCACCCGGAAACTGTTGAATGACGATTCCACTTCAGCCATTCATGCCGCCATCGAAGCCCTGTCAAAGGGAACGGAAACGTTCGCGGCCCGCAGGATGAACCGCAGCATCCAGAAAGCACTGTCCGGGAAAACCGTCAAAGACATTATTTAACACTCCGATTACGGGAAACGATATGCCGAAAATAACCGTTTTGCCTCATGCAGTACTTTGTCCTGAAGGCGCCAGCATCGAGGCATCCGAAGGCACATCGATTTGCGATGCCCTTCTGGACAACCATATCGACATCGAACACGCCTGCGGAAAATGCGGGGCATGCAGCACCTGCCACGTCATCGTCCGGAAGGGTTATGACTCTCTGTCCGAAATGAGCGAAAAGGAAGAAGACATGCTCGACCGTGCATGGGGACTGGAAGCGGAATCGCGCCTTTCCTGTCAGGCAAAAATCGGTGAAGAAGACCTGACAGTGGAAATTCCGAAATACACGATCAATCTTGTCAGCGAACGCTGATATCCATACCGGGAACCTTTATGAAATGGTCTGATACACAGAGAATAGCCGAAGAGTTGTTCGATCAATACCCTGATGTCGATCCGTTAGGCGTCCGTTTCACTGATATGCATGACTGGATTTGCAAACTGGACGGTTTTGACGACGACCCAAACCGCTCCAATGAAAAAGTCCTCGAAGCCATTTTACTGGCATGGATCAAAGAAGCGGAAGATTAAAACCCGTCAGACAGTAAAACCGCCATCAGCGGATATTCTGTTTCATGATCTTCTGCTGTTCCCGCTGCCAGTCGCGTTCTTTTTCGCTTTCACGCTTGTCGTACTGTTTCTTGCCCTTGGCAAGCCCGATTTCGCATTTGATCCGACCCTTCGAAAAATGAAGGTTCAGCGGAACCAGTGTATAACCGGCACGCTCCACCTTGCCGATCAGCTTGCTGATTTCCGTAGCGTGCATCAACAATTTCCGATCCCTTACCGGATCAGGCTTGATATGGGTCGAAGCCGTTGGAAGCGGACTGATATGCGCACCGAAAAGAAAAATTTCCGCGCCCTTGACGATGACATAAGCCTCTTTTAGCTGTACCCTTCCGGCACGAATGGATTTGACTTCCCAACCTTCCAAAGCCATTCCCGCCTCGAAGCGCTCTTCGATAAAATAATCATGAAAAGCTTTTTTATTATCGGCAATAGTCATAGTGAAAAAAACTTCCTTGTATAAAATAGGGATTCTATCAAAACCAAATCATTCATAGATGACGATCGTACAAAAATCCGTGCTGCAGAACTATAGTGCAGAACAAATGTTCGCCCTGGTGGAAAACATCGAAGCCTATCCTTCGTTTCTTCCCTGGTGCGACAGTGTCGATGTGCAGCGTGACGCGAGTCGCCAGACAGCGATTGCCACCCTGTCCCTCAACTTTTGCGGCATCCGGCAAAGCTTTACCACCCATAACACCAATGACGTGCCAACATCCATCAGGATGCGACTGGTCAAGGGGCCTTTCAGAAAACTGAATGGCCAGTGGACCTTCACGGTTCTCAGTGAAAAAACATGCCGCGTCGAGTTGCATATGAATTATGAATTTTCCCATTTTTTCATGGAAAAACTCATCGGCCCGGTTTTCGACATCGTCACGAACAGCCTGATCGATGCTTTTTGCGAACGTGCGAGAAAAGTGTATGGCTGAAAATTCCCCACCGATTCAAACCATCCCTGTCCAGATCTGCTATGCGGAACCGGGCAGGCAAATCATCATGGATATCGAGGTACCTGAAAAAACGACACTGATACAGGCGATCGAACGAAGCGGCATAACAAAATACCTGTCCCGTCAAATCAGTGAAAACGAAGTCGGCATTTTCGGCAAGAAACAAAGCTTCGACACCCTTCTGAAAGTCCATGACCGCATAGAAATTTACCGCCCTCTTCTGACGACACCGCAGGAAACAAGACGGCTCCGCGCCAGTATGGAAAGGCATTGAATAACGGCCAGAACCGCTGCGGCCACAACCGGAATCTAGCGCCAGTAATCAGGCACTTCTTCCTGCGAAGAAGGAGTATTCTGTATTTTTTCAGGTTGTTTGATCGGTTCAACAACTTCGCCGGAAGCCTGTTCGCCCGTCAGATTGGCAAGCCTTCTCTTCGATTTCGCCCTGGCGGCAAGTGCCCGTTTCTTTTCTTCAGGCAACTTCTGGTACTCGCGCCATTGTTCCGTTCTGAGCTGGGAATCAAGTTTTTTGACACCTAGGAAATTCTGGCGGGCCTGACGGCGCTGTTCTGGCGTCAGATTCAGCCAGTCCTGAATATGCGTCTTGAAACGTGCCTTCCCCTCGGGCGACATGTTCTCGGCCTTTTTCGCGACCTCCAGCCATTTTTTCCTTTGTGCCGCACTCATACGGCCCCACTCTTTCTCGAGAGGCGAGAGAGCGTCTTTTTGGGACGGCGTTAATGAATTCCAGGAATTTTCAGCGGCAATCCGGCTATCTTCCATCCCGATGAATGCCTTCAGATTATCTGTGGGCAAAATGACATAAACCATCCCGAAAACGACGACAATCGCAATGACGACTGCCAGAATCCATTTCGGAACCGATTTCTTTACAGGACGGTCAGAGTGCATCGACTAAACTCCGGTCCTGTCGACAACATAAGCCCGGAAGCCGTTATCGGCATAGGCTGAAGGTGGCAATTCATCCGACAGCACGGCAATATCGATATCGGCGATTTCCCTGATCTGCCTCTGCTGTTCATGATGGAAAATACCGGCCATACCGACGACCAGTACCAGAATGGGCAATGAAAGCCCCAGACGGTTCGTCCATGAAACATTGCCGGACGTGTTGGAAAAAGCTCCTGCAAACATCTGCCGGAACAGACTGACATAAAGAGGCATGCTCTTTTTCTTGCGTCTGATCGCGATGGCACGTGCGCTAGCCAATCGCTCGGAGATGTTTTCCGGCAAATCCTCCAGTCTCTCATTCAAGGCATGCCGCACCTTGTAAGCAAAATCTTGTTCGTTCATCGTCATAATTCAATCCCTCGCGCCTTCAGGGCTTTCGCCAGTGCATGCGTCGCGCGGGAGCAATGCGTCTTGACGCTGCCCACGGAACATTTCATGGCTTCTGCCGTTTCGGCGACATCCATATCATTCCAGTAACGCATAAGGAAGGCTTCGCGTTGACGTACCGGCAACTTTTCTACTTCTTCTTCGATAATTCGCAATACTTCCGCCCTCTCCAGCTTTTCCGAAGACGATTCCACCACTTCGTTTCCGGTTTCCCCCTGATAAACGTCCAGCACATCGAAATCTTCGCCATCCGACGTCGTGGACATGCTGGAAAACAGGCTCACCCAGGTATTGCGGACTTTTTCGCGCCGGAAAAAGTCGCTGATGGTGTTTTGCAAAATACGCTGGAAAAGCATGGGCAACTCGGCAGATGACTTGTCACCATATTTTTCCGCGAGTTTTATCATGGCATCCTGGACAATATCAAGCGCAGCCTCATCTTTGCGCACGGCATAGACAGCCTGTTTGAATGCGCGTTTCTCAACGCCAGCCAGAAAATCGGATAATTCTTTGTCAGTTGCCATTCGTTTTGGCAGAAGGATCAACCTTGCTGGATAAAAAAAAACACACTTTGACTGTGTCAATCAGGTGCAAATGCTAACAAAGAAAGGCCCTCTTGTGCAGATGTAGTGTAAAATTATTCACTTTATTCAATTGTTGAAGTGTTGTACATTTGTGATTGAGTATGGCTTGCTCCAAAAGCGCAGGCTGATATCTGTTTTCCGCTTTGCATACCCTTAGGCGGAATGGTTTTCTCACATGGTGCTCATAATGCCGCCTGTCGTGAAGACATGCTTTGCTATTTTGAAAGCTGTTTGCTCTGACCCGTACCACAAGTACGAGAAAATGATGTTTGAGCCTCGATTTTCGTCATAAAACAGGAAAATCGTTCTGCCAAAACACTCGAATTCGTCAGGAAAGAGCATCCGATCAATTTCCAGTGGACCTTGAAAGGAAGGAAGTATGAGTTTAGAAATGACAGGCTCTGACATACTGGTCAAAAGTCTGGCCGATGAAGGCGTAGAGCACGTTTTCGGATACCCGGGTGGCTCCGTTCTCTATATTTATGATGCCATTTACAAACAGGATAAATTCAAACATATCCTGGTTCGTCACGAACAGGCTGCCGTACACGCCGCCGATGCATATGCACGCAGTTCCGGCAAGGTCGGCGTCGCGCTGGTAACCTCCGGCCCTGGCGTAACGAACGCGATTACCGGTCTTGCAACCGCTTACATGGATTCCATTCCGCTTGTGCTGATCAGCGGTCAGGTGTCCACCCATGCCATTGGCTCGGACGCATTCCAGGAATGCGACGCCGTCGGCATCACTCGCCCTTGCGTCAAGCACAATTTCCTCGTCAAGGATGTCAAAGACCTCGCATTGACGATCAAAAAGGCATTCTATATTGCATCGACAGGCCGTCCGGGCCCTGTTCTGGTCGATATTCCAAAGGACGTCAGCATGCAGGCCGGCCTTTACGATTATCCCAGGGAAATCGAAATGCGCTCGTACAAGCCTATCGACAAGGGCCATACCGGACAGATCCGCAAAGCCGTCCAGATGATGCTTCAGGCTGAACGCCCGCTGGTATACGCTGGTGGCGGTGTCATTCTTTCGGACTCTGCACCGGAACTGAACCAGCTTGTCGACCGTCTGGATATCCCTTGCGTTACCACCCTTCAGGGGCTTGGCGCTTACCGTGCCTCGAGCGAACGTCATCTCGGCATGCCTGGCATGCACGGCATGTATGAAGCCAATATGGCCATGCAGAATTGCGATGTTCTGATAGCAATCGGCGCCCGTTTTGATGACCGTGTCATTGGCAATCCAGACCATTTCTCCCGTGTCGCACGCAAGATCATCCATGTCGATATCGATCCGTCTTCCATTTCCAAACGTGTCAAGGTCGATATTCCTATCGTCGGCAATGTCAAGGACGTATTGCAGGAAATGCTGGCCCAGCTCGACGCTGCACCGAATTCAACAACCAATCCGCAGGCAATGGCTTCCTGGTGGAAACAGCTCAACGAATGGCGCAAGAAAGATTGCCTGAAGTACGAACAGACCGATCAGGTCATCAAGCCACAATACGTTATCGAAAAACTTTGGGAAGTCACCAAGGGCGATGCCTATATCGCTTCGGATGTCGGACAGCACCAGATGTGGGCAGCCCAGTATTATCCGTTCGACAAACCACGTCGCTGGATCAATTCCGGCGGTCTGGGAACGATGGGCGTCGGACTGCCGTTTGCGATGGGTATCCAGATGGCCAATCCGGACGCAACGGTTGCCTGTATCACGGGCGAAGGTTCCATTCAGATGAACATTCAGGAACTGGCTACCTGCAAACAATACAATCTGACGCCGAAAATCATCATGTTAAACAACGGTGTTCTGGGTATGGTCCGCCAGTGGCAACGCCTGGATTATGAGTCCCGCTATTCCGAAACCTATGTCGCATCGCTTCCTGACTTCAACAAGCTGGCTGAAGCTTATGGCCATGTCGGTATCAAAGTCGAAAAAGCGGCCGATGTTGAAGGAGCCTTGAGAGAAGCTTTCTCGATGAAAGACAAGCTCGTGTATCTGAACATCCTGACAGATTCGACTGAAAACGTCTGGCCAATGGTCAAGGCAGGTAAAGGATTGACCGAAATGGTCATGAGTCTGGAGGATAAATAACATGCGACATATAATTTCTGTTCTTCTGGAAAACGAAGCTGGTGCATTGGCCCGTGTTGTCGGACTCTTTGCGGCACGCGGCTACAATATTGAAACACTGAACGTTGCGCCTACCGAAGATCCGACCCTGTCCCGTATGACGGTAGTCACCATCGGGTCGGAAGACGTGATCGAGCAGATCACCAAACACCTGAACCGTCTGATCGAGGTCGTCAAGGTCGTCGATCTGACCGACGGTTACTTCGTCGAACGCGAAATGATGCTGATCAAGATCCGTGCCGTCGGCAAGGAACGCGAGGAAATCAAACGTACAACCGATATCTTCAGAGGAAGAATCATCGATGTCAGTGACCGTGCATACACGATCGAATTAACAGGCGACAAGGCCAAGCTGGATGCTTTCATCGAATCGATCGACCGTACGGCCATTCTCGAGACCGTCCGTTCGGGCGGTTCGGGCATTGGACGCGGCGAACGTATCCTGAAAGTCTAACCGGTTTTATTTTTTGTATTTTTAATTAGGAAACAAACATAATGAACGTTTTTTATGACAAGGACTGCGATCTGTCCTTAATCAAGGGAAAAAAAGTAACCATTCTCGGTTATGGTTCTCAGGGTCATGCTCACGCGCTGAACCTGCATGATTCCGGTGTTGACGTAACGGTCGGCCTGCGTAAAAACGGCTCTTCCTGGAGCAAGGCGGAAAATGCCGGCCTGAAGGTGAAGGAAGTCAATGAAGCCGTCAAGGATGCAGACGTCATCATGATGCTCCTGCCTGACGAAAACATTCCTGATGTCTATAACGAAAGCGTTGCCCCCAATGCGAAACAGGGTGCGGTGCTGGCTTTTGCCCACGGCTTTGGCGTTCATTACGGACAGGTTATCCCACGTGCCGACTTCGACGTCATCATGATCGCCCCGAAAGCACCTGGCCATACCGTTCGCAGCACCTATACCCAAGGTGGCGGCGTTCCCCAACTGATCGCTGTTTATCAGGACAAATCCGGCAAGGCACGTGACATCGCGCTGTCTTATGCCATGGCAAACGGTGGCGGTCGTGCCGGCATCATCCAGACCACCTTCCGTGAAGAAACCGAAACCGACCTGTTCGGCGAACAGGCCGTTCTGTGCGGCGGAGCCGTTGAACTGATCAAGGCCGGTTTTGAAACACTGGTGGAAGCCGGTTACGCCCCTGAAATGGCTTATTTCGAATGCTGCCACGAACTGAAACTGATCGTCGATCTGATTCAGGAAGGCGGTATCGCCAACATGAACTATTCCATTTCCAACAATGCTGAATACGGCGAATACGTTACCGGTCCAAAAGTCGTTACCGAAGACAGCAAAAACGCGATGCGCCAGGCTCTGAAAGACATCCAGACCGGCGAGTACGCCAAGAGCTTCATTCTGGAAAACAAGGCTGGCGCGCCAACCCTGTTGTCCCGTCGTCGTCTGACGGCAGAACATCCAATCGAACAGGTTGGTAATCGTCTGCGTGCCATGATGCCTTGGCTGGCCAAAAACAAACTGGTCGATCAGACCAAAAACTGATTTCCTGCTTCGGAAATTCAAAAAGAGCGCCAATGGCGCTCTTTTTTCGTTCACATCCGACTTTTTCAGATATCCAGCTCGATATCACTTGCCGGTACACAGGAACATGGCAAAATTTCCCCTTCGTTGATCAGGGCAAGTGGCTTTTGGAGATAAACCACCGCTCCTTTCCTCTTTCGACAACGACACGAGCCGCAATAGCCGGAACGGCATTGATACTCGATGACAACCCTGTTCTTTTCCAGTACGTCCAATAGCGTTCCCGCCTCTTGCGGACAATCAATCTGTTTGCCGCTGGAAGACAGCGTAATCACATACGACTCCCCTGCTTCGGCAACGGCCCTGTTTTCGTCGTGTGAAAACAAGCCATGATCATTCATGTCTGGCATTACAGCTGGAAACTGCTCAAATCATCCACGTTGACTTCGGAATCGATCTGTCCAACCAGATAGGAACTGACTTCAACCTCCTGAGGTGCAACCTGAACATTATCCGAAACAAGCCATGCATTGATCCATGGAATCGGATTGGAGCGTGTCTCAAACGGCAAAGCCAGCCCGATGGCTTGCATCCGCGTGTTAGTGATATATTCCACGTACTGGCATAAAATATCCCGGTTCAGCCCGATCATGGAACCGTCCCTGAACAGATATTCTGCCCATTCCTTTTCCTGCTCGGCAGCGGAAACGAACAAGTCATAACTGGCCTGCTCACATTCTTCGGCAACTTTCGCCATATCCGGATCGTCGGCACCGGAACGCATCAGATTCAGGATATGCTGGGTTCCAGTCAGATGAAGCGCCTCGTCACGTGCGATCAGCCGGATAATCTTGGCATTCCCTTCCATCAGTTCCCGTTCGGCAAATGCAAATGAACAGGCAAAACTGACATAGAAACGGATCGCTTCCAGTACGTTGACGCTCATCAGGCACATGTACAGCTTTTTCTTCAGTTCGTACAGGCTGATTTCAACCGTTTTTCCATCCACCTGATGACGACCTTCGCCAAGAAGATGGTAAAGATTCGTCATTTCGATCAGATCGTCGTAATACCGTGATATGTCCCGTGCCCGTTTGAGAATGTTTTCATTACGGACGATATCATCGAAAACGACTGCCGGATCATTGACGATATTGCGGATGATATGGGTATAGGAGCGCGAATGGATCGTCTCGGAAAAAGACCAGGTTTCCACCCAGGTTTCAAGTTCCGGAATCGAAATCAGCGGAAGCAGGGCGACGTTGGGACTGCGCCCCTGAATCGAATCCAGCAACGTCTGATATTTCAGGTTACTGATGAAAATGTGTTTTTCATGTTCCGGCATCGCCTGATAATCGATACGGTCTCGCGACACATCGACCTCTTCCGGTCTCCAGAAAAAGGATAGCTGTTTCTCAATGAGTTTTTCGAAAACCTCATGTTTTTGCTGGTCGTAACGGGCAACGTTGACCGGTTGTCCCAGGAACATCGGTTCGAGCAGCTGGTCGTTTTTGATTTGTGAAAATGTGGTGTAAGCCATAAATCCGGTTCCGTTCAATCTTCCTGCATCGCAGGTTTCAATTCAATGCCGTCAAATCTTGCAGGCGCCACTTTCGCAGCCGTCATCCTGCTGGCCTGCAAGCTGCAAATCTTCCTGTGAGTCTTCAGCGCCATCACGAGTATTCTGGTAATAAAGGGTCTTGACTCCCAGTTTGTATGCCATCAACAGATCTTTCAGCAATTGCGTCATGGGCACTTTTCCCGATGCAAACCGTGCCGGATCATAATTGGTATTGGCCGAGATGGCCTGATCGACAAATTTCTGCATCACGCCCACCAGCTGAAGATAGCCATTGTTGTCCGGCATATCCCATAACAGCTCATAAGCGTCTTTCAGTGTTTCGTATTCCGGCACGACCTGACGCAAAATGCCGTCCTTGGAAGCTTTAATACTGATATGGCCTCGTGGAGGTTCAATGCCATTGGTAGCATTCGAGATCTGGGAAGAGGTTTCCGAAGGCATCAGCGCAGTCAGAGTCGAATTGCGCAATCCATACTCTTTGATATCACGGCGCAGTGATTCCCAGTCGTAATGGAGCGGTTCATGACAAAAAGCATCCAGATCTTTTTTATAGGTATCGACAGGAAGAATTCCTTTGGCATAAGTGGTTTCGTCAAACCAGAGACACCGTCCCTGTTCTTTCGCCAGTTCGTTTGACGCTTTCAGTAAATAATACTGAATCGCTTCAAACGTTTTGTGCGTCAGATTATTCGCACTGCCGTCCGAGTAGCGAACGCCGTTTTTGGCAAGGTAATAGGCAAAATTGATGACGCCGATACCCAATGAACGACGTCCCATCGCACCGAGTTCTGCCGCCCGAATCGGGTAATCCTGATAATCCAGCAAAGCGTCCAGTGAGCGGACCGCCAGCGTTGCCAGCTCCTGGAACTCATCCAGCGATTCGACCGCTCCCAGGTTGAACGCCGACAAGGTGCAAAGAGCGATTTCTCCTTCTTCATCGTTAATGTCCGACAAGGGCCTGGTCGGGAGAGCGATTTCAAGGCATAGATTGGACTGGCGTACAGGAGCCACTGCCGGATCAAACGGGCTGTGCGTATTGCAATGATCGACATTCTGAATGTAAATACGACCGGTGGAAGCCCGCTCCTGCATCATCAGTGAGAACAATTCGACCGCTTTCACTTTCTTCTTACGGATGTTCTCATCCGCCTCATACAGCAAATACAACCGTTCAAATTCGTCCTGATCGGCAAAAAAAGCGTCATACAGTCCCGGGACATCAGACGGGCTGAACAGGGTAATGTCTCCACCGCCGATCAGGCGCTGGTACATGAGACGATTCAATTGCACACCATAATCCAGATGGCGAACACGGTTGTCTTCAACCCCGCGATTGTTCTTCAAAACCAGAAGGCTTTCGACTTCCAGATGCCAAAGTGGATAATAAACCGTCGCCGCCCCGCCACGGACACCTCCCTGTGAACAGGATTTCACTGCCGTCTGGAAATACTTATAAAACGGAATACATCCCGTATGAAAAGCTTCACCACCCCGAATCGGGCTGCCCAATGCACGAATGCGACCGGCATTGACACCGATCCCCGCACGCTGGGAAACATATTTCACGATCGAGCTGGCTGTCGCGTTGATAGAATCCAGACTGTCGCCACACTCGATCAGCACACAGGAACTGAACTGGCGCGTTGGCGTCCGTACCCCGGCCATGATCGGCGTCGGAAGGGAAATCCTGAATGTGGAAACGGCCTCATAAAACCGCCGGATGTAATCCAGACGGGTTTCTTTCGGATATTTTGAAAACAGACATGCTGCCACCAGAATGTAGAGGAACTGGGCACTTTCATAGATTTCACCTGTCACGCGGTTCTGAACGAGGTATTTGCCCTCAAGCTGTTTGACCGCAGCATAAGAGAAATTCATGTCACGCCAGTGATCGATGAATTCGTCCATTTTTGCGAATTCTTCAGGACTGTAATCCTCCAGCAGATGAGAATCGTATTTCCCCATTTCAACCAGACGAATAACATGATCATAGAGCTTCGGTGGTTCAAACTGACCAAAAGCCTTCTTGCGCAGATGGAAAATAGCCAGTCGTGCCGCCAGATATTGATAATCGGGCGCATCGCTTGAAATCAGGTCAGCGGCCGCCTTGATCATGGTTTCATGAATATCTGACGTCCGGATGCCATCGTAAAACTGGATCTGTGAACGCAATTCCACCTGGGAAACGGATACGTTATGCAAGCCTTCAGCGGCCCAGTCCACGACCCGGTGTATTTTATCCAGGTCAATGCGTTCTTTTCTTCCGTCACGCTTGGTGACATACAGACTTTGATTCATAGCGTGTTTTTATCCTTATGGCTATTCTCTTGTGTACAATACCGTCAAAAAACCGAACACTTCAAACACTCTTGCAAAGTGCCAATTTTTATTTCCGAAAAGCAACAATTAAAAGGCATGATGAACCAGAATAACAAAGATTCGGATTTCTTGCTGACGCCGTCAAAAAAGGAGATCAAGGTGATTTCGCATAAAAAAAACGGACAAATCCTTGAATAAAGAGTGAATTTTTCATCCTGATCAATGAACTGGAACTACCGGTTACAACACGAAAATCCAGATAAATGAAGAAAATTTGTCCGACCTCAAATTCAGGCATTTTGCCGAACAAATCCGGAATGGCCAATTTGGTTTTCGGCATAAAAGAGCGCTCGAAAAATGCATCTCAAAACCCGTAATGGAATTGGATTTCATTTTATGAAACCCTGCGAAAAACAGGTTTTTTTGCCTTCTTTTTTTGCCTCCGCCTCCGCCAGACATTACAATGGCACTTGCATTGAAGAAAATTTAACTTTTATCGATAAGAATCGTTTTAACCTGTTAAGTTAAACGTATGACGCCACCATCCACACGGTCTGCAACAAGGCAGCCAGTAACACCCGATTCAGCAAAACAAACTCCGATGATGCAGCAATACCTTCGCATCAAGGCAGAACATCCCGATATGCTCCTGTTTTACCGGATGGGTGACTTTTATGAGCTGTTTTTTGACGACGCCGTAACCGCCTCGAAAATTCTGGGCATTACGCTGACCCAGCGCTCTTCCACCGGGAAAAATATCGCGATGGCCGGCATCCCGTTTCATGCGCTGGACCAGTATCTTGCCAAACTGATCGCCACAGGAGAATCCGTCGCCATATGCGAACAGATCGGTGACCCTGCTACCAGCAAGGGGCCAGTAGAACGCAAGGTTGTACGTATCGTCACGCCAGGAACATTGACTGATTCGAATCTTCTGCCAGAAAAAGCGGACCGCCCCCTTCTGGCCGTCAACTGCCTCAAAAACCGCCGACAGCTGACGTTGGGTATGGCATGGCTTTCCCTTTCCAGTGGTTCACTGAAGCTGCTCGACATTATCGTTGATGAAAAAAACCTGCCGGCCCGTTTGCTACAGGAACTTGAACGAATCGGAGCCGCAGAAATTCTGGTTGCGGACGGTTTCGACAAATCACTTCTCTCGACGATTTCCGGGCGCATCGTTACCGTACCGGAATGGCATTTCGATCAGGAAAACGGGACAAAAGAGCTTCTGGAACAGTTGGATGTCATGACACTGGACGGATTCGGAGCCAGTGACACTCACTCTGCCCTGGGCGCATGTGGTGCCATATTGAAATATGCACATACGACACAGGCACAGGCTCTTCAGCACGTGAGAACCCTGTCTGTCGAAACGGAAGATGATTTCATCACTCTGGATGCCATGACAAGGCGGAATCTGGAACTGACGGAATCCATCCGGATCGATACCGTACGCAATGAGTCTCCCACGCTTTTTTCCGAACTGGATCATTGCAGGACATCGATGGGCGCACGACTGTTGCGTCACTGGATTCACCATGCCAGCCGCGACCAGTCCATTGCTCAGGCACGGCACGCAACGATCACGGCTTTGACAGACGCCTGTGTAATCGACGGTTTGCGCAGCACTCTTGGCAATATTCCGGACATCGAACGTATCGTATCGCGTATCGCATTGTATTCGGCCCGTCCACGTGACCTCGCCGCCTTGCGACATGGACTGCAGCAATTGCCCGGACTGCGGTCGTATCTCGACCAGTGCGTCATGGATGACGGTACGTCGCTTTTGAAGGATATCTACCGGAAACTGACGGTTCCGGCCGCCTGTCTCGATTTGCTCGAACACGCGATCAACGACGAACCGGCCGCCATGATCCGTGACGGGGGTGTCATTGCCGAAGGGTTCAGTCCCGAACTCGACGAGTTGCGGTCACTTGCCGAAAACGCAGGTCAGTTTCTCGTCGATCTTGAGGCACGGGAAAGAGCGCGCACCGGCATTGCCAATCTGCGTGTCGAATACAATCGTGTGCATGGTTTTTACATCGAAGTGACGCAAGGGCAGGTTTCCAAAGTACCGGAAGATTACCGCCGCAGGCAAACTCTGAAAAATACCGAGCGCTATATCACACCGGAACTGAAAGCATTCGAAGACAAGGTATTGTCCGCCCGCGAGCGGGCTCTTGCGCTGGAAAAAAACCTGTACGAACAATTGCTTCATGATCTGGCAAACTACATCGCACCACTCCAGCAAATCGCCAGGAATACAGCCCAGCTCGATGTACTGGCAGCTCTGGCGCTGCATGCGCAAAAGCAGAACTGGATAAAACCGGAACTCGTCAAGAGTTCCATCATCCATATCGTACAGGGACGTCATCCTGTCATCGAAAACAGGATAGAACGTTTTATCGCCAACGACTGTGAGCTGTCGAACAACAAACGATTCCTGCTCATCACCGGCCCCAATATGGGTGGCAAATCGACCTATATGAGACAGACTGCGCTAATCGTCCTTTTGGCTTATATAGGCAGTTTCGTGCCGGCAGACCGGGCTGTCATCGGGCCTATCGACCGTATTTTCACCCGTATAGGTGCAGCAGACGATCTGGCTGGCGGCCGCTCCACCTTCATGGTGGAAATGACCGAGGCGGCCGCCATTCTGAATGGGGCGACAGAAAATTCACTCGTCTTGATGGATGAGATCGGCCGTGGGACATCCACTTTCGACGGACTGGCACTGGCATGGGCCATAGCGCACCATCTGATCGAGAACAGCCGCAGCTTCACCCTGTTCGCAACCCACTACTTCGAACTGACGCAATTGCCAGAAACCTGCCCGACAGCAGAAAACGTTCATCTTTCCGCCGTCGAACACAAGGACAATATCGTTTTCCTGCATTCCGTCGAACCGGGACCGGCTTCGCAAAGTTATGGTTTGCAGGTAGCCAAACTGGCAGGGGTGCCCGCCAACGTCATCCGTGTCGCCCGAAAGCACCTGGCTGAACTGGAATCGCATTTCATGCCAGAAAAAGACCAGCTCAGCCTGTTTTCCTATTCACCTCCGGCAGCGCCTGAAGAAACTTTGCCGGAACCTTCGGAACAATTCTCGCCTGTCATCGACATGCTCGATGAACTGGACCCGGACAGCCTGACTCCCCGTGAAGCGCTGGAACAATTATATTCACTAAAAAAACAGCTAAAAGATTTACAATAAAGCGTTACCCATTTCCGAATATTTGTTTTTTTATGAAGAATGTCATGAAAAAATGGATACTTCTTTTTCTGCTGGTCGTCGGAATCGTCCCACCCGGCTTCGCCTCGAAAAACAGTTCGGCTGGATCGTTTTATTTCATTGCAATGGGTCAGTCTGTCCGGGACAACCATATCCTGCTGAACAGAGAACTCGCAACACTTCGGAATACATCCCCTGCCTTTATCGTGTTAAACGGCATCAAATCGAATACTGAACCATGCAACGATGACCTGTTTACCGAACGCAAGAACCTGATTGACGATGTCACCCATCCCGTCATGATTTCCCTTGCAGTCGACGATTGGGTTTATTGCAAAAACCACAGAGGCGATTCCGTCGCGATCGAACGCCTGACCAGATTGCGCGAGATATTGTTCGACAGTACTCACTCTCTCGGGAACCCGCAACTCAACGTGACCCGACAATCATTAAGCAGCCGTTTCTCGGCTTTTTCCGAGAATTTCTACTGGACTTTCGGCCCGATTCTTTTCAGTACGCTTCACCTACCCGCGAACAACAACAACTATCTTGCCGCTGCAGGCAGAAACAACGAATTCGAAGACCGGACGATCGCCAACAAAAACTGGCTCGGACTGATTTTCCGGCAAGCCAGCCGCCGGCATGCAAAAGCCATTGTCCTTTTCACGGATGGCAACCCATACAATATAAAAGCGGTTTCAAGAGACGGATTTTCCGAAATCCGCCAGATACTGAATACCCTGATTTCCCGTTTTTCAGGCCGTGTACTCATCATTCATGGACAACCAGATCCTGTAGCCGGAGATATCGTATGGAAAGGAAAATTGGGAATAGCCGGTACCGGCTCAAACGGGACCCGTTTCAATGTCGCGCCAAATTCGGAAACCATTTTTACAATTGAACCGGCCGCTCCCAAAAAATCGAAACCGGCCAGAAAAACTAGACGAGCACATTGAATTCATTGACCAGCTGGATAATGTCTTGTCCCCATTGTGCAAGGCGTTTGTCCCCAATGCCGGAAATCCGTCTCAGTTCATCCAGTGTCACCGGTTTTGCATGTGCGATTTCCCGTAGCGTGGCATCCTGAAAAATGACATAGGCAGGCATATTCTGCTCCCGGGCGATTTCCATTCGCCACCAGCGCAGTTTTTCGAACAGTTTCTGCTCGGCTGGAGGCAAAACAAGCCGGGAAAATTGCGGCTGTGTTTTTTCTTTTCGTTTGCGCTCCGGTTTCTGATACTGTCGCAACAAGACTGTCTGTTCCCCTTTCAATATCGGCCGCGCCAGTTCGGACAGTTTCAGGGCATTGTATTCATCCATATCGACCCAGACATATTGAGCCGCCACGGCCTGCCTCAACACGCTTCGCCATTCAGCCACACTTTGTCCCGCACCAATACCGAAAACCGATAGCCGGTCATGCCGCCACTGCAATACCCGTTCGGAACTGATCCCACGCAGGACATCGATAACATGAACGGCACCGAACCGTTGTCCTACCCGGTAAATCGTCGACAGCAGTTTTTGCATATCTTTTGTCCCATCCTTGGCCACCGGAGGAGACAGGCAGGTATCGCAATTTCCGCACGGGGATGCCTGCTCACCGAAATATTCCAGCAGGCGGACACGCCTGCATGTCAGCGTTTCACAAAAACCCAACAGGGCATCGAGCTTGCCGATCTGGATTCGGCGGTGTTCGGGATCGGCATCCGACTCATCGATCATCCGCCGTTGCTGGACGACATCCTGCAAGCCATATGCCATCCAGGCTGTCGCAGGGTTACCGTCACGTCCGGCACGTCCGGTTTCCTGATAGTAGCCTTCCATGCTTTTCGGCAAATCTAGATGGGCGACGAAGCGGACATCCGGCTTGTCGATCCCCATACCGAACGCGATCGTTGCCACCATCACGATACCGTCTTCCCTCAGAAAGCGGGACTGGTTGACGGAACGCATCCGGGAATCCATGCCTGCATGGTAAGGCAGCGCATTGATCCCGTTTTCGGTCAGAAACGCGACAGTCTCATCCACCTTTTTGCGCGACAGGCAATAAACGATACCGGTATCGCCCGGGTATTCGGAAGTAATGAAATTCAGCAATTGATGACGGGGATTGTCTTTTTCAACAATACAGTAGCGGATATTGGGACGGTCGAAAGATGAAATGAACTGGCGGGAATGCTCCAGTTTCAGACGTGAAAGTATTTCCAGGCGGGTATGCCAGTCGGCCGTCGCCGTCAACGCTATCCTCGGCACATCGGGAAAATATTCATGCAGGATCGACAACTGGATATATTCCGGCCGGAAATCGTGTCCCCATTGTGAAACGCAATGAGCTTCATCAATGGCAAACAGGGCGATTTTCGCTTTTGAGAGCCAGCTCAGGCAACGTTCCGTCACCAGCCTTTCCGGAGCGATGTAAACAAGATCAAGCTCATTCTTCAACACGGCCCGCTCAATTCGGGAAGCCTCGTCATATGACAGGGTCGAGTTGAGATATGCTGCCCTCACACCAGCCGTTTCCAACGCATCGACCTGATCCTGCATCAGGGCAATCAGCGGTGAAATGACGATCCCGACGCCATCCCTGATCAACGCCGGTATCTGGTAACAGAGAGATTTGCCGCCACCTGTCGGCATCAGAACCAGAGCATCACGTCCTTCGGTTATTTCAGAAATGATTTCTTCCTGCCGGTCCCTGAAAGAAGAATACCCGAAAACCGACTGCAACACTTCCAGGGCTTTCTGGCGATACGTCATATCCATTGGTTCGAAAGCTCCCTATCCAATTTTCAGATTAATCAATCCAGTTGACCCAACCATAGTAAGCGCTAACCAATATGAAGAGTCCGAAAGCGATACGATACCACGCGAAAGGAATGAAATTGTGCGAACTGATGAATCGTAACAGCCAGCGAACGCATAAAAACGCGGAAATGAACGCGGCAACCGCCCCGACAGAAAACCAGGGTAAATCCGACATCGACAAAAGCGCCCTTTCCTTGTAAACGGAATAAACCGTTGCGCCAAAGAGGGTCGGGATTGCCAGAAAGAATGAGAATTCAGTGGCGACTTTTCTGGACAGCCCGCAGACCATACCTCCGATGATGGTCGCCCCCGACCGGCTCGTTCCGGGAATCAGGGCAAATGCCTGCATACAACCGACCTTGAAAGCGTCCAGCATGCTCATCTCGTCGATGGATTCGATTTTCGATACGGTATTTCTCTCATTTCTGCGCTCGACAAGAATGATGATCAAGCCGCCGATGATGAAAGCCGCTGCGACCGGTATGGGCGCAAAAAGACAGGCCTTTATGACCTTGTTGAAAAAAACGCCGAGAATAGCTGCAGGCAAAAAGGCAATGATAAGATTGATGACGAATTTACGGTCTTTGGTATTCGTAAAAACCCCGCGAGCGACACAGATGATTTTCTCGTGATAGACCCAACAGACCGACAACATGGCACCAGACTGTATGGCGATTTCAAACACCTTGACTTTTTCACCCGTGAAATCCAGCAGGCTTCCGGCAAGAATGAGGTGACCTGTTGAGGAAATGGGCAAAAACTCGGTAAACCCCTCAACGACTCCCATGATGAGCGCTTTAAGCAAAAAAAGAAAATCCATGATCCTGACCAGATAAAAACACGAAAAGAACTGACTCCTGGTATCCCGTTTTTTTGCGAGCAGCCAATTGCAGGGGAGAATCACTCCTCAACCGGTCGCCATCATACGCGAAAACGAGAAAACCGGAACCATAAAATTTCAACCGGAAAGAACCTGTCGCCAGGCTGACTCAGATAAATGCCTGTTTTTACAGTGATTCATTAACATAGCCCAATAAGTTAATGATGAGTTCGTTTTTTTTCAAAAAGCAAAACCCGTCCCTGCTATTATTCCATCCTTATTATTAAAACTTTATACATTTGTAACAACTTATTGAAAAACAGGTAAAGCAAACTGAAAAGCACTAAATTCATCTCATGAGCAGAACTGCATTAAACCGGTAAGCTTTTTTGAACAGAATGTACTTTATCCGCTCAAACAGGGTTGGATAAAAAATCCCGAAAACGACTCGTCCCATTTCTGAAGTCTCGACAAAGAAACGGTTGTTAGAATGAATGCGAAAATACCCGAAAAAATAAAAACACTGAAGAATCCCAAAGTCTGGATTCCCATAACCGTTGTCATCGTCCTCATCATCGCCGGACTGACGTACTGGTTGGCAACCAGAAAAGACGATGTCACCTACATGACGGAAAAAGTCCGCATTGGCAACATCAGCCAAGTTGTCGAAGCGACAGGTGAAGTCGCCGCGGTCAACCTCGTCAATGTCGGTGCACAGGTGTCCGGACAGATCAAAAAACTCTACGTCGTTCTGGGACAGGAAGTCAAACAGGGTGACATGATCGCCGAAATCGATTCGCAAACGCAGGAAAACACCCTGAATACCGACAAGGCCAAACTCGCCAACTACAAAGCCCAGCTCAAAGCACGCAAAATCCTGCTGAATGTCGCCAAAAAGCAGTATGACCGTGAACGGATCCTGATCAAGACGAATTCAACGTCCCAGCAGAATCTTGAGAACGCCAAAGACACTTACGCGACAGCCCAGGCCAACGTCAATGAAATGGAATCCCTGATCAAACAAACCCAGATCGCCATCAACACGGATGAAACCAATCTGGGATACACCAAAATCAGAGCCCCATTGAATGGAACGATCGTATCCGTTCCGGTTGAAGAAGGCCAGACCGTCAACGCCAACCAGACGACTCCGACAATCGTACAGATTGCCAATCTCGGTGATATGGAAATCGATATCCAGATCTCCGAAGGCGACATCACCAAAGTCAAACCCGGCATGCCAGTCGATTACACGATTCTGTCGGAACCCAACACGGTTTTCCATGCCACGCTGGATTCCATCGACCCCGGCCTGACCACACTGACCGATGGCAGCTACAGCAAGAGCAGTACCTCCTCCAGTTCTTCTTCCACGTCGACAGCGGCCGTCTATTATTACGGTCGGTCATACGTCAAGAACGATGAAGGCAAACTCAGAATCGGCATGATGACCCAGAATACCATTCTCGTTTCTTCTGCTGAAAAAGTACTGGTTGTCCCGACCATTGCCATTACCAACCGGAACGGCAAACAGTTTGTCAGAATACTGACCGATGAGAATAAAGTCGAAAGAAAAGATATTGAAACCGGCATTTCCGACGGTGTTTATACCGAAGTGAAATCCGGGTTGGACGAGGGTGAACAGGTCATCACCTCTGAAGTCGGAAAAAATGAAAAAGTCGGTTCCAGCTCAACCCGCAGCAGACCACCGAGGATTTAGGCATGAACATCATCGAACTGCGAAACATAAACAAGATTTATGGATCAGGCAATAATCAGGTCCATGTCTTGAAAGACGTCAATCTGGATATCGAGGCGGGTGATTTTGTCGCGATTATCGGACAATCCGGTTCAGGGAAATCGACCCTGATGAATATCCTCGGCTGTCTGGATACATCCAGTTCGGGGGACTACAAAATTGCCGGAGAAGAAGTCTCGGGGATGACGCCCGATGAACTCGCAACCCTGCGCAGCCGCTATCTAGGCTTTATTTTTCAGCGTTACAATTTGCTGTCCACCCTGAACGCGGAAGAAAACGTCGAATTGCCCGCCATTTACTCCGGACTGAAATCGCAGGAAAGAAAAGAACGTGCCGACAGGATACTGACCAATCTGGAACTGGGCAACCGCATCGACCACTTGCCTTCCGAACTTTCCGGAGGCCAGCAACAGCGCGTCAGTATTGCCCGTGCATTGATGAACGGCGGAGAAATCATTTTCGCCGATGAACCGACCGGTGCACTGGATTCGAAAAGCGGCATCAATGTCATGGCGATCCTCCAGCAATTGAACGATCAGGGCCACACCATCATATTGGTGACCCATGACCAGAACATCGCCAATTACGCCAACCGGATCATCGAGATCAAGGATGGCGCCATTATTTCCGACATCAGGAAAGCGCCCAACAAAAACAAAAAAGAAGAATTGCCGCCAAAAGACAATTCCAGAAATACCTTCGCATACCTGAAAGACCAGTTCTTCGAAGCATTCAGGATGTCCATTCAGGCCATCAAGACCCATAAATTACGATCCGGACTGACCATGCTCGGCATCATTATCGGGATCGCCTCTGTCGTTTCTGTCGTGGCACTGGGGAAGGGCTCTCAGGAAAAAATTCTGGAAGACATCAATTCCCTCGGAACCAACACGATCGTCGTCATGCCTGGTAAAGGTTTCGGTGACCGCAATTCAGGAAAATACAAGACCCTGACAGTGAACGATGCAGACCTGCTGGCACGGCAAAGTTACGTGGACAGTACGACTCCGGCCGTCCGTTCATCCGGTACGTTGACACGGGAAAACATTTCGGTAACAGGCCAATTGAACGGCGTCGGTGACCAGTACTTCGACGTGACCGGCCTGAAACCGGAAGAAGGACGCTTCTTCAACAGGGAAGACGTCAAATCGGGAAGTGCCGTCGTCGTCATTGACCAGAACACGAAAAACAAATTGTTTCCGAACACGACAGATATTCTGGGCAAGACCATTATTTTCAACCGGCAGCCTCTGAAGATCATCGGCATTTCACAAAAACAAAACGCCAGTTTCGGCACGACCGATACTCTGACCATGTGGTCACCCTATACAGCTGTCATGAACCGGATCACAGGCGACAGGAATATCTCGTCCATTACCATCAAAATCAAGGATAACGTCAGCATGACGGCAGCCGAGAAAAACGTGATTCGCTTTTTGACTGCCAAGCACGGCAAGGAAGACTTCTTTACCGTCAATACCGACAGTATCCGGCAAACGATTGAAAGCACGACGAATACCATGCGACTTCTGATCTCGTGTATTGCACTGATTTCCCTCGTCGTGGGCGGTATCGGGGTCATGAACATCATGCTCGTATCAGTGACGGAGCGAACCCGCGAGATCGGCATTCGCATGGCGGTCGGCGCCCGGCGCAGCAGCGTTCTCCAGCAATTTCTGATAGAAGCCGTTTTGATCTGTCTGATCGGCGGTTTCATCGGTGTCCTGTTTGCCTTTGGCATCGGCTTTTTCTTCAGCATGTTCGTTCAGGCCTTCACCATGTCGTATTCGGCGACTTCCGTCATTCTGGCAATAAGCTGTTCGACACTGATCGGCGTGATCTTCGGATACATACCTGCCCGCAACGCTTCTCTTTTAAATCCGGTGGAGGCATTATGCGACTGATTCCCTGTACACTCTTCTGCCTGATAATGGCCGGTTGTGCCACTCAGATGGCCACGATTCCCGATACCGGGCTCATCCCGCAACAAACGATTGTCACTGGATACCAGGTCGATACCGAATGGTGGAAAACCTATCACGATGAAAACCTCAACAAACTGGTTTCAGTCGCCCTTGAAAACAATATCGACCTGAAAAAAAGTGCCATAACGGTCAACAAGGCTCTGTACGAAGCCAATCTGTTGGGACAGAATCTGGTTCCCGAGTTTTCCGGCTCCCTGGGGGCCTCGGTCAGCAATAACATGAAAAGAGGCCAGACGACCCACAACTATGCTTCGGAACTGGGAGTCAGTTATGAAATAGACTTGTGGCGCAAGCTGAGCAGTGCCGCATCGGCACAGGAATGGGAATACAAGGCGACACAACTGGATATGGAGGCAACACGTCTTGCGCTGATCAATAATGTCGTCGACAATTATTTCCACCTCGTTTACCTGAACCAGGCGATACAGGTAACACAGCAGAACATCGGGTTTTACACGCAATTGCTTCAGATTATCAATAACAAATATACTGCCGGCAAAGTCGATGCACTGGACCCCCTGACGGCGGAAAAATCCCTGCTGGCCTCCAGAAACAGCCTCATGACACTGGAAAACAATCGTAAAACGGTTGAACAGACCCTCCGCAACCTGCTGAATGTCCGTCCCGGGGATCCACTGGATATCATGGCAACCGACATCCTGACGACGCCTGCGACAGGAGTGGATCTGAACGTTCCGATCTCGGCTCTTGGCCTGCGTCCCGACGTCAAGGCGGCAGAATACAGAATCCAGTCCGCTTTCCTTGACTGGGAATCGGTGAAAGCCAGCGTTTATCCGAGCGTAACCATCGGCAGTACCCTGAGCACCGCCTCCAACCGATCCGGTTCGATGTTCAACGTACCGTTTCTGGGTGGTGCCGTGCAGATCAATTTGCCCTTCCTGCAATGGAACACGATCAAGTGGAATATCAAAATTTCCGAAGCTGACTTCGAGAACGCCAAACTGAACCTGACTTCATCCGTCAATACGGCATTGAATGAAGTGGATACTTACTACTATTCCTACCAGAAGTCGGTTTCATTGCTGGACAACGTTTCCAGAAAATACGACACGGATACAAGGATCAGCTCCTACAATCGCGCACGATATGAAGCCGGAGCGACAGAACTGAAAGACTGGCTGGATGCGAAATGTTCTGAAAATACGTCTTTGCTTTCATTGCTGGAAGCCAAATACAACACGATTACTTACGAGAATGCCATTTATAAATCATTGGGCGCTAAACTGTCGGGAAATACTGCACGGAAATCATAAGAAATGCAGCCATACAGTGATGTGCCTCGCAAATCCCATTGCGAACAAACAAAAAAATGTAAAGTTTCCTCCCATAAGCTGAAAACAGCCGTGCCCGCATGTTTGCATTTGCTAGAATGTCATTCATTACATACATTATTTCATCTGGCAAACATGCAGGAAGCACGCCTCAACATGATCAAAAACCAGTTACGCGCTGGCGGCATTCATTCACAGGATGTGATTGATGCCGTTTCGGCTGTCCGGCGCGAAGAATTCGTGCCCGAATCCTGCCGTCAATACGCTTTCGCCGACATGGAAATCCCCCTGCCATATGGGCAGAACATGCTCACTCCGTTATCTGAAGCACTCGTTCTTCAGGAAGCCGGAATCGGCAGGAACGATACCGTTCTTGAGATCGGTACCGGTTCGGGTTATATGGCCGCTCTGCTTGCTCACCAGGCAAGACACGTCACCTCGGTTGAAATAGAAGAAGGTCTGAAAGAACAGGCAAGAAACAACCTGGCCCGTTACGGTATCAAAAATGTCCGGCTTGTCCATGACAATGGCTTTCTGATTGACCGTTACGCGGCTGATCGCCTGTTTGACGTTATCGTGTTTTCCGGATCAGTCTCAAACATTCCGGAAACATTTAAAGACAGACTTGCCGATAACGGAAGAATGATTGTATTTTACGGGCAAGAACCTTGCACTCAGGCAATCTTTTTACAGAAAAATTCATCCGTGGACTTCAAGTCCGGGATATTATTTGAAACATCGGTAAAACCATTGAAAGAACAACCGGGTCGTTTGCCATTCCGGTTTTGACAATAAAAGTTCGAAACATATTTGGAGTAAGCATGCACTATCGTTCAGCCATACCAGTTTTAGCAGGATGCCTGTTTGCCACAAACGTTCTTGCGGCAGACCTGATGCAAACCTATATGGAAGCCCTTGCCAACGACCCCCAGTACGCCAGTGCAAGAGCGTCATTGATGGCTGGCCAGGAAAAAAGCACACAGGGTCTGGCCAAACTGCTTCCGAACCTCTCTGCTTCCGGCAGCTATGGACGGAACTGGTATGAAGGCCTGAACTATAACGAAAACAAATACACCATTGCACTGACACAACCGATTTTCGACTGGGCCAAATTCCAGAACTACGAAACGAGCAAATTGCAGGTATCCATTTCCGAGGCCCAGTTCGCACAGGCGCAACAGGATTTGATGATGCGGGTCGCACAGGCTTATTTCGACATACTGGCAGCCGAAGATGTCGTCACTTTCGCAAAAGCCCAGAAAGCTGCCGTCGCCCAGCAACTGGAACTGGCCAAACGCAGTTTTGAAGTTGGAACGACTACCATCACCGACACGCATGAAGCGCAGGCCCGATACAATCTGGCCGAAGCCGATGAAATCTCCGCCCTGAATGATCTGGAAGTCAAACGGACAGCCCTTGAACAGATCATCGGCCATCCGCCCGGCAGTCTGGATCCCTTGAAGAAGGGCATCCAGCTGAGCGCGCCGGAACCCAATATCATGTCAAGCTGGGTCAGCTCTGCCGAAAACCAGAACTATCAGGTCATACAATATCGCCTTTCACGGGAAGTCGCCAAACGGAACATCAAGGCCAATCAGGCGGGTCACATGCCGACCGTCGATCTGGTTGCCTCTTATAATCATACCGACCGCGATCAATACATGATCGATACGAATGGTGGAATCCAGACTTTCAATACCCAGAAAATGATCGGCATTCAGTGGAACATTCCCCTCTTTTCCGGTTTCGAAACCACCAGCAAGGTCAAGGAAGCCGTTTCACTGGAGGACAAGGCACGAAACGATCTGGAAGCATCCCGCAGAAGTGCCGCCCAGCTGGCTCGCCAGTCTTATCTCGGCGTCAACAACGGCCTGTCACAAGTCAAGGCATTGGAAGCCGCCGAAGTCGCCAGCCTGTCGTCACTGGAAGCCAACAAGCTCGGCTATGAAGTAGGCGTCCGGATCAATATCGACGTGTTGAATGCGGAACAACAGGTTTTCATGACCAGACGGGATCTGACAAACGCGCGAAACAATACCATTATCAATGGCCTCAGACTGAAGCAGGCGGCCGGTACCCTGAATGAAGACGATTTGAAGAGAATAAACCTGCTTTTAAAGAAATAACGGCCTTGTCTCTTTTCAAGGGATTTCGTATAATCTTAAATTCTTTGGAATATTTTGTTTGTTAAGAATATCCCATCAGTGGTGGACGTAGCTCAGTTGGTAGAGTCCAGGATTGTGATTCCTGTTGTCGTGGGTTCGAGCCCCATCGTCCACCCCAGAATTTTAAAGCCCGAATGAATTCGGGCTTTTTTATTGTCAGCAACTGCCTTCACCCATAAAACCGTCTGCGGCCCGCCTATATTTTCTTGTCAAATGGCGAAAGTTTTTTGGGTACCAGTACGTTTTTCAGAGTAACGTATTCAGGCAGTCCCATTCGATATGGCGGATAATTCTCTCCCTGAATCAACGGCTGAAGATACTGTCGGCCTTCTTCGGTAATCCCATAGCCGTCTTCACTGATGAAGCTCTTCGGCATCATTTTCTCGACATTGGCGACATTCTCCAGATCAGCCTCCCCGATCTCGTAACGATAAGGTTCACTGGACAATCTTACAATAGTCGGCATCACTGAATTTTTGCCCTGCAAAGCCAGAATGACGGCAGCGGCACCGACTTCATAGGCCTGCTCGACATCGATTGCCGACGCGATATGGCGTGCCGATCGCTGAAGATAATTGGCAACGGCCCAGTGAAATGGATAACCGAGTCTTTCCCGGATCATATTGGCGACGATAGGGGCCGCCCCTCCCAGATGGGCATGCCCGAAAGCATCTTTGGCCCCCTGATCGGCAATGAATGTTCCATCAGGATATTTGCATCCTTCCGAAACAATGACCGTGCAATAGCCGTAGCGCCTGACCTTTTCTTCAACCTTCGCCAGAAATTTCGTTTCGTCGAACTCGACTTCCGGAAACAGGATAACCACAGGGATTCCATAATTTTCCGCCAGTCCACCGGCCGCTGCGATCCAGCCGGCATGGCGTCCCATCACTTCCAGAACGAAAATCTTCGTCGATGTCCGGCACATGGACCTGACATCGAAAGACGCTTCAATCGTCGAGACGGCAATATATTTGGCGACCGACCCGAAACCCGGACAACAATCCGTCAGTGGCAAATCGTTATCGATCGTTTTGGGAACATGAATAGCCTGAATGGGATATCCCATCAGAGATGAAAAGCGGGAAATCTTGTAGCAGGTATCGGCCGAATCGCCTCCACCGTTATAGAAAAAATAGCCGATATCGTGTGCCTTGAACACTTCCAGAAGCCGTTCGAATTCCCTTTTGTCTTTTTCAGGATCAGCCAGCTTGTAACGGCACGAACCAAACGCACCTCCCGGGGTATAACGCAACGCTGCAATATTCTCTTTCGTTTCCTTACCCGTGTCGATCAGCTCTTCCGTCAGCGCTCCGACAATGCCGTTACGGCCTGCCAATACATTTCTGATCTTTTCAGGATGCTTTCTTGCTGTCTCAATCACGCCACAAGCTGAGGCGTTAATAACGGCGGTCACTCCACCTGACTGTGCATAAAAGGCATTTCTGGCTGTCATAACGACTCCCATTGTCCATTAACAAAACCGGTCACTGAATTCCGGCACAAGAAATATTGAAGATGTATCAATATGGAACAATCTGTCCTGCCCGGAATACGATACCAGTATTGTAGAACGAAGAATTTCAGGAAAATGCTTTAAAATCCGGTTTTACATCACAAAACACGCATTTCTTTTGCAGATCTTTCATCGTAATGGATTCCAGGCGGCGAAACTTAAAGAAAATCACGATTCCGTCCAAAAACGGCATCAGTGCCAGTCAGGTTTCTTTACCCGACGGCCCCTGGAGCATAATGGAAGATTTTTTGTCTGAACGCTTTCCCGTCCTCACAAAAGAAGAATGGATAAAACGTATTCTGGCCGGGGACGTATTCGATGCCAATGGCATTCCAATTTCAACTGGCCAGCCCTATACACCTCATCAGAAACTATACTATTACCGTTACCTGCCTGATGAAAAACCTATCCCATTCAATGAAACGGTTCTTTATCAGGATGATTGGCTCGTCGTCGCAGACAAACCTCATTTCCTGCCTGTCACACCATCCGGAAAATATGTCAGCGAAACCTTGCTTGTGCGACTCAGAAAAAAACTGGGTATCGATACGTTGACCCCCATACACCGAATCGACAGAGAAACAGCCGGACTTGTCCTGTTTTCTGTCAGGCCGGAAGGACGCGATTTGTATCAACGCCTGTTTCGGGAAAATTTCGTCTCGAAACACTATGAAGCCATTGCAGCATATCGTGACGACCTCGACTTTCCCATGAGATACCGAAGCAGACTTGTGCAAGGGGATACTTTCATGAGAATGCGGATTGTACCGGGTACCCCCAACTCCGAAACGGAAATCCGTCTTTTAAACCAAAGCGGCCAATATGCGCACTATCACCTGAAACCGGTCACAGGGCGTAAACACCAGCTCCGAATTCAGATGTGTTCCCTTGGAATCCCGCTTTTGAATGACCGGATATATCCTGTTCATCTCCCCGAAGCACTGACCGAAGAAATGCAGGCTGAAGAATTCAGGCATCCTCTTCAGCTGGTCGCAAAATCGATTACCTTCAAGGATCCGGTCACTATGAAAACACATCACTTCGAAAGCCGGCATTTTCTCGATCTGAACCGGATAAGCGAATTTATAGATTAACCTGTATTGATTTTTGTACGAATGAAAAAGACACCTGAATCTCCCATATCCGACAAACAGTCTTTTCCGGAAGTGACTCTGACCGAATTCAGGGGCGTCCAATTCCTGCACTTCGGAACAGACTGGATACAGGGCGCCATGCGTCTGAAAAATCCATATGAAATCGTCCTAGATTATGTCCAGCAAATGATGGTCTGGATGCTGTTCAAGGACAAGCCCGAGCATATTGTTCAATTGGGACTCGGCAGTGCAGCCCTGACCAAATTCTGTTATCAGCAGTTCCCCGACACCCGAGTAACTGCTGTTGAATTGAATCCTGAAGTCATCAATATCTGCCGAAAGGCATTCCATTTGCCTGAAGACAATCATCGCCTGTCGGTACTTCAAACAGACGCTTTCGATTACATCGAATCAAAAAAAGGAAGTCATGAAATCGATATCATCCAGGTTGACCTCTACGATGAAAATGCAGCAGCACCTGTATTCGATTCTCCTGAATTTTATCAGAGTTGTGCCGATGTATTGGCTCCTGACGGGATGATGACCGTCAATATCTTCGGAAATGACTCCAACCGGACAAAAAGCATTGAAGCCATCAAGGAGAGTTTCGATTCTGTTGTATGGCTGCCGGAAATCGATGGTGGCAATATCGTTATCCTGGCTTTCAAAAAATCTCCGGAAGTCGATTTTGAAGTACTTTACCAACGCGCAAAGCTCATCAAAAAAGAAACGAAGCTCAAGGCGGTTCAATGGGTGAATGCTCTTCAGGACTGGATGAAAAATACCTGAATTCACTTCTGCCAGCCGATGCCACGAAACGTGGGTAAACACCCAATTCTGCCAATTTATGCCAAAGTGCTGCAAGCCTCATTCCTGTTCGCAGAAAAAAACAGTATATAAGAAATAAGAATCGGCCAAAGAAAATACGGCTGGCATAGCGAGCTGAACAGCGAGTGTAACAATCTGAATAAATTTATCTTAATAAAAGCTGTAAAAGGGAAGGGAAGGAGTTTAGTTATCGCTGACGTCGTGAATTTTCGCGAGATGCAATAAGAGGTGTGTGATTTGAAGACATTCAGAGGCGGGAGTATAGAGGTGGTGATATGCGAGGGTAAGAGGAGTGGGAGTGGATAAGGAAGGAGAAGTGGGAGATAGGAGAGCAGTCAAGCGTGGGAGGAGGAGAGAGGAGGAAAGGAGAGTGGGGATAAAAAAAGCCCCTAACGGGAGGTTAGGGGCTTTTGCGGATAATTGCCTGACGATAACCTACTTTCACACTGGTTTCAGCACTATCATCGGCGCAGAGTCGTTTCACGGTCCTGTTCGGGATGGGAAGGGGTGGTTCCAACTTGCTATGGTCATCAGGCATAACTTGTCGGTTGCCCGTAACACGAGCAACCCAATCTGGAAATCGGTAAGAATTTTAGTGCAGATTGTATCATCTGGCAACTTCTCTTCTATAACCATCAAAGTTATAGAGACAAGCCTCACGAGCAATTAGTACTGGTTAGCTTAACGCATTACTGCGCTTCCACACCCAGCCTATCAACGTCCTGGTCTCGAACGACTCTTCAGGGAGC
>JAEXJM010000066.1 GCA_023449275.1 Pseudomonadota bacterium | reverse complement strand
GTCTTGACAGGTTCAACGGCTTTGACAGGTTCAACAGCTTTGACAGGTTCGGCGGTGCTGGCAGGCTCATCCGGCGCAGAGAATGGTTGGATATCCTTTTGCGTTTGAGCTGTCGTTTCTTTTACGTCGAAATCAGAGGCTTTGTTTTCTGTTGCCTTGTTTTCATCCATTGAACTCTTTTTGGTTTTTTCTGTCGGTACCTTGTCTCCCGCGATGTGTGACAGATATTGCGCCTCACCCGGCAAATTATCGTTCACGATGCGATCAACCAGATTGTCATTGAAAAAGACAGCGACACGATTGGTCGTTATCGAACCGTTCGGTTTCTGGAGGCGGAACAGGTAATCCCAACGATTGGCATGGAACATGTCGGTCAGTAAAGGAGTGCCAAGAACGAACCGGACCTGTTCTTTTGTCATGCCCGGCTTCAATTTGGCCAGCATCTCGGAAGAGACAAAGTTTCCTTGTTGGATATCGACCTTGTATGGAGTCAGCTTGCTGATCCATTTTTTCATGCCTTCGGGTTGTTTGTTCAGATCGTTTTCGCTTTCACTGACCAGTTCGGTTTCATCGGCTCCTGAGGCAGCAGGTTTGGTTCTTTCAGGTTCGGGTTTATCTGTATCACTTGTCCTGACCGGCTTTTCGTCCGATGTAGCTGAAACAACAGGTTTTTCCTTTTCAGGCTGTTCGACTTCGTCAATCAGTGGGTTTTTTGAAGCGCAACTGATCAGCAGAACGGTAGTTGAAGCAAGCAGTGCCGGAGTGCGAATGAATCGCCACAGGCGGGCTATTTTGGTATGCATTACGAAGTTCGATCCTAGAAGCTATTATTGAGCAGATTTAACAAACACTATATGATAAAGCAGATATTAATACAGAACCAATTCAGAAACTCATATCATTCTCAAAACAATGAGCAATAGCCCTGTCGAATTAAAAGCAACCGGTCTGAAAGCGACTTTGCCAAGATTGAAAATTCTCGAGATTTTTCAAAAGAATCCTGTGCGCCATTTGAGCGCCGAAGATATCTATCGGTTGCTTTTATCGGAAAACCTTGAAATCGGATTGGCGACGGTTTACAGGGTTCTTACGCAATTTGAACAGGCTGGGATATTATCACGAAATTATTTTGAAACCGGCAAAGCGGTGTTCGAATTGAATGAAGGTTCACATCATGATCATATCGTCTGTATCGATTGTGGCAAGGTAGAAGAGTTTCAGGACGATGAAATCGAAAAAAGGCAGTACGAAATAGCAGACAGGTGCGGTTTTGAAATCGTTGACCATACTCTGGCGATTTATGGGCGTTGCGGTTGTGTCAATAAACAGAAATAGATCAGATCGCTTTTTCTTTCTTCGAATATTCAAAGGCCGCTTGAGCGGCCTTTTTCATGAAATCAGGATGTGGTGGAAGTTGTTTTTTTCTGATCGGGATATTCGAAGTTTTTGGCCAGAGCATGGTAAAGCGGTGTCGGCGACACGAATTTGGAGACGTAACTCGCTAATAGGGCGGCGGTCATCAGTGAGAACAGCATGTGGCTGCTTCCGGTCATTTCCATCGTGATGATGAAAGAAGTCAACGGAGAGCGGGTTACTCCTGACAGGTAAGCCGCCATCACGAGAATGATGATGGCGCCATGAGGAGCTAGGCCGGGAAAGAGCGCGAAAATATTGTCTCCGATACCTGCGCCAACCGACAGGGTCGGTGCGAACAGTCCACCCGGAATGCCACTTAAGGTCGAAACCAGCGTGGCGAGGAATTTGGCGATACCGTAAAACCAGACAAGAACGTTTGCATCGCTTTCAAGCGTCATGCGGGTCGGCTGGTAACTGGTGCCGAAGACCAGACCGTCCGTCATCAGCCCGAGAATGGCCACGATCAGGCCACAGGCTGCGGCAAACAGAATGGGATGTCCACGTACGATCCGTTTCACTTTCTCTGGCGGAGTGACGGAAATTTTCTGAACGATCAGGCTGAACAGGCCACCAGTGATACCTCCTGCAATGCCGCACACCAGAACGGCTGGAACGTTTCCCAGCAAAGTCATGGTCGCATTGGTTTTTCCGAAATACGTGTAATTGCCGACACAGGCGACCGAGACCAGTCCTGAAAGTATGACGGTTAGCAATGTCGAACTATGAGCCCTGAAAACATACTTTTTGGTCAGCTCTTCCATTGCAAACATGATGCCGGCCAAAGGGGTGTTGAATGCGGCTGCGATACCGGCTGCTCCACCTGCCAGTGCCAGTGTCCGTCGTTGTTCAGCCGTTTTCAGGGTGCCGTATCCATAAAAAGCGTGCATGATGGATGCACCGACCTGAACGGTTGGCCCTTCACGTCCGATGGACGCGCCGATAGTCAGGCCACCCAGCAACATGGCAATTTTGCCGAAAAGGATTTTCAGCGAGAGAAGGTTGCTTTTCTTGGTATGGTCTGCATCATCGATCACGGCAATCGTTTGTGGAATCCCGCTACCCTGTGTGCCAGGGAAAAAACGTCTGGCAATATAGGCGATCAGGGCAAAGCCTGCCGGCATGTAAAAAAGCGCAGCCCACGGAACATGGTTCACGATCCACTGATTGAGCGCAAACGCATAGTCGCTCGAGATGGCCATTCCGACGCCGGCCAGACCAATAAGAACCGGTGCCAGAATCCAGGCACATGTGCGTCGCCAGTAACGGGCCGTTTTCTGGACAAGAACTCTTTTGGGTGGATGATGATCGAAGAGATGGAATGCCATAATGAACTGGTAGCAAGCTGTTTTACGTATTATTATATTTGGACAAATATATTTCAAGCTTGACTTTATTTTTCAGGGCATTTTTTGATGGAAAGAAAACCGAAAAAGGGACAACTGGTTTCGAGAGATCTCCCTCATCTGGAAATCCTGCAGAAATTCCGGGTTATCGTGAGTGCTGCACAAAAATATTCCCAGCGGGTCGAAAAACAGTTGGGAGTGACCGGGGCACAGTTGTGGATAATGAAAGAAATCGACGTCAATCCCGGGCTCAGAGTCGGTGAAGTCGCGAAAAAACTCGCCATTCACCAGACGACGGCCAGTAATCTGCTGGACACCCTGGAAAAGAAAGAAATGATCTGCAAGACGCGTCTGGCAACGGATCAGAGAATCGTCAATCTGACACTGAGTGATAAAGGGCAATCATTGTTGAAGAAGGCTCCCGAACCGGTCAGGGGATTGTTGCCTGAAGCGCTTTCACAGATGAATCGTGATGATCTGTCCCGATTGGGTGAGAGTATGGATGTTCTGTTGAAAAGTATTGCGCAGGTGGACGAGGAATTTGCCTTGCAGCCATTGCCATTTACCATGTAAAAAGCCTGCAGAAAGAAATCTGCAGGCTTTTTTGGTAGTACAGGTTCGGGAAAACGGGATTACATCATTCCGCCCATGCCTCCCATGCCACCCATACCGCCCATGCCACCCATATCCGGAGCAGCTTTTTCTTCAGGGATGTCATAGATCATGCAATCCGTGGTCAGCATCAGGGAAGCGATCGATGCGGCGTTCTGCAGTGCGGAACGGGTTACCTTGGCTGGATCGACGACGCCCATTTCAACCATGTCACCGTAGGTGCCGTTGGCAGCGTTGTAACCGAAGTTGCCGGTACCTTCCATAACCTTGTTGACCACAACGGATGCTTCTTCACCGGCATTGTGAACGATCATGCGCAGTGGTTCTTCCAGCGAACGCATGACAATGTTGATACCGGCTTCCTGATCGGCATTGTCACCTTTGACCTTGGCATTGGCACGTGCACGCAGCAGGGCAACACCGCCACCCGGGACGATACCTTCTTCAACAGCAGCGCGGGTTGCATGCAGGGCATCTTCAACACGGGCTTTCTTTTCTTTCATTTCAACTTCGGTAGCCGCACCGACTTTGATGA
This sequence comes from Pseudomonadota bacterium, assembly GCA_023449275.1. Lineage (GTDB taxonomy): Bacteria > Pseudomonadota > Gammaproteobacteria > Burkholderiales > Burkholderiaceae_D > Oxalobacter. The sequence continues at coordinate 7,000 of JAEXJM010000066.1, read as the reverse complement.
CGGCAACGCCACCTGCCAGTTTCGCAATACGTTCCTGCAGTTTTTCCTTGTCGTAGTCGGAAGTGGCTTCTTCCATCTGGACACGAACCTGTTTGACGCGTGCTTCAATGGCATCAGCCTGGCCAGCACCATCGATGATGGTGGTATTTTCCTTGTTGACTTCGATACGTTTTGCCTGTCCGAGTTGTTCCAGGGTAGTATTTTCAAGAGTCAGGCCGACTTCTTCGGAAATGACCTGTCCGCCTGTCAGGATAGCGATATCTTCCAGCATGGCTTTGCGACGGTCACCGAAGCCAGGAGCCTTGACTGCACAGGTTTTCAGGATACCGCGGATGTTGTTGACAACCAGAGTTGCCAGTGCTTCGCCTTCGATGTCTTCAGCGATGATCAGCAGTGGGCGGCTGGCTTTGGCAACCTGTTCCAGAACGGGCAGCAGGTCACGGATATTGGAAATTTTCTTTTCGCAAAGCAGAATGAATGGATTGTCCATGGCGACAGTCTGTTTTTCTGCATTGTTGATGAAGTATGGGGACAGATAGCCACGGTCGAATTGCATACCTTCGACGATATCCAGTTCATCGTTCAAGGACTTGCCGTCTTCGATGGTGATGACGCCTTCCTTGCCGACTTTTTCCATGGCTTCAGCGATGCGTTCGCCGATGGAATGGTCGCTGTTGGCGGAAATGGAACCGACCTGGGCGATTTCCTTGCTGGTGGTGCAAGGTTTGGCGATTTTTTTCAGCTCTTCGATGGTGGCTTCAACAGCCTTGTCGATGCCGCGTTTCAAATCCATCGGATTCATGCCGGCAGCAACGTATTTCATGCCTTCGCGAACGATGGCCTGTGCCAGTACGGTAGCGGTTGTGGTACCGTCACCAGCGTTGTCACTGGTTTTGGAAGCGACTTCCTTGACCATTTGGGCGCCCATGTTCATGAGCTTGTCTTTCAGTTCGATTTCCTTGGCAACTGAAACACCATCCTTGGTGATGGTTGGAGCACCCCAGGTACGTTCCAGCACGACGTTTCTGCCTTTAGGGCCCAGTGTGACTTTGACGGCGTCTGCCAGAATGTTGACGCCTTCAACCATTTTATTGCGGCCGCTATCGCCGAATACGACTTCTTTAGCTGACATGTAATTCTCCTAAATATAATGTTTGTATGCCTTTGAAAAGCCTGAGAGGCTTTTGCATGTCGATCAGTTCTGGATGATTGCCATGACGTCGGACTCATGCATGACGAGCAGTTCTTCACCCTCGACCTTGACGGTCTGGCCGGAGTATTTTCCAAACAGAACGATATCGCCGACTTTCACGTCGAGTGGCAGCACCTTGCCGTCTTCCAGTACTTTGCCATTACCTACAGCGATGACTTCACCCTGATCCGGCTTTTCTGCTGCATTATCCGGAATGACGATGCCGGAAGCGGTGGTTTTTTCCTGATCGACGCGTTTGACAATGATGCGATCTTGCAAAGGACGAAGTTTCATAACGATTTCCTTATAAATCAAAGTATTGTTTTTTATGGATACGTACCTGAATGTTGCAGGTGGTTTAAATCTTTTCCCTTGAGGTCAGGGCCTGAAGAGGCTGTTGTTAGCACTCTCTTCTAATGAGTGCTAAGTATATGGGTGGCACATAAAGATTTCAAGATATAAGAAAAAATTTTTTCCGGTTTGTGCGAAAACAGATAAATCCTGATATTTCTGAAAATCGGAAAAATAGAGAAGTATTTTTCTTATTATTTATCCATGTTCATCTTTCGGATGATGCGGATGAGATGAACGTTTTCCTTTTGAGGTGGGCATTTACTGCAACCGCAACAACTGGAGGAGTCGTTTCTGAATCGTTCCGGATTCGTTTTTTCCGCCAGCGTTTCCATATTCAGTACGATAAAAAGCCTGAAAAGACAATAACGGATACAGTATTTCAGTGTGGGAGGGGCACCATATCGGTAAAGAATACCGATTGAAAAAATGATGATGCATGTAACGATCAGATTCTGCATATCATGAACCCAGAAAAAAACCGGCAATATGGTATGTCGCAAAAGCGGCGAAATAGGCCAGACAGAACAAATATACTGCTGCGAATATCATGATCCACCAGGAATTCGTTTCACGTTTTATGACACCGAGAGTAGCGAAACATTGCGGTGCAAAAACAAACCATGCCAAAAGCGAAAGTGCTGTCGGCAGACTCCAGTTCGCTGACAGAAGTGATGACAGCGCGACTGACAGATCGTCTCCGCTTGCCGAGAGCGCATAGACCGTTCCAAGTGCACTCACGGCGATTTCCCTTGCCGCCATTGCCGGAATCAGGGCAACGGCAATTTGCCAGTTGAAGCCAATCGGTTTGACCACATACTCAATCAGGTGGCCGAGCTGGCCGACAAAACTGTACTGGATAGCCGGGCCGACTGCACCATCGGGTGGAGACGGAAAACTCGACAGTGCCCATAACAGAACAGATGTAGCGAAAATAATGGTGCTGACCCTGACCAGAAATATACGTGCCCGTATCCATAATCCAAGGAAGATATTTCTTATTTGAGGCAAATGATAGGAGGGAAGTTCCATCAGAAGCGGTTGATATTCGTTTTTGCCTGCCAGTCGCTTCATGATCCATGCGACGAGAATGGCCGCGATGATTCCACAAATATACAGGCAAAAAAGAACCAGTCCCTGAAGGTTGAAAATGCCGACAGTCCTCTCGGGAATGAAAGCGCCGATGATGAGCGCATAGACAGGCAGACGCGCGGAACAGGTCATCAGGGGGGCAATCAAAATGGTGATGATCCGGTCTTTTCTGTTTTTGATCGTACGGGTCGCCATGATGCCAGGAACGGCGCAGGCAAAACTGGACAGGAGTGGAATGAAAGCATGGCCTGACAGGCCGATACTGCTCATCAGTTTGTCCAGCATGAACGCCGCTCTGGGCAAGTATCCGGATTCTTCAAGCACCAGAATGAAGAAGAACAGAATCAGGATCTGCGGCAGGAAAACGACGATGCTGCCTACGCCTGCAATGATTCCGTCCACGACAAGGCTGCGCAGGATTCCTTCCGGAAGCATGACTGTAAAAAGATTCCCGATCATTTCGATTCCCGCTTCGATCCATTCTTTCGGGATTTCCGCCCAGCTGAAGACGGCCTGAAACATGCAAAAAAGAATGGCAAGAAGGATGGGGAAACCGAGAAGAGGGTGCAGAACAAACGAATCGATACGCTGGTTCAGCGAATAGGTATCGGCACTTTTCCTGACGGCGGCCCCAAGTATTTGGTTGATGTCGTGCGCAGTGTGCGCAAGGGGTAAAGATTGCCTGTTCAGCAGGTTTTCGGGCGTGTCGAGAATATCGAGCAGCGATTTGACGCCGTTGGATTGGACGGCAGTGGTTTCGACAACAGGAATTCCCAGTTCTTTCTGCAATATACCAAGATCGACGACTTGTCCGCTTTTTCGGGCAAGGTCAGTCATGTTCAAAGCCAGTACTGTCGGGTAACCCAGATGAATGACGTCCACAATCAGTTTCAGGCTTCTTTTCAGATTCGTCGCGTCGGCAACGAATACGACAAGGTCGATAGGAATATCTTTTGTCTTGTCGATCAGTGCACTCCGTGTGATCTCCTCGTCTTGCGACAGTGGCGTCAGGCTGTATATACCTGGCAAATCGATAATATGAAATTGCCGCCCCGCTTCTGTGGTCAGGGATCCTTCCTTCCGTTCAACGGTAACGCCTGCATAATTGGCGACTTTTTGGTGCGAGCCGGTGAGACGGTTGAAGAGGGCGGTTTTGCCGCAATTTGGGTTGCCGATCAAGGCAATGGAAAGAGGGGAATTCATTTTGAAGGATATTCGGGAGCCGAATCAACCAGCATCATTGCTGGCCGGAATGATGCGAATTTTTTCAGCTTCCGCGCGGCGGAGTGCGAAAATGGAATTGCCCACCCGGATAGCCATAGGATCTCTGCCTGGAAAAGCTTCAGCATGAACATAAATTTTTTCGCCCGGTAAAAAACCCAGCTCCTGCAGCCGGGTCTTGATGAAAAGCGATCTTTCATCATCGGTATATCCGATAATAACTGCAAAATCGCCTTTTCTGAGTTGAGCCAGATTGTCAACCGGCACATCAACAAAGGTGGAAGGCTGTTTTAATAATGCAAGACTCATGAATTATTGTAACGACTTAAATGATAATTATTCTCAATTATAAACGTTTCTCTTTGTAAAATACAACTGGTAGCGCTAAGCTTGAGATAAAGTCAACTGTCCGGACGGCAAACATGATGGCACAAGAGTGAAAATGACAAGAACATTCGCATTTTTCCGTAGGTGGTTTTTTGGATTCCTGTTGACAATGGCCGTGCCGGTTTTCGCGCAGGGCTTGCCTGCGGTAGTTAAATCGGAGCTTGAACTGAATGGAATACCGGAAAGTTCTGTAGGCGTCATGATTGAGCCGCTTGACTCGGATGTTCCGGTTCTCGCATACAATGCCGATATTGCTTTTGTCCCTGCCTCGACGATGAAAGTGCTGACAACTTATGCTGCACTTGAACTGCTGGGACCGTCTCATGTCTGGAAAACCGGGGCATATATTTCCGGAAAGCTCGAGGACGGTGTTTTATATGGCGATCTGATCATAAAAGGCAGTGGCGATCCGGTATTTTCACAAAAGGATTTGTGGCTGTTCATCCATCGGATTCAGGATGCGGGTGTTCACGATATCAGAGGGAGCGTCATTCTGGACAGAAGTGTATTCAGGTCTGTACCGTTCGATGCGGCCGCTTTTGATAATGAACCGCTGAAGCCCTACAATGCCGGGCCCGATGCGCTTCTTTTGAATGAAAAGAAAATCGACGTGACGTTGATTCCTGATGAAACGGAAAATCGGGTCAAAGTGGTTTTCGAGCCCCGTTTGGATGGGGTGAAAATCACGCCGCCACTTTTGTCCAATGCAGAATGCGGGGACTGGAAAAAAGATATCGATCTTCAATTCGATGACCGGCATGCCGATTTCAACGGGATGTATTCCAGTGCGTGTCAGGAAAAGAGCTGGTCGGTACTTCCCTGGCAGATGAGCAATACCCGCTATTTTGAAAGCGTTTTCATGGTTCTCTGGAAAGAGGCAGGGGGACTGTTCAGAGGGGAATTTGTCGATGGCACTTTGCCTGCCGGAGCCCTGAAAGTGGCGGAATGGAATTCGCCGAAATTGTCAGCGATTGTTTCTGCGGTCAACAAACATAGTAATAATGTTATGGCCCGCCAGCTTTTGCTGTCGATCGGACACCATCATTACGGGGATAATGCCGAAGTATCGCAGGGGGTTGATGCAATCAAAGACTGGCTGGATTCCAGAAATATTCCGCATGACGGTCTGGTTATCGAGAATGGGTCAGGATTGTCGAGGCTGGAGAAAATATCGCCGTCAATAATGGGGCAGATTCTGAAAACGGCTTTTCATTCCCCTGTGATGCCGGAGCTGATGTCCTCTTTTCCTATTGTCGGCAAAGACGGAACGATGTCGAAGCGCCTGAAAGAAAATGACATCGCGGGAAAGGCACATATCAAAACCGGAGCCATCGATAATGTGCGGGCTATTGCCGGGTATGTTCTGGCGAAAAGCGGGAGGCGTTACCTGATTGTCTGTATGGTCAATGATCCTGATGCAAGACGGTCACGCGGTATGTTCAACGCGCTGCTGAATTGGACTTATGAAAATAACTGAATCCCGAATGCACTGTCAGTTGAAAAGCCATGCCTTGGCAAAATAGTAAACGCCCATAATGAGAAAAAAGATGGCAAGACCTCGCAAGAAGGTTGTCATCCATCCGGTTTTTTTGGGTTGTCTGTCCTGTGCCATTTTCTGTCAGTTTAGTGGTTTTGAATGTTTCTGTTTGCTTCGGGTACCCCTGCCCGCATTTCAGGCGGGTTCCATAGTGAAAAAATCTGTTACATATCTTACAGTATATGAATAGGATATCGTAAGTGAATCCGGTTTAATGTGGCTCATGACATTCTGATTGGAGAAAATCATGAGAAACACCAAATTTTTTTCATGTCTGTGCGCGATGGTTCTGGCAGTCGTTTCTTTCGCATTCCCAGGTGCGGCTAATGCAGGGAACTGGTCGATCAATATCGGGGTTCCGGTTGTGGTTGCTGCGTCTGCTCCGCCAGTTGCGCCGATCGTGACAGTCATTCCATCCGTTCCTGTCGTATCTCCATATGTTTCAGGTCATGTGGTGAAAAGATATCCGGCCCGTCATTATTACGACGTGCGATATTACCCAAGGCACGGATATCGTCATGGGCATCACTGACAAGGTTGACCGGCGAAATAATGTGGTTTTTTTGTGAAAATAAGCAATAAAAAGGGATGGCTGGTGTTTTGGGAAGTGTGCAATGCGATTTCAAGCGTATAATTGCGCGAAAATCCATTCAATTTGTTGTTTATCTGAAATAGGTGCATTGACTTGTGTTGTTGTATCTGACATAATTCGAGGTTCCTTGCGGAGAGGTGGCCGAGTGGTTAATGGCAGCAGACTGTAAATCTGCCCTCTTACGAGTACGCTGGTTCGAATCCAGCCCTCTCCACCACAAGATTTTGCAAAATGATGCAGGCGAGTGCGGGTGTAGCTCAATGGTAGAGCCGAAGCCTTCCAAGCTTAAGACGAGGGTTCGATTCCCTTCGCCCGCTCCAGTCATTTTGCCTTAGGTTTTTTGCCCTTGTAGCTCAGTGGTAGAGCACTCCCTTGGTAAGGGAGAGGCCACGTGTTCAATCCACGTCAAGGGCACCACAGATTGTGCATTTCAAAATGGTGTTTGTTTGCATCGCGTAGAAGTCGGGCGTGGGTCTTGATATTCTCTTCATTAGTTAGGAGTTGAAAATGGCAAAGAGCAAGTATGAGCGGACGAAGCCGCACGTAAACGTAGGAACAATTGGTCACGTTGACCATGGAAAAACCACGCTGACAGCGGCGATTGCGACCGTATTGTCGAAGAAATTCG
>JAEXJM010000061.1 GCA_023449275.1 Pseudomonadota bacterium | reverse complement strand
ATACATTCCTGTGCGACAGCGAGAAATTTCTCGGAAAAAGCCAGCTCACTCAAACGGGTTTGCATCAGCCGGGAAACGCGGCGATCCGTTTTCAGCAAAGCCGAACGGACCTTTTCAAGCGCATCCCTGGCATAAATTTTCCGGGCAGCGACATAACGTGCATCGGCGAACCGGCATTGCAGAACGAATTCCGCAATCAGCATGTCATCACCAGACAATTGTTCCGCCTGCCGCAAAGCCTCCTGCTTGGCCAGCTGCGATTCGGATGGCATTTTCCTGACGGCGGGCTGCGGTATCGCAACCTGGCGTTTTTTGCGGAAACAATTTAATAGAAAATTCAGCATAACCTTGGAAATCCGACTTCATGAAAAAAGACATGATATCAAGAGGTGAGGAAAATTAGCTTTTTCTTGTCAAAAAAAATGAAGAAATTTGCCGAAAATTGATTTTATGACGCGTTTAGGCCGACAAAATGCCTTTTGACGACTGGAAGAGGTGGAGAGGAAAAGATCGCTACTGGAAACCACGACAGATTTTATACCCTGAAAAAGGCTTGAAATTCACCAGGCATACAATCCATCGGGAGCAGTAGCACTATTTGCTGGCAACTGGACAATCAGAGAACAACTGCCAGAAAACGATCAGGAATTGGCACAGTTGCATTGATAACGCTTGCAGCAGTCATTGGCAGGACTACCCTGTTGCGCCACCTGTGTATGGATATTGGCAAGCAGGTCATAAGCCTTTGCTCTCTGGTTCTGCAAATCCAGCATAATTTCATGATCGAGACCCATGCTCATATAACAGAGTTTCAAATAATCCGCATGTTCTCTTGACATTGATTTTTTCATAATAGACCTTTCATTAAAATCTTTTTGAGATAACCGGAACGGCTCAACCCCGATAGTTACCCGATTAAGGTAAACCGGCTTGGCCCATCCAAAGCTATACAAATGACATTTTTTGCATAACTTTCCGCACTGCCGTTTTGTGGCAGATCCGGGCGACTGGATAAACAACCCGAATTGCAGAACATTATATTATACCCTGTACTCGTATAACACCCTGTTTTCTGACAGCATTGCCCGAGATCAAATCGAACACATCCTTTTCACTTGAATACCTGTTCTCAAGAAGTGCTTTGTCTTCCCTGATGAAGTTTTCCGCCAGTGAAAACCAGACATCCTCGGAAACCTTTGTCTGAACCGGAACACCTGCCCTGTTCTCTTCCAGTTCAAGCAAACGCCGGTTCAGCTCGCAATAACGTCTGATCTCAGGCTGTAAAATCTGCCAGTCAACCATCCGACCTTCCGTTGTCAACGCCAGAAGCGGCCTGAGAACAGCATATGACACAGCCAGTTCCTTCTTTGTCTTATACAATTCATTCAAGGCATCGTTTCCGGCATTTTCCGCCTCGAGAAAGGGCAAGATATATTTTTCAAACCGCCGTGCCTGACGTCCCTTTTCGATCCGGCCGACAAGCCCTGAAATCGACGTACCATTCTCATCTGTATCAGACAATTCCGCCTTCCAGCACTCAAGCTGCCTGAGTAATTCCCTGATGCTGTTGTTTTCATTCGAACAGACAATCCGGACATAAGTATTGGATAACATGCTTGTCTCACACAAAAACAGGATATTGAACACCATGATCACCGATGCTTGCCAGACAATATTTGCATTGCGCAAATATCAGGGTAATCGCAAACCGGTAAACAAAAATATTAATATCAATCCTGATTTTGCGATTGAGGTAAAACAATCAGGAACACTATCCTGACAGACAATTCCTGAAGGAAATTGTCCTTTGGGCAACCAACAGGATCCGACCTGCATTCCATCTATTTTATTTCCCGTTGAAAATACATTTCCAGATAAAAAACTTCCAGAAATCAGAACTTATCTGCAAATGATATTCAAAGCGGAACAGTGCTGTCTTATTTCATGCCGACTCTCATCCGATAGCCGAAATCGACATCGAATTCATGTTCTCCGAAGACATTGAAGACAGCCCTTTCAAATCTGTAAAGATCATCTGCAATCAGGCCGTGGGCTTTTTTCAGAATTGTCTGCAAACCACCCTGACTTTCTGCCAGTTCGATGAACCTGTTGGCGGTACATGGTTCTGTATTCGAAAAAATGATTTCACGTGTAAAATGGAACCATCCGCTTTCCCGTATGCTGTGAAGATGGCCTTCCTTGTCCCATCGGAAAAAGGTACCCCTGACTATCGGATTCGTTTCTTCGATTTCCCACACCTTTTTGAAAAGTATGGCACAGGCATTTTCCACTTCCCAGCGACAAACAGGCGGCCAGTCACAATCCATCGTCGCAAACACACCGCCCGGTGTCAGAATGCGATTGATTGATTTCAGCCAGCGTTGTCCGGTTCCATCCAGTGAAATGGCCGGGAACAGACGACCACATCCGCTGATGCTTCTTTCAACCCTGTTTCATCGGAAAAACCTTTCCGAAACGAGATGCCATCCGTTTCTTTGAGTCTTGCCTCAGCCAGCATGTCATCATCCGGTTCGATTCCGACCAGCTCATCACACTGCCCTTTCCGGATCAGGAAAGACAGGCCGGTGCTACTTCCCAGATCGACAACCAGACCCGGTTTTCGCTCCCGATATGCCTGAATGATCTTGACCGGATAAAAAGGCATCGCCGGACATGCCTGATCGTAAACATCGGCAAAACCGGAGAAACGGCCTGCATTTCTGGAAACGTTCGAATCCATATGGCATCTCCCTATATCCATAAAAAACACCCTGCCGGTATCGCAAGATACAGCAGGGTGTTACAGTCAACAGGATGCAGACTTAACCGCAGGAACCGATCGCTCCGCAGGCCGTACAGAAATCACAGCCATCCTTGCGAATGACGGTCGTATTGCCGCATTCGGTACACAGCTTGCCCGGCATTCTCAATACTGTCGGACGGACATCGCGAGCCGGCTCATCTGCCACCACGCCCAATGGTTTGACAGGATGGCCGTCCGGCGTCAGGATACCCAGCATGGCATAACGGTGAATGACCAGTTGGGCAATGTAAGCAACAGTCGAGGCGAAACTGGCCTGACGTGCCTGTCCGGGAACCCGTGCAAGAAAATCACCACGTGGCTCTGCATAATTCAGAAGTTTCCGCAGCTTCATGCCTATCCATGCCGGATCGATCACGCGCATATCAACGGACAGGAGCCTGCACAGACCGTCAAGCGCTCTTGGATGACCTCCCGTCAGGCCGATACTGTATGGGCGGCGTGTACCGTCCGGCATTTCCAGTTCTTTTAACATCAGGACGAAATCGTCACCGGTTGACGGGTTCTGGACATCGGCAACCCATGCCAGCGTACCATCCGTCCCGGTTCTCGGCTCATGCGGCGTAAACAACGCATCCAGGACGGGAGACGGTTCGTCTTCGCGGTGATCCAGTGCACCCAGCTGGTTGTAGCGCCACATGACCAGACGGGCCAGTGCTGCCGTTGCGCTTGGAACCTGAACGAATTCACCATTTGGTGGCATCGGCATTTCAAACGAATCACCGCCCATGTTGGAAAGCATGGTAAAACGCTTGTGCAGCCAGTTGCGATCATTGGCACGCATGTCGATCGAGAGAGTCTTGGCAATGGCATCCAGTCCGCGTGGTGTCTGGCCACCGAGTACCCATACTTCAAAAGGAATACCGTCATGGTCGGAAACGGCCACGGCAAACTCACCCTGTGGCGACATGATCTGTTCACTGATCCAGGCCGATGCCCCTGCAGGCAATGCAGGACGTGACGGCCAACGCAGTGAAGACAGGGGCGGAGCGATCGTGACCTCTTTCAGGATGATGCGCTTGTCCTGTTCAGACAGCGTAACCGGCTGGACAATTCTGGCTTCTTCCTGTCTGGCTTCTTCTTTCTCTTTCTCGGTCGGCACGGACAGGATTGCCGTTCTGACATTGTTCGGACGATAGGTCGTAATGCCTTTCAGGCCTTTTTTCCAAGCTTCCATATACAGATTCTTGAAATCCTCATATGGATACTCTTCCGCGACATTCACCGTCTTGGAAATGGCGGCATCGATATACGGAGCGACAGCCGCCACCATCAGCATGTGGTCGATCGCGGTGATTTCCAGTGCGGAAACGAAATAATCCGGCAATTTGGACACATCATTGCCCATTGAGCGATAGACACGATAGGCATGATCCTCGACGGTATAGTTTTTCTTTGAACCGTCCGGCATGCGTTTGACACGGTTATAGAACCACGAGAATGCCGGTTCGATACCATTGGAAGCATTGTCGGCGAAAGCCAGTGAAATCGTTCCTGTCGGTGCAATCGAAGTCAGATGCGAATTTCGGATGCCGTGTTTGCGGATCATGTCTTTCATGTTTTCCGGCAAACGGGAAGCGAAACCGCCTTTCAGATAATTTTCGACATCCAGCATCGGGAAAGCGCCGCGTTCTTTTGCGAGCTCGATGGAACCGGAATAAGCCGCGTCGCGCATGGCCTTGGCGATTTCTGCCGACAAGAGACGGGCTTTTTCTGAATCGTAACGGATACCAAGCATGATCAGTGCATCGCCCAGACCGGTGAAACCCAGCCCGATACGACGTTTTGCGGCCGCTTCCTTCGCCTGTTCGTCCAGTGGCCATTTCGTCGCTGTCAGCACATTGTCCAGCATGCGTACGGCAATTTTCGTCACCCGTGCCAGCAGATTGAAATCAAACAGCGGCTGTGCCGAAAACGGAGCCGTGACAAAGCAGGTCAGGTTCAGGCTGCCGAGACAGCAGCAGCCATAATCCGGCAATGGCTGTTCACCACATGGATTGGTCGCCTCGATGACTTCACAATAGGCGAGATTGTTTTCCCTGTTGATACGATCGATATAGAGGACACCGGGTTCAGCCGCGTTATAAGTGCTTTTCATGACCAGATCCCAGATGCCCCTGGCTTTGACCTTGCTGTAAACCCATTTGCCGTCAGAACGCTTGTATGCCCCCTTTTTCTTGAGATCATCATTCGGTTCGGCAATATGGACCAGTTCAAAATCGCCGTCACTTTCGACGGCCTGCATGAACTGATCGGTCACACCGACTGAAACATTGAAATTGCTGAGCTGGTTCTGCTCCTGCTTGATGGTGATGAACTCGATGATATCCGGATGTTCGATATTCAATACCGCCATCTGTGCACCACGACGTGCACCTGCCGATTCCACCGTTTCACAGGAACGATCGAACACCTTCATGTAGGAAATGGGACCTGAAGCACTGCTACCCGTCCCGCGTACCCTGGCACCACGCGGGCGGATAGGCGAGAAGTTATAACCGACCCCGCCACCCCGGCGCATCGTTTCCGCCGCCTGGGCCAATGCCGTGTAAATGCCAGGTTTGCCGTCAGCCATATTCGTGATGGAATCGCCCACAGGCTGGACAAAGCAATTGATCAGCGTCGTCTGCAAGCCGGTACCGGCTGCACTGCTGACGCGGCCCGCCGGAATGAAACCGTTTTGCATCGCCCACAAAAATTCATCGGCGAATTTCTTCCTGCTTTTGGGTGCTTCCACTTCCGCCAGGGCACAAGCAACCCGTTCCATTACTTCATCTGCACTGGTTTCATTGCCCTTCGCGTATTTTTCAAGCAGTACCTCTGTGGAAATTTCCTGGGGTGCTTGCAGGGAAGAAATCGCACTTTCCGATATTGTCATAGTTGATACTCTCTTTTAAAAGGTACCGAATTAATAAGCCGTGACGATGTTTTCGAAACAGTGAGAATCAACCAGAAAACACCGCCTGTTTTTTTCACGGATTTCAATCAATCCGCCTTTTTATAATTTAAAAAATATCCGTACTGTCCAACTTGTCAAGGCTCAGCCAGGCGGCATTCAGTCCAGAGCCGCGACCAGTTGGGGAACCAACTCGTTCAGATCTCCCACAATTCCATAGTCAGCCGTCAGGAAAATCGGGGCATCCACATCCTGATTGATCGCCACGATCGTTTTGGCATCCTTGATTCCCGCAACGTGCTGGATCGCCCCGGAAATCCCGATGGCGATATACAAATCAGGTGCGACGATCTTGCCTGTCTGGCCGACCTGCAAGTCGTTGGCGACGAACCCTGCGTCCACTGCGGAACGGGAAGCACCAATAGCGGCCCCCAGCTTGTCGGCCAGTTGCTCGATCAGTTTGAAATTGTCAGCCGATCCGACCCCATGCCCGCCTGCGACGACGATTTTCGCACTGGACAGTTCAGGACGGGACGATTTGTCGACCTGATGGGACAGATAGGATGTTTTGCCATTGCCAGGCACTGCCGCTACCGCTTCGACCGGAACCGAATGGCCCTTTTCAGCCGGAGCGAACGCCGTCGTCCTGACCGTCATGACTTTCACCGGATCGGACGACTGGACTGTGGCAATCGCATTGCCCGCATAAATCGGACGTTCGAACGTATCGGGTGATATCACTTTCGTGATTTCGGAAATCTGACTGACGTCCAGTCTGGCTGCCACACGCGGCAAAACGGCTTTGCCGAAGGACGTCGCCCCGACAAGAATATGGGAATAATCTTGTGCAATAGACAATACCTGCGCCGCCACATTTTCCGGCAGACCATGTTCCAGATCGGCCGCATCGATTTTGAGCACTTTGGAGACACCGGCAATGGTCGCGGCTTCGTTTGCGGCATTGTCACATTGTGAACCCGCAACCAGCACATGAACGTCTTGGCCACACAAAACGGCAGCACTGACGGCATGGCATGTACCGCTTTTCAAAGACTGGTTGTCGTGTTCGGCAATTACTAATATGGGCATTTCTGATCCTGTTTCTCAAGCCGGCAAACGGCTTTTTTCCTCAAATCACTTTGGCTTCGTTTTTCAGTTTGGCGACCAGAGTGGCGATATCCGGAACCATCTGGACTTCCGAACGTGCAGCGTGTTCGGAAACCTTGACGATCTTCAGACGGGATTCGACGGAGACATCCAATTCTTCCGGCGTCACGACATCGATCGGCTTTTTCTTCGCCTTCATCATATTGGGCAGTGTAACGTAGCGCGGTTCATTCAGGCGCAAATCAGCCGTGATGACGGCCGGTAATTCCAGTGCCAGCGTTTCCTGCCCCTCGTCGATTTCACGTGTGACGATCGCCTTGCCGTTTTCGACAGTCAATTTGGAAACGGATGTCGCCTGAGGCCAGTCGAGCAGTGCCGCAAGCATCTGCCCGGTCTGATTGGCATCGTCATCCGTGGCCTGTTTGCCCAGAATGACCAGTTGGGGCTGTTCTTTTTCAACCAGCCTGACGAGCATTTTCGCTACGGCCAGAGGCTGCAGGCTGGCATCGGTTTTCACCAGAACACCCCTATCTGCACCGATCGCCATTGCCGTACGCAGGGTATCTTGCGCTTTTTCCACGCCACAGGACACGGTGACAACCTCGGAAGCCACACCGGCTTCCTTTTGGCGAACCGCTTCTTCAATCGCGATTTCATCAAACGGATTCATCGACATTTTGACGTTATCCGTTTCAATGCCACTGCCATCAGGCTTGACCCGAATCTTCACATTGAAATCAACAACCCGTTTGACGGGTACCAGTATTTTCATGCACTTGCTCCAGAAAACCGCACTCTTTCAAATCTTGCTACTTGCGTCTGACGATAATGGAAAACACACCTTTTTCCTCGAACTCACCGACGACTTCATTCCCTGTCTGGCGTCCGAAAAAATGGAAATCGGAAGCGGCAGCCGGATCGGTTGCCAGCACCTTCAGCAACTGCCCCGATTCCATCGTCGCCAGTACCTTCTTGGCACGCAGAATCGGCATCGGACACTTCAGCCCACAGGCATCCACTGTCTGGTCGACTTTTTTTTCCCTACTGTTTCCCATTCGCTTTTCACTCAGCCAAGACGTTCCCTGACCCAGTCTCCTACACTGTTCAATGCATTATCCAGACCGCTTGGATCAGTCCCCCCCGCCTGAGCCATGTCAGGACGTCCACCGCCTTTGCCACCGACCTGTCTGGCGACATGGTTGACCAGTTCGCCCGCTTTCAGTTTTGATGTCATATCCGATGTGACACCGGCAATCAGGCTGACCTTGCCATCGTTGACAGCCGCCAGAACGACGGCGGCCGTTTTCAGCTTGTCTTTCAGCTTGTCCATCGTATTGCGCAAGCCCGGAACATCGGCACCTTCAATCAGGGCTGCCAGAACCTTCACACCCTCGATGTCCATTGCCTTGCCAGCCAGATCGTCACCCTGACTGGAAGCGAACTTGGCCTTCAATGTTGACAGTTCACGATCAAGCCCCTTGATATGGTCCTGAACCTGAACGATACGATTGACCAGATCGTCAGGCTGCGTTTTCAGGGCCATGGCGGCTTCCCCGACTTTTCGGGCCATCTCCTGAACCCATTGCGTCGCAACAAGTCCTGTAATCGCTTCAACACGGCGAATGCCAGCGGCCACGCCCCCTTCTGAGACGATCTTGAAGAAACCGATGTCACCGGTACGGGAAACGTGCGTGCCACCACACAATTCGCAGGAAAAACCGATATCCAGCACACGGACAACATCACCGTATTTTTCACCGAAAAGCGCCGTTGCGCCATGCGCAATCGCTTCATCGAAACTCATCTGCTGTGCCTGCGTCGGATTGTTTGCGACGATTTCACGATTGACGATTTCTTCGACCTGACGGATTTCATCATCGGTAACCGGCGCATTGTGGCTGAAGTCGAAACGGGTTTTTTCCGGATCGACAAGGGAACCGCGCTGTGCGACATGGGAACCGAGTACCTGACGCAAAGCCTTGTGCATCAGATGCGTTACCGAATGGTTACGCATCGTCTGTGCACGCAATTCCATATTCACACGGGCATCGACCTTGTCACCGATGGCAATCGTTCCGTTGACAAGCTTGCCATGATGGCCTGCCACATCCGCCTGAATTTTCTGGGTATCTTCCACATCGAAACGCATGTTGTTGCCAACCAGCACACCGACGTCACCGACCTGACCACCGGATTCAGCATAGAAAGGGGTGGTATCCAGCACGACCACACCACTCTGGCCTGCCTCGATTTTCCCAACCGGCGTACCGTCACGATAGAGCGCGATAACCGTACCGGTTTCTTCCAGTCTTTCGTAACCGACGAACTGTGTCTTGTCACCGTGATATTCCAGAGCGGCTGTCATCTTGAATTTGCCAGAAGCGCGAGCTGTCGCTCTCTGTTTCTCCATCGCGACTTCAAAGCCCTGTTCATCGACTGAAATGTCCCTTTCACGGCAAATGTCAGCCGTCAGATCAAGCGGGAATCCATAGGTATCGTAAAGCGTGAAAGCGGTTTCGCCATTCAGGACTTTCGTTCCGTCGGAAAGAGCGGATTCCAGAATTTTCATGCCGTTGTCGAGCGTTTCACCGAAACGTTCCTCTTCATGGCGCAAAATACGCTGCACATAACCGGCGGCTTCTGCCAGTTCCGGATAAGCGGCACCCATTTCCCCGACGAGGTCTTCCACCAGTTTGTAGAAGAATGGTTTGGTCTGACCAAGTTTGTATCCGTGGCGCAAGGCCCTCCGGATAATCCGGCGCAAGACATAACCGTGACCGTCACTGCCGGGAATCAGGCCGTCAACGATCATGAAAGAAGTCGCGCGGATATGGTCGGCAATGACTTTCAGGGAATTGTTCGTCAAATCGGCCGTACCGGTTTCACGGGCAGCAGCCTTGATCAGGTTCTGGAACAGATCGATTTCATAATTGCTGTGGACATGCTGCAATACCGCTGCCAGACGTTCCAGCCCCATACCGGTATCGACACAGGGACTTGGCAAAGGTGTCATATTACCCTGTTCGTCGCGGTTGAACTGCATGAACACCAGATTCCAGATTTCGATATAACGGTCGCCGTCTTCATCCGGACTTCCCGGAGGACCACCAGCCACGTCAGGGCCATGGTCATAGAAGATTTCGCTACAGGGACCACATGGGCCGGTATCGGCCATCTGCCAGAAATTGTCCGATGCATAGCGGGCACCCTTGTTGTCGCCGATACGGACGATCCTTTCCTTCGGCAAACCGATTTCATTGGCCCAGATGTCATAGGCTTCATCATCTTCGTGATAGACCGTTGCCCAGAGCTTCCCGGCAGGTAACTTGTAAACTTCAGTCAATAATTCCCACGCATAATGAATGGCATCCCGCTTGAAATAATCGCCGAAGCTGAAATTGCCCAGCATTTCGAAGAACGTATGATGACGAGCCGTATAACCGACGTTTTCAAGATCATTATGCTTGCCGCCCGCCCGCACACAACGCTGTACGGAAGTGGCGCGGGTATATGGACGCTTGTCGAGCCCGAGGAACACGTCCTTGAACTGAACCATCCCTGCGTTGGTCAACATCAGGGTCGGGTCGTTGGCGGGAACCAGCGGGCTTGAACGGACAACAGTGTGGCCCTTGGCTTCAAAAAAGCTCAGAAACTTTTGACGAATTTCGGCAGATTTCATTTTTATATTGAAAGTAGGCAAGAATGCTGAAATAACGATTATAAAAGAAAAAAAACGATATACCCGACTGTTTTGGATTTCGGATGAAACGGTCCAGTCCGCCTGCAAGCCTTTATGGAAACACAAATAAAAGGCTGTACGGGGATTTCATTCCATTTGGAAAAAACATCGGTATGGCTGTTATTGTGGTTTAAATAAAACAAACCATCCCAATTGGAAACAGCCTGTTTCAAAAACAGGCTGTTTCCGGCTCAACCAGTGTCAGTATCACCCCATCCACTTGCGGGCATTGCAAAACATGCGCATCCAGGGTGAACTTTCCCCCCAGAAATCCGGTGCCCAGGATTGCTGTACCGTCCGGAAAACGCGTTCTGCATGAGGCATCAACACAGTGAAACGGCCATCCGGCGTCGTGACAGAGGTCATTCCCTGCGGAGAGCCATTCGGATTCATCGGATAAATTTCCGTCGGCTGTCCATTATGGTCAATGTACCTCATGGCGACCAGCGCCTTGTCGATGTTGCCCTGCTGCGAGAAATCCGCACGGCCTTCACCGTGCGAAACAACGATCGGCGCTCTCGTCCCTTCCATACCAGTGAAGAAAATCGAGGGCGATTTCTGGATCTCGACCATTGTGAAGCGTGCCTCGAACTGTTCGGAACGGTTCCGGACAAATTTCGGCCAGGCCTCCGCCCCCGGAATCATGGAAGCAAGGCTGCTCATCATCTGGCAACCGTTACAGATTCCCAGTGCAAATGTATCCTGACGGATGAAGAAAGTCTCGAACTGTTCTTTGAGCATGTCATTGAACAGGATGGTTTTCGCCCAGCCCTCACCGGCACCGAGTACGTCCCCATACGAGAAACCACCGACAGCGACCAGTCCCTTGCAATCGTCCAGCGACAGACGGCCGCTGATCAGATCGCTCATATGAACGTCAACCGCTTCAAAACCGGACTTGTGCATCACGTATGCTGTTTCCACATGGGAATTCGATCCCTGCTCGCGCAAAATGGCTACTCGCGGACGAATACCTTTGGCAATAAACGGAGCGGCAACATCCTCTTCCTGATCGAAAGTGACCCGCGGAGCCATTCCCGTATCGGTCACATCCAGAATGCGGTCGTATTCCATGTCGGCACATTCCGGATTGTCACGCAGGCGGGCGATGCGCCAGCTCGTTTCACTCCACAAACGGTGCAGCTCGACACGGGAATGGGTATAAACCGGCATGCCATGCAACTTGAATTCCAGCCTTTCGCCTTCAGTGACAGTACCCAGAACATGAGTTGCCTTGTCCAGCCCCGCCCGTTTCAGGGCCATCTTTATTTTTCTCAGATCGGCAGAGCGGATCTGGATGACCGCACCCAGTTCTTCATTGAAAAGGGCAGCCAGAACGTTTTCCTTGTCCGTTCCCTTTTCAACTGCCGCATCGACGACAGAATCCAGGTCGATCGACAGGCCGCAACGGCTGGCAAATGCCATTTCGCACAGGGTCGCGAACAGACCGCCATCGGAACGGTCATGGTAGGCCAGAAGCCTGTCTTCCTTGTTCTGTTTCTGGATAACTGTAAAGAAGGCCTTCAGATCGTCAGCACTATCGACATCCGGTACTGAAGAACCGATCTGCTGCGTGACCTGCGCCAGTGCTGAAGCCCCCATACGGTTCTTGCCACGGCCAAGATCAACCAGAAGCAGAACCGTCTCACCGACATCCGTATTCAATAGCGGTGTCATTGCACCACGGACATCCGGCACAGGCGCAAATGCCGAAACGATCAATGAAACCGGCGACATGACTTCCTTGTCCAGCTCTCCGTCTTTCCACGTCGTTCTCATTGAAAGCGAATCCTTCCCGACCGGGATACTGATGCCCAGTTCAGGACACAATTCCATGCCGACTGCCTTGACAGTATCGAACAGAGCCGCATCCTGTCCCGGCTGGCCACAGGCCGCCATCCAGTTGGCTGACAATTTGATATCGGAAATGTTCTTGACTGGTGCAGAAACGATATTGGTCAACGCCTCACCAATCGCCATACGACCCGAAGCGGGCGCGTCGATGACGGCCAGTGGCGTTCTTTCGCCCATCGCCATCGCTTCGCCGGCATAACCTTCAAAACTCATCAGCGTGACGGCACAATCCGCTACCGGTACCTGCCAGGGCCCGACCATCTGGTCACGGCTCGTCAGACCGCCGACAGAGCGGTCGCCGATCGTGATCAGGAAAGACTTGTCGCCCACTGTCGGCAGAAGCATGACGTCCCTGGCAACAGTGTCGATATCGAGATGATCAAGTTTGACGGCAGGATAATCGTTGGCAACACGCGTTACGTCCCGATGCATTTTCGGTGGCTTGCCGAGCAAAACATCCATCGGCATATCCACTGGCTCGTTTTTGTATTCCGGATCGACGACTTTCAACTGACGCTCTTCCGTTGCCACACCGACGATGGAATACGGACAGCGTTCACGTTCGCACAGCCCGTCAAACAACTGTATGTTTTCCTGCGCAACAGCCAGAACATAGCGTTCCTGTGACTCGTTACTCCAGATTTCGCGTGGAGACAAACCGCTTTCTTCCAGTGGAACATTTCTCAGATCGAACACGGCACCACGGTTGGCGTCATTCGTGATTTCAGGGAAAGCGTTCGACAATCCGCCCGCCCCCACGTCATGGATCGAGAGAATCGGGTTGTTTTCTTTCATTGCCCAGCAGGCATTGATCACTTCCTGCGCACGGCGCTGCATTTCAGGATTGCCACGCTGGACGGAATCGAAATCCAGATCGGCGGTATTCGCACCGGTCGCCATCGATGAGGCGGCACCACCCCCCATGCCAATACGCATGCCCGGGCCACCCAACTGGATCAACAGGGTTCCGACAGGCAATTCATTCTTCCTGGTATGCAAGTCCGAAATGGAACCGATACCGCCCGCCAGCATGATCGGCTTGTGATAGCCGAACACCTGATTGTCAACGTTCTGTTCATAGGTTCGAAAATAACCCGTCAGGTTCGGGCGCCCGAATTCGTTATTGAAAGCAGCGCCACCGATAGGGCCATCGATCATGATCTGCAAAGGCGACGCGATCCGCTCCGGCTTGCCGTATGCAGCTTGTCCGTCAGCCGATTCCATTTTGGTCGCATCAGCCGTATTTTCCCAGCTGCGTTGCGCCTGGGGCAACTGAAGATTGGAAACGGTAAAACCGGTCAATCCGGCTTTCGGTTTTGCGCCACGCCCGGTTGCACCCTCGTCACGAATCTCGCCACCGGAACCGGTTGCCGCACCAGGAAACGGCGAAATCGCCGTCGGGTGATTATGCGTTTCCACCTTCATCAGGATATGGGCCAGCTCCTCATTCGGGCGATAGGTGTAATCGTTTTTCCCGCCCTGCGGATAAAAACGCATCACCTTTGCGCCTTTGATGATGGATGAGTTGTCCTTATAGGCGACGATCGTGCCTTCAGGATGTTTTTCATGCGTATTGCGGATCATCGCAAAAAGCGAGCTGGACTGTTCCTTGCCATCGATCGTCCAGTCGGCATTGAAAATCTTGTGGCGGCAATGCTCACTGTTTGCCTGCGCAAACATCATCAGTTCGACATCCGTCGGATTACGTCCGGCTCTGGAGAAAGCGTCGAAGAGGTAATCGATTTCATCATCAGACAGAGCCAGCCCCAGCTCGCCATTGGCTTTGACCAGCGCCTCTTTTCCACCCGCAACCACATCGACATATTCAAGCGGTTTGGCTTCCAGCTCCTGAAACAAGGCTTCAGCATCCTTGCGTTTTGCCAGAACCATTTCCGTCATCCGGTCATGCAGCCTGTCCATCAACTTCAGTCGGATCGCATCAGACAGGGGAGGTGCCTTTTTGGGACGTTGTATCCGGTAGGAAACACCACGTTCGACCCTCTTGATATCGTTCATTCCACAATTGTGGACAATATCCGTCGCCTTGGATGCCCACGGCGAAATCGTGCCGATCCGCGGAACGACCACATATTCGTCACCTTTTTCATTTCCGATAAACGGATCGCCGTAAGTCAGCAAGGCATTCAAACGGTCGAGCTCTTCTTTCGAAATGGCATCGGCGCCATCGACAAAATGCATATAACGCGCCGTTACACCAGTAATGGCAGGATCGATCGCCTGCAAGGCGGACAACAGTCTTTTGGCACGAAAGGCAGACAAGGCATTGGAGCCAGGGAGAATAAGCATAACGTATAGTCAAAAATGGAAAAATGGGGCAAAAACCGGTAATGGATTATTATACCCTTGCCGTCAAAACAGCGACAGTGCGGCCTTGAAAAAGCCGCTTTTAAACAGGTTGCATACCGGAATTTATTTGGAAACAGATACCAGCGGAAACAGAACGGAAACGAGCAGACCACCTCCTTTCCGGTTTTCGAGCCGGACATGTCCGCGATAGCGTTTTGCAATCCGGGAGACGATCGCCAACCCCAGTCCCGAACCGTTTGCCTGCCCCCTGGCATCATCCATACGGGTAAACGGACGCAACATCCGCTCGAGGCTATCTTCGGGAACACCCTGTCCGCGATCCGCAATTTCGATCAACACACCATCACCCTGTCGCCTGCAAACCACATCCACCTGTGCAAAACCGTCTTCTGAACGGCCGTAACGGTCAATATTGGTCAGGATATTATTGATCAGGCGACGAATGTCGATTTCGCTGGCAACGATCCGGAGTCCATCTTCGATATTCGCATTAATCGTCATTTCCGGATGGCGTGCCGCATCATCCACCGAATCATGAACAAGAGAACTGATGTCAACCGTTTCCGTATTGGCCGGACTGTTTAACCGGGCATAATCCAGAAACTGCCCGACAATCGCATCCATTTGTACCAGGTCAGACTGCATGCCTTCCTTGCTCTCTTCGGACAGGTTCGACATTTCCAGCTCAAGCCGCATACGCGTCAAAGGTGTTCTCAGATCATGCGAGATCCCCGCCAGAATTTCCGTCCGGTCGGAATCGACACGCTCGAGGTCTTTGACCATCTGGTTGAAACTGTGATTGGCCTCCCGGATTTCAGTCACTCCTTTCTCAGGAAGGGGGTCGGGAGATTTTCCATTGGCCATCGAACGGGCCGCGTAAGCCAGGCGGGCAAGCGGTTCATTCAAAAGGCGTGAAATGAATCCCGCTCCCAGAAGAGACAGGAGAAGCACGAC
>JAEXJM010000019.1 GCA_023449275.1 Pseudomonadota bacterium | reverse complement strand
CGGAGATGTGTATAAGAGACAGAGTTCTGGCAGACAAGGTGCTTGTCGAAGAACTGGCGACGAAACCGCCGGCAAGATATACCGAAGCGACTCTGCTCTCTGCCATGGAAGGTGCAGGCAAGCTGGTTGAGGATGAGCTGCGGGAGGCGATGCAGGGCAAGGGATTGGGCACTCCGGCGACACGGGCCGCGATTATCGAAGGTTTGCTGACTGAAAAATATCTTTTGCGAGAAGGACGTGAACTGATTCCGACCCCGAAAGCCTTCCAGTTGATGACTCTGCTGAAGGGGCTTGGAGTCAAGGAATTGACTTTGCCCGAGTTGACCGGCGAATGGGAATTCAAATTGTCCCAGATGGAAAAGGGCCAGATCAGCCGGGAAGAATTCATGCAGCAAATCGCCCAGATGACACAGGTGATCGTCAAGCGTGCCAAAGAGTACGATGAAGACACCATTCCGGGAGACTATGCGACGCTGAAGACTCGTTGTCCAAAGTGTGATGGAGAGATAAAGGAAAATTATCGTCGGTTTGCCTGCACGCAATGCGAGTTTTCCATGACGAAGATTCCGGGGGGCAGACAGTTTTCCATTCCGGAAGTTGAAGAGTTGCTTCAAAAGGGGGAAATCGGGCCGTTGCAGGGTTTCCGCTCGAAAATGGGACGGCCTTTTGCGGCAATTCTGAAAATCGTACCGGATACGGAAAAAGACAATTTCAAGCTGGAATTCGACTTCGGGCAGCCGAAAGAAGACGAAAGCGAAGCATCTGACTTTACTGGCAAGACACCGGTTGGTAAGTGCCCGAAATGTCAGGGGAATGTGTATGATTCCGGATTGTCTTATATTTGCGAACACACGGTCGGCAAGCCGAAAAGCTGCGATTTCAGAAGCGGGCGTATTATTCTTCAACAGGAAATCCTGCCTGAACAGATGGCGAAACTGCTCTCGGAAGGTCAGACGGATTTGTTGACCGGTTTTGTATCCCAGAGGACGCATCGTGCTTTCAAGGCTTATCTTGCATTGGGCAAGGATGGAAAAATCGGTTTCAAATTTGAGGAACCGACTGGAAGAGCTGCTGGAGCAAGAAGAAAAACGACGACGACAGCAAAAGCCAAAACCTCAAGTGCCAGGGCCAGTCTGAAAACGACAGCCAAAACCACGGCCGGGACAGCAACGGAGAAAACAGTGAAGAAAACGACAAGCCGGAAAGCGGCCAGTAAAAAAGCCGAATGATTCCATCTCATCTGTTTCAGAGTAACAAAAAGGAGGCCTCGCCTCCTTTTTGTATTTTATCGGATTACCGATGTCCTAGTACCGGATGGGGCTGATACGGTTTTTCGAGTTCTTTTATTTCTTCGGCGGAAAGTTTGATCGTGGTTGCCGAGATAGCTTCATCCAGTTGGTGCAGTTTGGATGCGCCGACAATCGGAGCCGTCACGCCTTTGTGAAGCAGCCATGCATACGCGACCTGTGCATTGGATAGCCCACGTTCCCTTGCAACTTTCGTCAGGGTGTTGACGACATCGAAATCGGCGTCTGAATAGAAAACGCGCAATGCCATTTCATCCGTTTTTGCCCGGGATGTCGCCGAATTGTTTTTGGAGGCGTCCCGGTCATCAGGTTTTCTGTTACCAGCCAGAAATCCACGAGCCAGCGGGCTCCAGGGAATAAGGCCGATGCCCTGATCCTTGCAAAGAGGAATCATTTCCCGTTCTTCCTCGCGGTACGCCAGATTGTAATGATTCTGCATGGAAACGAAGCGGGACCAGTTGTGTTCTTTCGCGATCTGCTGTGCCTTGGCGAATTGCCATGCCCACATACTGGATGCACCGATATAACGCACCTTGCCCGATCTGACCAGATCGTTCAGGGCCTCCATCGTTTCTTCAATGGGTGTGGCATTGTCCCAGCGGTGAATCTGATACAAGTCGATATAGTCTGTATTCAGGCGTTTTAACGAAGCGTCAACGGCCGCGAAGATATGTTTTCTGGAAAGGCCGCTGGTGTTGGGTGGAATGTTTTTTGCACTGGCGGAAGCTGCATCGGCACCGATTTCGTCAGATACATGGAAGTAAACCTTGGTCGCGATGATGATTTCCTCGCGTTTGGCATATTCTTTCAGGAGTTTTCCGGTCAGCGTTTCCGACAGACCATTCGAGTAAAGATTCGCTGTGTCGAAAAAATTGATTCCCGCCTCGACTGCGCGACGGATGAACGGACGGGATGCAGCCTTGTCAAGGACCCATGGACGCCATTTCGGCGATCCGTAGGTCATCATACCCAGACAGATGCGTGAAACTTTCAGGCCACTTGAACCAAGATTGACGTATTCCATCGATGATCCTTTCCACTAACTGTTCTTTTTTGATGCCTTGACGGGTTCGACTCCCAATTGTTTTAACTTGCGATAAAGATGGGTTCTTTCCAGGCCTGTTTTTTCCGCGACACGTGTCATGCTACCGCCTTCCTGGGCCAGATGATGCTCGAAATAAATCCGTTCAAACATATCCCGCGCTTCGCGCAATGGCAGGTCGAAAGACAGAAGTGATGTATTGATGGTGGAGGAATTATTGCTGACGGCAGAAGCAGGTGCCTGCATCTGAACATTATTGATGACGGTACTGGTAGTGCGGACTTCTGTTACGGAAATGGATGGAACAGCCGGAACGGATACCATGCGGTTCTTTTCCTGATTCCGGGCCAGTCCCTGCTGGACTGCCTGCAGAAGCTTTTGCAATGCAATCGGTTTTTCCAGAAAGTTCATGGCGCCGATGCGCGTCGCTTCAACCGCCGTATCGATAGTGGCGTGTCCTGACATCATAATGACAGGCATCGTCAGATTGCCGTCACGCTGCCACTCCTTCAAAAGGGTAACGCCGTCGGTATCAGGCATCCAGATGTCCAGTAAAACCAGATCAGGTGTTTCAGCGGCACGGGCTTCCCGGGCCTGCTGGGCATTTTCAGCCGTTTGTACAACATGCCCCTCATCGGAAAGAATTTCCGAAAGAAGTTCACGTATTCCCATTTCATCATCTACAACCAGGATATTTGCCATATTTT
>JAEXJM010000029.1 GCA_023449275.1 Pseudomonadota bacterium | reverse complement strand
GTGAGTTCGCTCTCGGTGGAACCTGGAATATCAACAAGAAATTGTCGGTATATGGTGAAGTCGAAACCACGGCAGGTAGTCCGGTGCGCACGACCTATCAGGTCAGTGGCGGTTTGCGTTACAGTTTCTGATCATCCAGAGACGAATGTATCCCGAAAAACGGCCCGGCAAACACCGGGCCGTTTTTGTTCTTTCTCCGGTATCTGGCGATGGGATGAATAGGGATTCCATTTCGAAAATATGGTATTGCTGTCCTGAAATAAGGGGTTCCATGGTGTTTTGCGAAAACAGACGTTTCAGTGTCGTTATGAAAAAAGCCGGATGATTTTCCGGCTTGTCTGTCTTTCAGGAGGGATGTTTACTGATGTACGTAGGTTTTGCAGCTGGCTTTCGTATTGTCGAATCCGACCATGATTTCATCAGCCATGCATTCATAATCGTCATTGAATTTGCAGTCGGCGACTTTGCAGGCCCCGACACCGGACAGGCGACCGACCGATTTGGCATGTGCCGACATGTCGGAAACGGCAAAAAAGGTATCGCAACCCGGTTTGCTTTCATCTCCGATCGTGATGGCACGTGCATGACAGCCCATGTCTTTGTTGAAACCGCAAGCCTGTGCAGTGCAGGCCTTGACCTGTGGCATGATGATTTCGATATGTTTCATAATCTTTCTCCTGTCAGTTTGAATACGTGAACGGGTTATTCTTCCTCGCGGAGTGGTTTCAATGCATTTCCCCATGAAATGACCTGTGCAAGCATGTTGTTGACGGTTTTTTCATGTCTCGGATTGGGTTTGAAGACGGTCAGTTTTTCAAAGTCTTCGAAAAGCGAGAACATCACTTCCGAACGGACATCGGCGACCATCAAGGCACCCATCAGGATGCGGAGTTGCTCGATTGCCCGTATCGCACCCATCGAACCATAGCCGACGAATCCGGCTGATTTGTTGTTCCATTCGAAAAACAGGTAATCGATCGCGTTTTTCAGTGAGGCGGGAGGCGAATGATTGTATTCGGGGGTAACGAATACGAAACCGTCGAATGAATCGATTTTGGCGGCCCATTTTCGGGTGTGGGCCTGTGTGTACTGACCTGATGAAGCGGGTTGCGGTTCATCCAGAAGAGGCAGGTTATAGTCTTTGATATCGACCAGTTCCACTTCGATATCCGTACGCTTTCTGGCGATTTCATAGATCCATTTTGCGACCGCTTCCCCATTGCGGCCCGGGCGGGTACTTCCGATGATGACGGCAAGCCTGAACATGTTGCACCTTTCTTCCTGTTAAAAGAAACGGTTTTTCAACCACACTGACATCAGGGTATTTCTTTTTTTGGAAGCACTTTTTCGGTTTTCGCAAATAAAACCGAGAAATATCCGATAATAGTGGCGTTTGACGAATTGATCTGTTCCCGTTCATTTACCGGAGGAAATATGCAGGACAAAAAGATGCTGTTCAGAAAAAAACTGGGCGCCGTGTTGCTGGTGGGTTTGTTTGGATTCGGTTCCACGGTTATGGCACAACAGACGACTTCTGCCGTACCGGAAACGGTACCTGTCCAAAATACTGTCGCGACTGATCCGAATGTTGCTGGACAGCCAATACCTGCCACTTCTGAACAACCGGTAAAACCACAGCCACCGGCAATGGTGAAGACGCAGGTTCCGGGTTTTTACCGGATGATGGTCGGACAATTCGAAGTGACAGCGCTTTTTGACGGGATTTTCGAATTCCATCCGGAATTGCTGAAGAATGCCGGCAAGGAAGAAATCGACAAGGCATTATCGCACCATTATGGCAAGGCTACCGGCATCCAGACAGCCGTCAACGCCTACCTGATCAATACAGGCGAGCATCTTGTGCTGGTCGACGCCGGAGCAGGTACGCTTTTTTCGGAGGACAAGCAGGGTCGTATTCTGGAAAACCTGAAAGCGGCCGGATACCAGCCTGAACAGGTCGATGTCATCGTGATGACGCATTTGCATGGTGACCATACCGGTGGCTTGTCTGACAAGGAAGGCGCTCAGGTGTTCCCGAATGCAACCGTCTATGCCAACAAGGTTGAAAACGAGTACTGGCTGTCTGAAAAGGTCGCTGCCGCAGCACCTCCGGAACGCCAGATGTTTTTCAAGATGGCTCGTGAATCCGCTGTTCCTTATCTGACGGTTGAGAAGTGGAAACCGGTTGAGGCGGGCGCTGAAATCGTACCGGGTATCAAGGCAATCGCCGCTTACGGACACACGCCGGGTCATACGGCTTTTCAGGTGTCGTCCGACGCTCGGCAGTTGCTGATCTGGGGGGATATCATCCACAGCCATGCCATCCAGTTCAACCGTCCTGACGTGGCGATTGGATTCGATTCCGACGCCAATGAAGCGGTCAGGACAAGACGGAACCTGTTGAGGGAAGTTGCCGAAAAAGGTGAGCTGGTTGCCGGTATGCACTTGCCTTTCCCGGGATTGGGTTATGTCAGAAGCGAAGGCAATGGCAGATATAGCTGGATACCGGTTGAATATATGCCGATCCAATAAAATTTTAAAAGGACTGAATCCTGCCAGCAGAGGGACTGGCAGGATTTTTTTGGGTATTAACCGCCCTGAACGACGGATTTTCTGAAGCGGGACAGCGCAGCGAAGAAGAAAACGGTTCCGATGATCACGATGCCCAGGAATTCAGGCCAGACGATGGAAAAGCCCGCTCCCCGGTACAGGATGGATTGTGCCAGCCGGACGAAATAGGTTGTCGGGGCGAGTTTCATCACGTACTGCACCCACATGGGCATACTTTCCTGTGGTGTGCTACCGCCCGAGAGCATTTGCAGCGGGATGATGGTCAAAAAGATCAGCAGGCCCAATTGGGGCATGGAACGTGCGATAGTGCCCAGGAAAATGCCGATTGATGCGGCTGAAAACAGGTAAACCGCAGCGGCAAGGATAAACAGTGGTATCGACGATGCCGCTATCGGAACACCCAGAATGATTTTGATGACGAAAATAAGGGCGAATGAGGCGCCGATCAGGACAGCGAGGCCGTTTGCCCAGATTTTTGAAATCATGATTTCCGTCGGCCCCAGCGGCATCGCCAGCAGGTGTTCAAGCGTTCCGTGTTCACGTTCGCGGATATAGGCTGCACCGACCAGAATGATCGTCAGCATGTTGACGTTGTTGATGACTTCCATGACACCGCCGAACCAGAATCCGGTCAGGTTGGGATTGAAACGGACGTGCGTGACCAGCTCGATGGGCTGGGCTGACGATATGTCTGTCGTCCGGTTCAGGTATTCGGCAATTTCCCGTTCGAAGATGCTTTGTATGTAGCCGGAACCGATGAAAGCCTGGCTCATCACGGTCGCGTCGATGTTCAGCTGGATTTTCGGACTGCGGCCTGCCTGAAGGTCTTTCTGGAAACTGGGAGGGATGATGACGGCGAAAGAATAATATCCGCGGTCAAGCGCTTCATCCATCTCTTTCAATTCGATAATATTCGGCTTTTTGAAAAAGGGTTGGGTGAGCGAACCGATCAGGCGCTGGGAAAGCTGGGAGTGGTCTTCATCGACGATGGCGACCGGGGCGTTATGCAGTTCCTGCGAAACCCCTTTGGAGGCACTGTAAATGCCTCCGGTGAATGCCCAGATGATCAAAAACAGAAGTACCTTGTCGGCCCAGAGGCTGTTCAGTTCCTTGACGCCCAAACGGTAGATGTTGCTGAGGTGTATTCTGAAAGAAGACATTTATTTCTCCTGTTTGGGCAAGAACCGCCATGCCAGAAAGGTCAGGGCCGGTATGAACAGGGCAAGTGAAATGAGCGGCCCCAGCAGGTCATCAAAGCCAAGTGCCTTGGTGAAAACGCCCCGGCTCAGGATGAGAAAATAGGTCGCGGGGAAAAACTGGCCGATCCAGTAAGCCCCGCCTTCAAGCGAACCGACCGGTGTGGTCAGTCCGGAAAACTGGGCCGTTGGCAACATGGTCAGGATGGCGGTTCCGAAGAGGGCGGAGATCTGGGTATTGGTAAAGGTCGAAATGACGAGTCCCAGCCCGGTTGTCGCCGTCACATACAGCAATGCCCCTACTGTCAGGGCCAGGAAACTGCCTTTTAACGGTACCTGGAAGAAGAAAACGGCGCAGGCAACCATCAGGAAGTAACTGATCATGGACAGGACGATATAGGGCAACTGTTTCCCGATCAGGAATTCGAATTTGGTGACGGGTGTCACGTACAGGTTGGTAATCGATCCCAGTTCCTTTTCACGCACGATACCCAATGCCATCAGGATGGCCGGAATCAGCATGAGCAAAAGCGGGATAATGGCGGGAACCATCGCATAAAGGCTTTTGAAGTCCTGATTGTAGCGGTATCGCAGTTCCAGATTGGAACTTGCCGTTTGGCCCGAACTGCTTTGTTCGCTTGCGAGTTGCTGGAGATATTTCGCATGTAGGCCCTGAATATAGCCTTTGATGGTTTCACCCCGGTACGGCATGGCACCGTCCACCCAGGCTCCGATTTGCGGATTTCTGCCTTGTATCAGGTCTTTGCCGAATCCGGACGGGATTTCGATGGCGACACTGATTTTGCCGCTCTCCATTCTCTTTTCAAGGTCGTTGCTGTCTTTAAGGGCGGGCTGTTCGATAAAGTACCTTGAACCCGATATGTTGTGTATATAGTCGCGCGATTGCGGTGTCTGGTCATGATCCAGTACGGCGAATTTCAGGTTTTCCACATCCATGGAAATACCGCCGCCCAGCACGAAGAACAGCAGGATACTGCCCAGTATGGCAAATCCGAGCCGGATGGGATCGCGTCGCAGTTCCAGCGCTTCACGGGACGCATAGGCCAACAGGCGTCTCATGCTGAAATAGGGGGATTCTTCTTCATGTTTTTCCGGTTCGATCTGGACTTCTTCATTGAACGAGGATTTTTCGCTTCCTGACGCTTCTTCCAGATATTCGATAAACGCCTGTTCCAGTGTGTCGGCGTGTTTGCTTTCCTGCAGTTCTTTCGGTTTGCCGCTGGCGAGTACCTTGCCGGCATGCATCAGGGAAATGCGGTCGCAGCGTTCCGCTTCATTCATGAAATGAGTTGAAATGAAGATGGTCACGTTCTGGTCGCGTGACATCTCGATCAAGAGTTGCCAGAAATCGTCACGGGCAACCGGATCGACGCCGGATGTCGGTTCGTCGAGAATAAGCAGTTTCGGATTGTGTACGACAGCGACAGCCAGAGACAGGCGTTGCCGGATGCCCAGCGGCAGTTCGGAAGCGGCTGAATGGAGGTAGGCTTCCAGCCCGAAACGGTCGACAAGGCTTTGGATACGTCCCTTGATTTCTTCCGGAGGCAAATGAAAAAGACGGGCGTGCAGATCCAGATTCTGCAATACGGTGAGTTCCCCGTAAAGCGAGAATGCCTGCGACATATAGCCGACGTCCTTGCGACTTTCGATGTTCTTGGCATCGACCGGCTTGCCAAACGTCATTGCCGAACCCGAAGTGGGAGGCAGGAGGCCGGTCAGCATTTTCATGGTCGTGGTTTTGCCACAACCATTGGAGCCGAGGAAACCGAAAATCTCGCCCTGCGGAATCTTGAAGCTGACGTGATCGACCGCGACGAAATCCCCGAATTGCTGGGTCAGGCCGTCCGCTTCGATCGCGTAAACCTGATTTCCGTCTTCTTTCAAGGGAGGAATGACCAGTTCCTGATAATTGGCGCGACGTTCTTCAGGCAAAAGCTGGATGAATGCACGCTCCAGCGTGTCCTTGCCGGTTCTTTCCATCATTTCTTCGGCCGTACCCGTGGAGAGTACCTTGCCGCCGTACATGGCGGCGAGCCAGTCGAATTGTGCCGCTTCTTCCATGTATGCGGTTGCCACGATGACGCTCATTTGCGGGCGGCGTTTCCGAATGGAATCGATGAGTTCCCAGAACTGGCGGCGGGATAATGGATCGACACCGGTTGTGGGTTCATCAAGAATCAGCAGGTCAGGGTCGTGGACGAGTGAACAGCATAGCCCCAGTTTCTGTTTCATCCCGCCGGAGAGCTTGCCTGCAGGGCGGTCCAGAAAAGGATGCAGACCGGTCGCTTCGGTCAGCTCGTTGATGCGCCGGTCCCGTTCTTCGAAATCCTGACCGAAAAGGCGTGCGAAGAAATCGATGTTTTCCCGTACGGAAAGGGTCGGATACAGGTTCTTGCCCAAACCCTGCGGCATGTAGGCGACACGGGGCAGTAGGGCATTGCGGATTCTGGTATCGGAAATGTCCTCGTCAAGGACTTCGATATGGCCTTTCTGGATTTTTTTGGCACATGAAATGAGTGACAGCAGGGATGATTTTCCGACACCGTCCGGGCCGATCAGGCCCACCATGCAGCCCCCCGGGATTTCCAGGGTAA
Source organism: Pseudomonadota bacterium (assembly GCA_023449275.1). Lineage (GTDB taxonomy): Bacteria > Pseudomonadota > Gammaproteobacteria > Burkholderiales > Burkholderiaceae_D > Oxalobacter. The sequence continues at coordinate 22,741 of JAEXJM010000029.1, read as the reverse complement.
CGTCATCCAGCGCCTTGACATCTCCGTACTGGAGGCTGACGCCTTCGAGTTTCGCCGCGATGAGCTGGCTCATTTTACTTTACCTGCAAATTGGCTGGCCAAACGGCATCGGGACTGGTTTTGACCCAGCCGATGCCCGGCATGCCAGGTTTGGCGATCGTCGAGTTTTGTGCCAGCCATTCCTGATCGACCTTCAGTTTTACGCGAAACATGAATTTTTCGCGTTCGTCCTTCGTTTCGACTTCTTTGGGCGTGAACTGGTTTTTCGGCGAGACGTAGGTGACCTTGCAGGGAATCGGCGTGTCCGGCAGTGCATCCAGCAGGATCCGCGCATCGCTGCCCAGCTGGACATTTCCCGAGTCCGCAGCGGACAGGTAGATGTACATGTAAACGTCGTTCAAATCGAGCATGGAAAAGACCCGGCCACCTGCCGGAAGAACTTCACCCGGTTCGGCAAGACGGTAGAGGATGCGGCCGTTGACAGGTGATCTCAATGTCAGGTCGTTCAGGTTGGCCTGGAGGGAAGCCACGCGGGCATCTGCTTCGGCAACGCGGCTTTTTGCGGCAGCGAGGCTGGCATTGGCTGTCCTCATGGTACTGACGTCCTTGTCAAGCTGGGCGGCGGAAATGAAACCTTTCTTGATCAGTTCCTGTGTCCGCTTCAACGTCACACCAGCCAGTTGCTGCTGGCTGATGGCGCTTTTCACGTCTTCCCGTGCCTGTTCGGCGACGGCTTGCGCGGCCTTGATATCGGCTTTCAGTGGAATATCGTCGAGTTGTGCGGCGACTTCATCGACTTTCAGGTCAGCCCCTTCGCGGAAGTAGACTTCAGTCAGTTTGCCCTGTACCTTGGTGGAAACGGCTGTTTCCGTGGCTTCCAGTCGCCCGTTTCCCGAAGCGAGGCCTTCAGGGGCGGCTGGCGGTTTCAGAAAGTACCATGCGACGGCTGCGACGACAGCAGCCAGCACGATGATGATGATCAGTTTCTTGTTGCGTAAAAGGGCTGACATTGTTTAGCTCCCGGGACTGGCTAAAATTTTGGACGGTTTAATAAACGAACACGGCTTGCGATTAGGTGATTATATCCAGATATTCCCCGAAACGTTTGTTTTAACCGTACTTTTTGGAATGTAAAGTGTTTCCATACAGTAAGGTGGCGACAGTTTTGACCATAATGAGTAAAATTACGGTCTTGAAAAAAAACTTTATTGATAATTTTTGAAAACTCTACCGATTTCCAGCGATTTGACTCAAAACCCACAAATTGAGCTCGTTTGTCCCGCAGGCAGCCTTCCCGCTCTGAAACTGGCTGTCGATTACGGAGCCGATTGCGTTTACCTCGGTTTCAGGGATGCGACGAATGCCCGGAATTTTGCCGGCCTGAATTTTGACGAGAAAGCCATTCTCGAAGGTATTGCCTACGCACATGCCAAAAAGTGCAAGGTGCTGCTGGCTTTGAATACCTATCCGGTTCCCGGTTCGTGGGATGTCTGGAAAGCGGCAATCGACAGGGCGGCACGGTACAAGGTCGATGCCCTGATCATAGCCGATTTGGGGCTGATGCAATATGCGCGGGAAGTATATCCTGATTTGAGGCTGCATTTGTCGGTGCAGGGTTCTGCGACCAATTACGAGGCGATCAATTTTTATGCCCGGCATTTCGGCATTTCACGAGTTGTCCTGCCTCGGGTGTTGTCGGTTGAACAGGTTGAGATGGTTGCCGGTAATACGGATGTCGAGATCGAGGTATTCGGGTTCGGCAGCCTGTGCGTGATGGTGGAGGGGCGCTGTGCGCTGTCTTCCTATGTGACGGGCGAGGCGCCGAACAATAACGGGGTTTGCTCGCCAGCCAAAGCGGTGCGATGGCAGCCGACTCCGAAAGGACTTGAATCCCGCCTGAATGGCGTGTTGATCGATCTGTATGCCGATGATGAAAAAGCCAGTTACCCGACCCTCTGCAAGGGGCGTTTCGAGGTCAACGGGGAAAGTTATTACGCCATTGAGGAGCCTGCAAGCCTGAATACGCTGGAGTTGTTGCCCAGGCTGAAAAAGCTGGGTGTTTCGGCAATCAAGATCGAAGGCCGCCAGCGAAGTCCGTCCTATACCGCTTCCGCGACGAAGGTCTGGCGGGAAGCACTGGACAGCTGCCTGAAAGACGAAACCGCTTATGCAGTGAAGCCGGAATGGGTGAGTGCGCTTGCAAAATTGTCCGAAGGTCAGCAACAGACACTGGGCGCTTATCACCGTTCATGGAAATGAGGAAAGGAATCCTGATTTGAAGCTTGCATTGGGCCCTTTGTTGTATTACTGGCCGAAAGAACGCGTTTTGGCGTTTTATCACAAGATGGCTGATGCGCCGGTCGATATCGTCTATCTGGGTGAAACGGTTTGCGCCAGACGACATGAAATGCGGATGGATGACTGGATGGAAGTGGCAGCCATGCTCTCGGCTGCGGGAAAGGAGGTCGTGTTTTCCACGCAGGTTTTGCTCGAGTCGGGCGCGCATCTTCAGTCCATGCATCATATTGTCGGAAACGGACAGTATGTTGTCGAGGCGAACGATATGGGGGCTGCAGGGCTGCTTTCCGGAAGCCCTTTCATTGCAGGGCCCCATCTGAATCTTTATAATCCGGCAGCGCTGAAATTCATGGCGGGGCTTGGTGCCAAACGATGGGTGATGCCGCTTGAAATGACCCGTGAGGGACTTGAAATGATGGGGCATGAGTTCCCGGACAATGTCGAAATGGAAGTATTTGTATACGGCAGGTTGCCTCTGGCTTTTTCGGCACGCTGTTTTACGGCACGTCATCATAATTTGCCGAAGGACCAGTGTGAATTCAAATGTATGGATTATCCGGATGGTTTGTCCGTACAGACGCGTGAAGCCCGGCCTTTCCTGGTTTTAAACGGCATACAGACACAGTCTGACCGGGTTTATAATCTGGTCAGGGAAGTGCCTGTTATGGATGGATTGAAGGTCGATGTTTTGCGGATCAGCCCACAAGCAAGTCATACCCGTGAAATATCGGATATTTTTGCCGATGTCATTGCCGGAAAATGTTCCGGCAATGATGCGTTTGAAAAAATGAAGGGCCTGATGCCTGCCGCTTCCTGCAACGGCTACTGGTATGGCAAGCCGGGAATGGAATGGCACGAGTAATGCCTTGGTCTGATCATTGGAGAGAGTATGAACCAGTTTAGCGTGCCGAAAGTGGTGGGTGACGTGATCTCCCTTTTGCCGGCCTATCCCGGTTCCGTACTGTTCGTTTCGGCGCTGAACACGATTCTGACGCCACGTCTGCCTGATGACGTCAAGGAGGCCATTCTGGGAAAACAGCTCCGGTTGACGGTCTCTGATGCGAAGCTGGATTTCAATTTTGTCTGGACAAAGGGGGGATTCGTTGCCGGTTGGGGGAATGTGGAACCCGATATGGTCATTTCGGCAAACGCTTATGATTTCTACCTCCTGTCCCGTCGTGAAGAAGATCCCGATACGCTTTTTTTCAGTCGCCGTCTGGTGATTGCCGGTGATACGGAACTCGGTCTGTTGCTGAAAAATACGATCGATGCAATGGATCTGAATGTTTTCGAACTCGTGAAATCGGTTCCGGTACGAAAGTTCCTCGAATTGATTCCCGGTTATAAAAAAGCGTGACTTCTTCTGTGACGACAGCTTTTCCGGTATGAAATGACCGGCTCCTTGATATTTGTCATTCTTTATTTTTCTCACGGGTGAAAATAGACAAACTCCGCGTCAGTGTCTGGCCTAATGTATCGGTATATTCGATCAGGGGGCAAGAGAGATGGATTACGGTTTTGTCATCAAGAAAACGCTGACCCTGCTGGCGCTCGTGGACCCGTTCATGGCGATCCCGCTTTTTATCTGTGCGACGGCAGGTTTTACACTGCCTTTCAAGGAAAAGTACAGTCGGCATCTTGGTATCACGGTTGGTTTGTCCCTTCTGTTCGGTGGCCTGTTCGGGCTGCATCTTCTGAATTTCATGGGTGTTACGCTGGCTGCAATTCAGGTGGCAGGAGGTGTGATCATGTTCATCGTTTCGCTGGCAATGGTGATCGCCAAGGAAGAGACGATCAAATATACACCCGGTGAATCGGAGGAAGCGGCTTCAGGACCGTCCATCGTTCCGTTGGGTATCCCTTTGCTGGCCGGTCCGGCCGCTCTTTCCTATGTTATGGCAACATCCCAGATTACGGAAGCCGGTGACTGGCTCGGAGTCTTGTTTCCTCCTCTTGTAGTGGGTGTGGCGACATGGCTTTGCTTCCGGTTTGTTTCGCGAGGCGGGAAAATTCTGACGCCGGGGGCGTTGAAGATTATCGGACGGCTGGCCGGGTTCTTGCTGACGGCGATTTCGGTCGAAATGATGGCAACGGGATTTCGTCACATGTTTCCGATTCTCACCAGTTGAAAATTCCTCTTGAATCCAGTGGGTTTCAGATACGAAAAAAGCATGTTGGAAAACATGCTTTTTCCAGACAGAATGGAGAGACTGTCAGAGTCTGGATCTCTGTATGATCGTATCCCAGCCGAATTTGATGGCATCCCTGTTTTTTTCCCATGACATTTCCGAATCACGGTTGTACAGTTCCCAGGCGGCATGGGCGGAAGGTTCGACTTCTTCCCAGGTACGGTTCAGGTGTTTCAGCTCGTTTTCGGCCAGTTCGGCGCCATACTGGAATGCTGGCTGGTAATCCTCATATTTGCCGCCGGAAGTCCAGTAGCTGGTTTTCCATTCTTTTATGAAGGCTTCTTCATGATATTGGCTGTCGGAACCTGATGCCGTGTAAGGGACCTGTTTTTCGTCCATATCATCGTCATCGTCTTTATGGAAAACGTCCTTGATCTTTTCACCGGCTTTTTTCAGCATGTCCGATGTTTTATCGGCAGCCTTGTTCATGGCGTCGGAAGTTTTGTCAGCCGCGTTTTGCATGGCGTCTCGGGTTTTGTCGCCGGCGCTTTTCAGGGAGTCTTTGGCATTATCCGCTACCTGATTCACTTTTTTGTTGAAGTCGGAGCCGGTTTGTGGAGTATTGGTGTCCATGATGTTCCCTCTCAATTTATATCAATTTTCAGAATTCGCACATCCTGGTTTTCGATCCCTTGATGTGCCGCTTGTGTCGCTTGATGTTGTCGGAATCCGGATCAGCCACGGCTGAAATGATGATGCAGCCGTTTTATCCTCATTCCGGTCTTTTTTGAAAGCCTGTGTGCTTTTAATGACTTAACTCTGATTTGAACGACGCTTTCAAGTTCCGGACTTTTGACGGAAACGGTCATTTTTCAAATGATGCTTGATATTTGTGAGGCAGATCATGGGAAATTTTGCTTGAATGATCAGCAGCGGAAGATTGTCCAGTCAAAGATGAATTCAGATATTTTTCGAAAAAATTTTTAAATCAGTCAGGTGGGAGAAAACGATGATCAGTGAAATGGAATACAGGAAAGGCAATTACATTGCACGGATGGCGGTGCTTGATACGGATAACCGGCGCTTTCGCGGAATGGTTCTGGTCCGAAAGCATGGGGAAGAAGAGATCGAGAAGTTCTGTTCTGCGGTTGAAAGCGATAATGTAGAGGATGCACTGGAGGAGGCGAGAGCACTGGCTCACAAGATTCTGAATGAACGTGTCGTTTACGGTCAGGGAGACAGGGATGAGTAGCTTATTTTTTTACCGGAGCAGTCAATGAACGGATAGTGGACTTGATCTGGGCAACGCGTGCGTCCAGATTCGGCATTTTTGCCGTTACTTTCAGTTTTTCCGGCCCGTTCAAACGGATGTTCTTGTTCTTCTGGATCAGTTCGATAATCCGCATGGCGTCGATCGGTGGGTTGGCAATGAACTGCATGACGGCAGCTTCCGTATGCGCGTCGATTTTGATGATGCCGACGGTTTTGGCCTGAATGCGCAGGCGATGGGTTTCGACCAGTGCCTGTGCCGCTTCGGGCAGTTTGCCGAACCGGTCAATCAATTCTTCCTGCAAGTCGTTGACCTCTTCCTGTGTTTCGCAGTTGGCAAACCGCTTGTACAGGGACAACCGTTCATTGACACCCGGACAGTAATCTCCCGGCAGGAGGGCAGGCGTATGCAGATTGATTTCCGTCGTCGTGGTGAAAGGGGCATCGTAATCCGGTTGTTCACCTTTTTTCATGGCACGGACAGCTTCCTTGAGCATATCGGAGTACATCTGGAAGCCGATTTCGACCATTTCTCCGGATTGTTCTTCTCCCAATACTTCACCGGCGCCCCGGATTTCAAGGTCGTGCATGGCAAGGAAGAAGCCGCTGCCGAGTTCTTCCATCTGGCGGATGGCTTCAAGGCGGCGCTGTGCCTGTTTCGACAGGGTCTGGGTATCGTTCACGAGCAGGTAGGCGTAGGCCTGATGATGGGAACGCCCGATACGGCCACGCAGCTGGTGCAGCTGGGCCAGCCCGAATTTGTCGGCACGGTGCATCACCATTGTGTTGGCGTTCGGAACATCGATACCGGTTTCGATAATCGTCGTACAAAGCAGGATGTTGTAACGGTGGGAAACGAAGTCACGCATGACTTTTTCAAGTTCGCGTTCGTGCATCTGGCCGTGGGCAACGCCGATACGTGCTTCCGGCAGAAGGTTTTCCAGCATGATGCGACGGTTTTCGATGGTTTCGACTTCATTGTGCAGGAAGTAAACCTGACCGCCGCGCTTGAGTTCGCGCATGCAGGCTTCACGAATGACGGAGTCGTTTTCGGAACGGACGAAGGTCTTGATCGCCAGCCGTTTCTGAGGGGCCGTCGCGATGATCGAAAAGCTGCGCAGGCCGTCGAGTGCCATACCAAGCGTTCTCGGGATCGGTGTTGCGGTCAGGGTCAACACATCGACTTCCGCACGCATGGCTTTGAGCGCTTCTTTCTGGCGGACACCGAAGCGGTGTTCCTCGTCGATGATGATCAGGCCAAGCCGGTTGAATGAAACGTCTTTGGACAGGAGTTTGTGCGTGCCGATCACGATATCGATCGTTCCGTCTTCCATGCCCTTGATGGTCTGGTTGACCTGTTTCTGGGTGCGGAAACGGGACAGTTCCGAAATTCGGACAGGCCAGTCTGCAAAACGGTCGCGGAAAGTCTGGGCATGCTGTTCGGCCAACAGGGTGGTCGGTGCCAGCAGGGCAACCTGTTTACCGCCCATGACGGCAATAAAGGCCGCTCTCAGGGCCACTTCGGTTTTGCCGAAACCGACGTCGCCACAGATCAGGCGATCCATCGGCTTGTCGGATGTCATGTCTTCCATGACGGCAGCGATGGCGGCGGCCTGGTCGGGTGTTTCCTCAAAGCCGAAACTGTCGGCGAAGGCTTCATAATCATTTTTCGTCAGCGGGAAAGGGAAGCCCTTGCGCATCGAACGACGGGCGTACAAATCCAGCAACTCTGCGGCGGTATCGTGAATTTGCCGGGCGGCTTTCTGCCTGGCCTTTTCCCACTGGCCGGAGCCGAGCGTATGCAGAGGGGCGTCTTCCGCGGAAGTTCCTGCATAACGGGAAATGACGTGCAACTGGGAAACGGGAACGTACAGTTTGGTGTCACGCGCGTATTGCAGGTGCAGGAATTCGGTTTCACCTTCCCCCAGATCGACGGTGACCAGACCGCGATAACGGCCGATACCATGATTGGCGTGAACGACCGGATCGCCGATTTTCAGTTCGGACAGGTCACGGACGATGGATTCGACATGAGCGACCGCTTCAGTCCGCTTGCGTCCAACCCGACGGCCGGAATTGGCGTAAAGTTCTGTTTCGGTAATGAAGGCAAGGTCACCGAAAATGTATCCGAGAGCAAAGCCTTTCTGGATCGGCGCGATACCGAACATCACCTGATCCCCGCTGGTGGCGAAGTCGGCAAAACTGGTGCAGGGAGCGGCCTTGAAATCGTATTCGTTGAAAAACTGCTGCATGGTTTCCCGACGTCCCGGCGATTCGGCACAGATCATGATCCGCTTGTCGGTACGCTGGATATAGGCTCTCAGACTGGCGAGCGGGTCATCGGCCCTGCGGTTGACGGACACGTCTGGGATAGCGGCTGATAATTCAGACGGCGCGTCGTCGGTCTGGATAACCCAGCGGCCATATGGTTGTGTCAGGATAAAGAAATCCTCGCCGGTCAAAAACAGTTTTTCGGGCGCAAGAAGCGGGCGCTCGCGGTCGGATTTCAGGAAGTTGTAACGCGACAGGGTATCGGTCCAGAAGCGCTGGAAGGCTTCATTGACGTTACCGACCATGGCGAAAATGGCGTTTTCCGGCAGATACCGGAACAGGGTCGTCGTTTCTTCAAAAAAGAGCGGCAGATAATATTCGATGCCGGCTGAGGCGATTCCGCTGGCAATATCGCGATAGATCACGGACAGGGTTGGATCGCCTTCGAAAACCTCCCTCCAACGGCTTCGGAAAAAGGCGCGTGAATTCTCGTCCATCGGGAATTCATGGCCCGGCAGCATCCGGATTTCCCTGACAGGATAGAGTGAACGCTGGTTGTCGGGGTCAAACGTGCGGATGGTTTCGATTTCGTCGCCGAACAGGTCGAGCCGGTACGGCAGTTTCGATCCCATCGGAAAGAGGTCGATCAAACCACCGCGGACGGAGTATTCGCCGGGCGACATGACTTGAGAAACATGGTTGTATCCGGCAATTGTCAGTTGCGATTTCAGTTTTTTTTCATCAAGTGTATCGCCTTGTTTGAAGAAAAAGGTGTGCGCAGCCAGAAATGCCGGAGGTGCAATACGCAAAAGGGCGGTCGATGCAGGGACCAGCAGGACATCGCAACATCTGTTGGAGACTTCGTAAAGTGTCGCCAGCCGCTGGGAGACCAGATCCTGATGTGGGGAAAACGAGTCGTATGGCAGTGTTTCCCAGTCCGGCAAGAGGTGACAACGCAAGGGCTCTTCCGTTTCATCCGAAAACCAGGGGATTTCTTCCAGCAGTCGCCGGGCGTCGGATGTATTCGCCACGATGACGACCAGCATTTGCTGACGTGATTTCAGTTCCTGCGCGGCCTTTGCGAGCGCAAGGGCATCTGCCGAACCGTGAAGGGCTGGCATTGCGTAACGTTGGCCGGGACGTGGAAGAAATTTCTTGAGATCGAAGGGCATTGACGCAAAAAGACGACTTCAGAGGAGGAAGAATTATCCTGTTTCAGATTACAATCAAGTCTGACATTATAAACGATAGCGGCCAGTTGCGCCGCCTCATTTTTGGTTCCGGAAAATGGATGGATGCTTATGGCTGTGATGAATGTCGCTGATATTGCTGCACGTTATTTTGCCCTGATTCCCGCTGCGGGTGTCGGGAGCAGAATGGGGGCGGATTGTCCGAAGCAATATCTTTTCCTGAAAGGAAAACCGGTTTTGCAGCATGCAATCGAATCCTTTCTGGCTTGTGACGAGATCGATTGCGTGTATGTCATCGTCAGTCAGGAAGATGAATGGCTGGACAGTTTTATCGACTCCGCACCGAAGTGGGATAATGGTCGTGTCCGTTTTCTGCGTTGCGGAGGGAAAACCCGGCGGGATTCCGTTCTGAATGGCCTGACGGCTCTTTTTCTCGAATGTGCGCCGAAAGACTGGATTCTGGTTCATGACGCGGCGCGGCCAGGTCTGACGCCGGATCTGATCCGGAAGCTGGTCGGAGCCATCGGGCCGGATGATGTGGGTGGTTTGCTGGCTTTGCCGGTGGTCGATACGGTGAAGAAACAGACGGAAAACAGTATCCGGACGGTCTCGCGCGAAGGTTTGTGGCTGGCGCAGACACCACAGATGTTCCCTTATGCCGTTCTGACGGATGCGCTCGAAAAGCAGGCTGAAGTGACGGATGAGGCAAGTGCCATCGAAGCGATGGGAAAGGTTCCCAAACTGGTCGAGGGTCACCTGTGCAATTCGAAGATTACCCGACCGGATGACTTGTCTCTGGTCGAATTGTTCATGTCGGTCGATACCGGCATCCAGAAAAAACTGTTTTGAAAAAAGAAAAACATGAGCCATTTACCATTCAGGATCGGACAGGGTTACGATTGTCATGCACTGGCCGAAGGCCGAAGGCTGATTATCGGCGGGGTTGATATTCCACACACTACAGGACTGAAAGGGCATTCGGACGCAGATGTCCTGCTTCACGCCATAACCGATGCCTTGCTGGGAGCGCTGGCTTTGGGCGATATCGGCAAGCATTTTCCGGATACGGACGGGCGGTACAAGGGGGTGGATTCACGGGTATTGCTGAGAGAAGCGATGAGGCTGGTGAAAACATACGGCTATGTCGTCGGGAATATCGATTCGACGATCATTGCACAGGCTCCCCGAATGGCGCCGCATATCGCTGCAATGGCCACCAATATCGCCAGCGATCTCGATGTCTCCGTTTCGCAGGTGAGTGTCAAGGCCAAGACCAATGAAAGGCTCGGTTATCTGGGAAGGGAAGAGGGAATTGCTGCTGAAGCAGTTGTTTTGCTTGTCCGGCATGAATAGTACCGGTTTGTGAAATAAAAAAGCCAACGTCACGGTTGGCTTTTTTTGTCACGACAAGAAATTCATTTAATTTTTGAAAACGTCAGCTCCTTTTGGCGTTACGAATTTGAATGTGCTGGCCGGGGCAGGCGGGTTCTTTGTGAATCTGGTGAATTTGATGAGTGAAAGCTGTCCGAGCGAATCGTACAGTTCCATTGCTTCCGGCATTCCGTTTTTCATGCCGATATTGATTTTTTCAAACGGCGTGTCCTTCGTTTTCGGAATGGCTTCGACCCATTCATAACCGGCGTGCGAGCCGGCATTTCTCAGGCTGAAGCTTTTTTCCAGATCATTGCTGCCGAAAAGGATGGCGGCAGGACTGGAGCCCAGCGCGTTACCCAGTTTTTTGACGGTTACCTGATTCAAATCCTTGTCGTATATGTACAGGTTGGTACCGTCGGCCTGCAGGACCTGTACATAGGGTTTCTGGTATGTCCAGATGAATTTGCCAGGACGGGAGAAAATGAAAGTGCCCGATGCCACATTGGTGATCCGGCCTTTGTCACCACCTTTGACCTGTCCCTGGCTGAATTCGCCTTTGGCGGAACGGGCATTGGTTGAGAAGCTTTTGAGCTGGTCCAGTGCCGTTGCGCCTGCAAAGGCGGAAATGAGGAAAAGCAAAGCGATTCCGACGGCTTTTGAAATGAATGGTCGCATGATGTTTTGTCTGTCCGGAAATGAATGTTTTTTTGACCGGAAAAACCGGTACCGGTTCTTTTTTCTTATTCGTTGTTGGTGTTCGGTACCAGAATTTCACGGTTGCCGTTGCCTTGCATGGGTGAAACAAGTCCGCTTCTTTCCATCTGTTCCAGCAGGCGTGCTGCACGGTTGTATCCGATGCGCAAATGCCGCTGGACGAGCGAAATGGAAGCACGGCGGTTCTTCAGGACGATGGCAACAGCCTGATCATACAGGGCATCCGATTCATCGTCACCATTGCCTTCACCAAATGCCGCGTTGGGATCGCCTTCCAGCGTACCGCCTTCGAGTATGCCTTCGATGTAATCGGCTTCGCCATGTTCTTTCAGGAAGGTCACGACGCGATGGACTTCATCGTCCGAGACGAAGGCCCCATGAACACGGGTCGGCAGGCCTGAACCCGGCGGCAGGTAAAGCATGTCGCCAAGACCCAACAGGGTTTCCGCTCCCATCTGGTCGAGAATGGTACGCGAATCGATTTTACTGCTGACCTGAAAGGCCATGCGTGTCGGAATATTCGCCTTGATCAGGCCGGTGATGACATCGACGGAAGGACGCTGGGTGGCCAGGATCAGGTGGATGCCAGCCGCGCGCGCTTTCTGGGCGATACGGGCGATCAGTTCTTCCACTTTTTTACCGACAACCATCATCAGGTCGGCGAATTCATCGACGATGATGACGATCTGGGGCATTTTTTCCAGTGGTTCCGGTGAATCCGGAGTGATCGAGAATGGGTTCGGGATTTTCTCCTCTTTCTTCTCGGCTTCGATGATTCGGTTATTGTATCCGGCAAGATTGCGTACGCCGAGGTGGGACATGAGCCGATAACGTTTTTCCATTTCGGCAACGGCCCAGTTCAGGGCATGACCTGCCTGACGCATGTCGGTGACGACAGGTGCGAGCAGATGCGGAATGCCTTCGTAAATCGAGAGTTCGAGCATCTTCGGATCGATCAGGATCAGCCTGACCTGGCTCGGATCGGCCTTGTATAGCAGGGACAGGATGGTCGCGTTGATGCCGACCGACTTGCCGGAGCCGGTTGTCCCGGCAACCAGCAGGTGAGGCATTCTGGCCAGGTCGGCGACGACCGGATTGCCCGCGATGTCCTTGCCCAGCGCGATGGTGAGACGGGATGAGGCGTCACTGTAGATTTTCGAGCTGAGGATTTCGGTCAGGCGGACGATCTGGCGCTTGGCATTCGGCAATTCCAGTGCCATGTAATTTTTGCCCGGTATCGTTTCGATGACACGGATGGAAACAAGCGACAGGGAACGGGCCAGATCGCGGGCAAGGTTGACGATGGTGCTGCCCTTGACGCCGGTGTCCGGTTCGATTTCGTAACGGGTGACGACGGGGCCCGGATAGGCGGCGACAACCCGGACGGTTACGCCGAAATCGGAGAGTTTCTTTTCGATCAGGCGACTGGTGAACTCAAGGGTTTCCACACTGACGGCTTCCTGTTGTTCACCAACAGGGTCAAGCAGGGAAAGAGGGGGCAATTCTCCGTCGTGCATGTCGGAAAAAAGAACGACCTGTTTTTCTTTTTCGACGCGTTCGGATTTCGGAACGTCGACGACTTGTGGTTCGATGCGTATGGGTGGCGCTTCGGTCGCTTTCGCTTTTTCCTGACTGACGACTTCCTCACGCTTTTCGGATGCGACCTGCCCGATTTTCCGGTCTTCACGGGCTGCCTTGGCTTTCATGAAAAAACCGAATACGGTTTCCAGTCCCGCTCCGATATTTTCGACCAGTTGCAGCCAGGACATCTGCAGGAAAAGGGAAAATCCCACAGCGCACAGGAGCAGAAGCAGGAGCGTTCCGGACATGAAACCCAGGTAGTGTTCTGCCGTTTTTCCGACGATTTCACCGATGATACCGCCCGGAATGCTGGGAAGAGGGATCCGCATGTTGTACATACGAAGGTATTCGACTCCGCTGCTGGAAAAAAGCAGGATCAGAAAACCCGCGTTTTTGAGAATACGGTCACGGAACCATGAAGGTTCGGGTTCTTCCTGCAATAACAGCAGACGGGAAATGCGCCGGTAACCGGTCCAGGACGCTTTTACCAGCCAGAGTATGATCCACCATGCCGACAGGCCGAATGTGAAAAAAAGGATATCGGCAATAAAGGCTCCGATGCGCCCGCCCATATTGGAAATGTGATTTATCTGACTGGCATGCGACCATCCGGGATCGGCCTTGTCGTAGCTGAAAAAAATGAGCAGGAAATAAAAGGTGATGGCAAGAAGGACGAACCATCCCGTTTCCTTGATCAGTCTGGACGAGCGACTGGGTGTGTCCGGTTTGATTTCCGGTTTTTTTCGATCGTAGCTGGATATGTTTTTGCTCATGAATCCGGTTATTTTGAAATGCAAAATCACTGCAATACAGGGTATTGTATTCGTATTTTTTCAGGAGCCAAAATACACGGTTAAAAATCAATGCGGGAACAGTTAAACTGAAACTGTTGGGGCCGCAGTCGCATCCTGTATTTCCGTTTCGTCTATAATCTTAGCAATAATTGGCCGGGCGGATCGGAAATTGCAGAACGTTTTATGATATTTTCGATTCATCCACTGCATTTTTTCCGAATATTCATTCATTTTCAACGGTTTTATTATGACGACTTCTCCTTTGCATGCCGATGTTCTGATTCTCGGTTCCGGCCCTGCCGGTTATACTGCCGCCGTTTACACTGCGCGGGCCAATCTGAAACCCCTTCTGGTGACCGGGCTTGCCCAGGGTGGTCAGCTGATGACGGCGTCCGATGTGGAAAACTGGCCGGGTGATCCGACAGGTGTTGCCGGTCCCGAACTGATGCAGCGTATGCTGGAACATGCAGAACGTTTCGATACCCGTATTGTTTTCGATCATATCCATACGGCGGAATTGACCACGAAACCGATCCGCCTGATCGGGGATATGGGGGAATATACCTGTAATGCACTGATTATCGCGACAGGTGCCTCCGCACAGTATCTCGGTTTGCCGTCTGAACAGGCCTTTATCGGGAAGGGCGTTTCAGGTTGCGCTACCTGTGACGGTTTTTTCTACCGCAATCAGGAAGTCGCCGTGGTCGGTGGCGGCAATACGGCGGTCGATGAAGCGATTTATCTGTCGAATATCGCTTCAAAAGTAACCCTGATCCATCGCCGTGATTCTTTCAAGGCCGAACCGATTCTGGTGACGCGCCTGATGGAACGGGTGAAAGAAGGCAAGATCACGATCATGTACGACACGACGGTCGATGAAGTGTTGGGCAATGATTCAGGTGTGACCGGTCTTCGGGTCAAGTCGGTCAAAGACGGTTCACTGAAGGAATTTGCCGTTAACGGTGTTTTTATCGCCATCGGCCATAAACCGAATACATCCATTTTCGAAGGCCAGCTCGAGTTGGTGAACGGGTATATCAAAACCCGTATGGGACAGGATGGTATGGCGACCGCGACCAATATTCCGGGCGTTTTTGCCGCAGGTGACGTTCAGGATTACATGTACCGTCAGGCCGTTACCAGTGCTGGCTCCGGCTGTATGGCTGCCCTCGATGCACAGCGCTATCTAGAAGAAGAATTGTCCTGATGGTGGCGGCAAATGGCGTCATCGAAAAAAATCACGGATCTGAAGGCGCTGAAAAAAGTCGTCAAAAAGGTCAATGAAGAACGGAAGAAAATGGAAGAGGAACGGAAAAGGGCTGAAAGACAGTCCATTTCCGACCGGGATCTTTTTCTGAAAATGATCGGCGATGTCATCCCTATCGACAACAAAGACCGGATCGATCCGGTCTTTCCGGCACCCAAACCGGTTCCGCACCAGCGAATCGCCGACGAGAAAGAAGCGTTGAAAGAATCCCTTTCGGACGAGTTCAGCATTGAAAGCCTGCTGGAAACGGACGAGGCCTTGAGCTATGCCCGAAACGGAATCGGGCCGGATGTCGTCCGCAAGTTGCGCCGTGGACACTGGGTGATCGGTGACCAGCTCGATCTGCACGGGTTGCGCAGGGATGAAGCGCGGGAAATGCTGGTGGATTTTCTGCGCCGTTCTTCTATCCGTGGCATTCGCTGTGTCCGTATCATTCACGGAAAAGGGCTTGGTTCGGTCAATCAGGAACCGGTGCTGAAAAAACTCGTGCACAAGTGGCTCGTTCAGCGTGCTGACGTCATTGCCTTCTGTCAGGCCAAACCCGCCGATGGTGGTTCCGGGGCGGTTGTCGTACTGTTGAAAGGCACCTGATTTTTGCTGGTGCGAATGGCCTTGAATCGATATACTTTCCTTTTGTGCCGGTCATGCCGGTTTTTCGATAGTGGTTTACCTGGTTAAATAATGAATTAAGAGGGTCTTTCATGTTTTCTTTTCTGAAAAAAGCGGTTCCTGTCGGTCTGGTTCTGGTTTCTGTCGGTGTTTTGTCAGGGTGTACGACCGGACAGGAAATGACAGCCCAGTTGACATCCAAGGCAGAAAGGGGGGATGTGGAAGCGATGGTCGAGCTGGCAGAAGTCTATTGTGGCGGCAAGAACGTCGACCAGGACGACCAGATCTGTGGCATGTGGATGAAAAGAGCGGCTGAAAAAGGCCACGTCCGTGCCCAGTATATGCTTGGAAGAATGTATGAGCTGGGGTTGGGTATGAGGGCCGATCCGGTCAGGGCCTATATCTGGTACAGGGTATCCGCCCCGAATTACAAGATGGCCGAGTCGGGGGCGAAAACGGTATTTGCCACCCTGACACCCGTTCAGCAGGCTGAAGCCAGAAAAGAGGCTGAAGAGGCTATAAAAACCATTCCGTCGAAACAATAGTTTTTCAAATTCCATTGCCTGTGTGCCATCATGCAGGCAATGCCGTTTTATGCAGATCAGAAATTTTCAGGAAAAGGATATCGCCGCTGCCGGACAAATGGCATACGACACATGGTCGTATGAGCTTGAAGGGGTAGGGAAAGACCTTAACCGTTTCATCCATGAATACATGGTCCGTTATTACGATACGAACCGGCAGTATTCGTTCAGTCTGGTAGACCAGTCTCTGAATGCCTTTTTGCTGGCTGGTTTCAAAAACGATCCGGCTGGTTGCCAGAGCTGGTTTGACGAGTCGCTTTCCAGGTTTGCACCGGAAGAAAAGGAAGTCGCTTTCGAATACCGGGACTATCTTTCCCGGAACGGTGCTGCCGTCAAAAAATACATGAAAGACCGGGATATCATGATGGGCCTGTTCATGAGCAAGGGTGGCGGAACGGGAAGGAAACTGTTGGCGAGTTTTGAAACGCTTTGCCGAAAGAACAATATCGAAAACATTTTTCTTTGGGCCGATGTCACCTGCCATCATTCTTATTACGGGCAGAACGGTTTCCAGATTCTGGAGCGTTTTGAAAACAGGGCCTCGGTGGATATCGGGTGCCTCGACACCTATGTTTTCAAAAAGAACCTGAGTTGAACGAACAGGACAAAAAACAAAGGGAGACGGTTTGTCTCCCTTTTTTATTCATGTGAGTAGAATCCGGCAATCAGATCGCTTCCATTCCCGTTTCACCTGTACGGATACGGATGACCTGTTCGATATCCTGTACGAAAATCTTGCCGTCGCCGATTTTTCCGGTACGGGCCGATTTCAGGATGGCTTCGATGGCAAGATCGAGCATGCTGTCGTCAACGACGACTTCGATTTTCACTTTTGGCAGGAAATCGACCACGTATTCCGCTCCGCGATAGAGCTCGGTATGACCTTTCTGGCGTCCGAATCCCTTCACTTCCGTTACGGTCAGGCCGTTGATATTGGCGTCTGACAGAGCTTCGCGTACTTCGTCGAGTTTGAACGGTTTGATGATGGCGGTAATTTTTTTCATGCGAGCTCCGGTGGACTGTAAAAGAAGAAACCGCTTCCGGAAAAACGGAAGCGGGATCATTTTAAAACATTTTTTTCAATCGCGATATTTTGACGTGATCGGACATCTCCAGTCACGGCCGAAACCTCTCGGGGTGATCCGGATACCGATCGGAGCCTGTCGCCGTTTGTATTCGTTGATCCTCATCAGGCGGACGATGCGCTCGACCAGTGCGGTGTGATAGCCGTTGGCGACGATTTCACTGACGCTTCTGTTTTCTTCCATGAACATCCGGACAATGGTGTCCAGCACTTCATACGGCGGCAGCGTATCCTGATCGAACTGGTTCGGTTTCAGCTCGGCTGTCGGGGCGCGTGTCAGCATCCTCTCGGGGATGACGTCGGAAATCGAGTTTCTGTAGTGGCACAACCGGTAGACGAGAGTTTTGTATATGTCCTTGATAACAGCGAATCCTCCGGCCATGTCGCCATACAGAGTGCAATAGCCGACGGCCATTTCACTTTTGTTTCCTGTCGTCAGGACGATGGAACCGAATTTGTTGGAAAGCGCCATCAATAGTGTGCCACGGATACGGGCCTGAAGGTTTTCTTCGGTGGAATCTTCCGGCAGACCGGCAAATTGCGGTGCCAGCGTCGTCAAAAAGGATGAAAAACAATCGCTGATAGGGATTTCATCGTAGGCGACTTTCAGGCGAGCCGCCATTTCCGCGGCATCTATGCGGGAAATGTCGCTTGTGTAAGGTGATGGCATCATGATGGCCCTGACTTTTTCGGGTCCCAGTGCGTCAACGGCAATCGCCAGTACCAGTGCGGAATCGACGCCTCCGGACAGGCCGATAATGACACCGGGAAAACCATTCTTCAAAACATAGTCACGTACACCGAGTACAAGGGCGCGATAAACTTCACTTTCCACGGTCGGATGTGTTTCCATCCGGCCATTGACGGGCTGGCGGTTGTCGAAGGAGACGATTTCAAGGTCTTCCTCACATTGCCTGAGCTGGACACAGACGCGCCCGTCGGCATTCATGGCAAAGGAACAGCCGTCAAAAACAAGTTCATCCTGTCCGCCGACCAGATTGACGTAAATGGCAGACATTCCCTGACCGACGACATTTTCACGCACGATAACAGGCCGCTGGTGCATTTTGCCCATGTGGTATGGCGAACTGTTCATGATCAGCATCACATCGGCTCCGGCTGCACGGGCGCGTGCCGGCGGGCCGGGAAACCATACGTCTTCACAGATAGCGATGCCGAAGCGTACATCCTTGACATTAATGATTACCGGTTCCGTACCGGCCGTGAAGTACCGCTTTTCATCGAAAACCGTGTAATTCGGCAATTCCTGCTTGAAATAGGTGCCGATGATTTCCCCGTTGACCAGTACGGAACAGGTGTTGTAACACAGGCCGTCTTTGATAGTGTGGTGGCCGACCAGCACATGGACGTTGTCCAGATCGGCCAGTTCGTTTTTCAGCCTGTCCAGTTCCAGACGGGTGGAAGAATGAAAGCTGTGCTGCAAAAGCAGGTCTTCCGGAGGGTAACCTGTCAGCGACAGTTCGGGCGTGACGACGATATCGGCTCCTGATGCGGCTGCTCTGCGGGCGAATTCTGCAATACGTTCACGGTTGCCGGATAAATCCCCGACCGTACTGTTGATTTGGGCAATGGCGACTTTGGGAGACATGATATTCGTTCCGAAATGGGTTGGAATCCTGTAAAACTACAAAGAATAGCATATAACTTTTTCCATTTTCATGTTGACTCTATTTTTCAAGTGGCAAGTGTTTTGTATGCCCTGATGTCTATCGCAACGGAATTTGGTTACAATACCAAGTCTCGTTTGGCCGATCGTTCATGATTTGTTGTTTGAAAACCGTGGATTCAATGTGTCGGTCCTGTCCAACTGCTGAATTTTGTAAATGGTTCGTATGCAATACGTTTCGACTCGTGCCCAAGATAAAAATGGGGCAAAGCGTTCTTTTTCCCAAATCCTGCTCGAAGGGTTGGCACCGGACGGTGGCCTGTACATGCCGGAAAAGTACCCTTCCGTCACGAAAGACGAGCTGGATTCATGGCGTTCTCTCTCCTATGCAGGCCTCGCTTTCGAGATACTGAAAAAATTTGCGGATGACATCCCTGTAGCGGACCTGAAAACGCTGGTCGAAAAGACGTACACGCCTGAAGTCTATAAAAATGTTCGTGCCGATGATGCACGGGATGCCATTACGCCTTTGCGCCTGCTGGAAGAAAAGGATGGCAGAAAACTGATGCTTTTGGGCTTGTCGAATGGCCCGACGCTGGCATTCAAGGATATGGCGATGCAAATGCTCGGCAATCTGTTCGAATATGAACTGACCCGTCAAAATGCCGAACTGAATATTCTTGGTGCGACTTCCGGCGATACGGGCAGTGCGGCCGAATATGCCATGAAAGGCAAGAAGGGCATTCGGGTTTTCATGCTCTCGCCTTACCAGAAAATGAGTGCGTTCCAGACAGCACAGATGTTCAGTTTGCAGGATCCGAACATTTTCAATATCGCTATTGAGGGCGTATTCGACGATTGCCAGGATATTGTAAAAGCGGTTTCCAACGATCTGGAGTACAAGGCACGCCAGAAAATCGGGACAGTCAATTCGATCAATTGGGCCCGGGTTGTCGCTCAGGTGGTTTATTACTTCAGGGCATATCTGCTGGCAACGGAAAACAGCGACCAGAAGGTATCCTTTACCGTACCATCGGGCAATTTCGGCAATGTCTGTGCCGGACATATCGCCCGCATGATGGGATTGCCGGTTGACAGGCTGGTCGTGGCAACAAACGAAAACGACGTTCTGGACGAGTTCTTCCGAACGGGTGTTTACCGTGTTCGCAAATCGGCTGAAACATGGCATACCAGCAGCCCGTCGATGGATATTTCCAAAGCCTCGAATTTCGAACGTTTCATTTACGATTTGCTGGGCGGCGACAGTGAGCGCGTCAACAGGCTTTTCAGGCAGATCGAAACCAAAGGCTTTTTCGACCTTTCCGGCAAACCGGGCAGTGATGGCGACGAGTTTGCCAAAGTCAGTGATTTCGGTTTCGAATCCGGCAAATCCATTCATGCCGATCGCCTTGAAACGATCCGTTCTGCACAAAAGGAATATGGCGTCATGATCGATACCCACACGGCAGACGGCCTGAAAGTGGCACGTGAACACCAGCGAAAAGGTATTCCGATGATCGTGCTGGAAACGGCACAGGCAGCGAAGTTCAATGAAACGATTTTCGAGGCACTCGGAAGAAATGCCGACCGGCCGACAGGGTTTGAAGATATCGAAGGCCTGCCGCAGCGTTTCACTGTCATGTCTGCCGATGCGGAAAAAGTCAAGGAATTTATCGCTGCACGAACGGAACTGTGATGTTTTTGTCAAAATGCAGATCGGTTTCATTCGGGCTGGTAAAACATGGGGACGAATTTGATTCATGCTGACAGTTAACCAGGCGCTGGAAAGCTTGCTGTCTAGGGCAAGACAAGTCGATGCATGGGACGTTGTCGCCATTTCAAAGGCGAATGGTCGCGTTCTGGCGCAACCTCAATATTCCATGATCGATGTACCGAATGCCGACAATGCGGCTATGGATGGATATGCCATCTGTTTTGACGATATCAGAGGAGAGAATACGGTTCTGAGTGTCCGGCAAAGGGTTCCAGCCGGCAGCATGGGCCTTCCATTGCAAAGGGGCGAAGCAGCCCGCATCTTTACTGGCGCACCTCTTCCTGAGGGTGCCGATACTGTGGTCAGACAGGAATGGTGCCTGCCGGAAGGCGAAAAACTGAAGTTTTCCTGCCTGCCTGAAAAAAAGGGGGAGTCTGTCCGATATTGCGGAGAAGATATCAATAAAGGCGATCTCGTCCTGAAAAAAGGTACACGTTTGCAGGCGCAACATCTGGGCATTGCCGCTTCGGTCGGTCTGGTGGATTTGCCGGTGCGACGACCTGTCAGGGTAGCCCTGATGTCCACGGGTAATGAGCTTGTGATGCAGGGCGAAATGCTGAAGCCGGGGAAAATTTACAATTCCAACCGTTATACCTTGCGGGGCCTGCTTGAAAATCTGGGTTGTGTCGTTACGGATTACGGCATTATTCCTGACAATCTGAAAGCGACACAGGCCGCTCTTGCTGAAGCTGCAACAACCGGTCATGATCTGATTCTGACGACGGGCGGAGTGTCGGTCGGGGAAGAAGACCACATCAAACCGGCTATTGAACTGGAAGGCCGTCTGCATTTCTGGCGCGTCGCCGTCAAACCGGGAAAACCGCTTGTATTCGGCGAAATTGATGAACATTCCGGTTTGACGAATTCCGAACCAACATCCATTATCGGATTGCCTGGCAATCCTGTTTCCAGTTTTGTCACCTTCCTGCTGTTCGTTCGACCGTTTCTGCTGAGGATGCAGGGAATCGAAGAGGTATTTCCCAAGTCTTATTCGCTGCGTGCGGATTTTTCGCTGGATACTCCTGATGAGCGTAACGAATTTTTAAGGGGCAGGCTGAACGAAGAAGGCGGTCTTGATCTTTTCGGCAATCAGGGATCAGGTGTACTGTCTTCAACGGTCTGGGGAGATGGCCTGATCGATAATCCTCCCGGACACGCAATCCAAAAGGGTGATTTTGTCCGCTTCATTCCTTTCAGTGAATTATTGAACTGATGAAAATTAGAATACGTTATTTTGCCAGCGTCAGGGAAAAGCTCGGCGTCTCGGATGAATGGGTCATGCTTCCCGACAACCTTGCAACAGTCGAGGATGTCCGTCTGTTTCTGATCGAAAGAGGGAATGTCTGGGCTGAAGTCTTGTCTGCAGGCCACCTTAAAGTGGCTTGTCAGTTGCAGATGGCAAATCCACATACAAAAGTGACCGAAGGATGTGAAGTGGCATTTTTCCCGCCTGTCACAGGTGGTTGATGGCTTTGTCTTTTGTTCAATGGTCGTATTCGGGTAAAAGAGCGCTTTCATTTTTCAATATGAAAGCAAGGTCATGAGTTTTTCATCTTTTCAACACTGGATCGCTTTTTCAGAAAACAGGCGCATCTCATCCGGTACACACGGGCGGTCGTTTCGGAAGTCAAACGTTTTATGGAGTTGGATGTCAATGAGCCAGTCCTGATTTTCGATGCAAGAACGAGTGAGCCTGTGGAAATGGATTTGCGTAGTACAAGAGAAACTGGCCGGCCCTGTCAGGCACAGGAGGTGGTGTATCGGTTCATGGCAGGGAATTATCCGGGATTTGAGAAAGCCGCCCGCGACCTGTTTTCGGAGAATGCCGGTCGATTCAGGGAAGTGACGGCAAATTGGCCTGTTGATGTCCGGGAGCACCTGTATTTCCTGATCGGTGCCGTGTATGTCACGCATGAGGAAAAAGACAGAATTTTTCTTGTTCAGGATTACCAATAAAAAAGCCGACATTGGAATGTCGGCTTTATGCAGGAACAAGAGACGAGTTCAAGATTACTTGATCTTCGTTTCCTTGTAAGGAACATGCTTTCTTGCCTTGGGATCGAACTTGACAATCTCGATCTTGTCAGGCGTTGTACGTTTATTCTTCGTAGTCGTATAAAAATGACCCGTACCCGCCGTCGATTCCAGCTTGATTTTTTCTCTACCAGCCTTAGCC
>JAEXJM010000009.1 GCA_023449275.1 Pseudomonadota bacterium | reverse complement strand
GTTCTGGGAGGCCATGTCGTCTTCGAGGATGGTTTCCCAGAGCGGCAGTTTTTTTGCCTCGGCTTGTTCGAGCATTTGCTGGATGGAGTGAAATGCCATATCAACCCCTTAATTTTCGTGGTTCAGGAAGGTCACTTTAATGATGCCTTCCATTTGCTTGAGTTTGTCGACCAGTTCGGCAGGAATGATCGAGTCGCATTCGATGACCATGACGGCTTGTCCGCCTTTCATGTGGCGGTGCAATTGCATGGTGGCGATATTGATCTCGTGGTTCGCCAGTTCGGTGGTCACGCGGGCGACATGGCCGGGCCTGTCGTGTTGTGCGTGGACGATCAGGGTGTTTTCATCACCGGAAAAGTGGGAGGTGATGCCATCGATGCGGGAGACGATGATGCGTCCACCGCCCAGGGATGAGGCGACGAGTTCCAGTTTTCTGCCGTATTCGCCAGTCAGTTTGATCATGGTCGAATTCGGGTGTGCGTTCGGGATGTGGGTAATGTCGATCGAAAAACTCAGGCCGCCTTCATGGGCGATATCGAAACTGTTCGGTATGCGTTCGTCGTCCGGCCGTATTCCCATGATTCCGGCGACGATGGCACGGTCGGTCCCGTGGCCCGAACCGGTCATGGCAAAGGAACCATGCAACAGGATTTCGGCCCTGACAGGTTTTTCACCGAGCAGTTTTCGGGATACCAGTCCGATTTTTACGGCGCCGGCGGTATGCGAACTCGATGGGCCGATCATGACAGGCCCGACAATGTCGAATAGTTTCATGTAAGAACCGCTTTCTTTGAATGGACGGATATGGTTTGTTTTGACCGTATTTTTTCTTTCGAAAGCATACAACGCTTTTTCCTGTTTTGCAGGGGATATTCAATATTATTTTTTTGACACATCAATTGGCGTGCCGTTGACCGGTTCTCCGGTTTTTATTGATACAGGGGATGAATCAGGCAGTTTGCCCTGTCCGGCCAGGGATGCTTTTTGTTCCTTTGTTTCTTGTCAACTTGCGGAAGAGCCAGTGATGCAAGTATTCATTTGATTTTTGTGTTCTTTGTCCTGTTGTTCAAGATGGTTTGAAGGATTTGGGAGAATTCGTATGGATATGGGCGATCATGATGGAATGAAGCACGATGGGGCGGAAATGGAAAAATCTCCTGCCGGAAAGCTGCAAGGAACGTCAAAAGATCCGGGCAGAAGGGAAATGAGACATGACGATTCCATGGATATGGACGAGCATGTGGATATGACACGGATGGGTCATATGGATCACATGAATCATATGGGCAACCTGAAACAGAAATTTCTGGTCAGCCTGATTGTTGCCGTTCCGATTTTCCTGCTTTCGCCCATGATGGGTTGGGAACTGCCTTTCCGGTTCACGTTTGAAGGCTCGGACTGGGTTGTCCTTGCGCTGGCGACGTTTCTGTTTTTCTATGGCGGAAAGCCGTTTTTTTACGGGGCTGTCGATGAACTGAAAAACAGGCGTCCCGCCATGATGACGCTGGTTTTCATGGGGATTTCGGTTGCCTATTTTTACAGTCTTTATGCTTTTGTCGCAAATCAGTATGTCCACTCCAAAGTGGAACGGATGGATTTTTTCTGGGAATTGGCCAGTCTGATCGTGATTATGCTTTTGGGTCACTGGATCGAGATGAGGGCGGTCGGCGATGCCGGGGATGCCCTGAAAAAGATGGTACAGCTCTTGCCTTCCTCGGCCCATCTGGTGTCGGATAACGGCAAGGTGGTGGATGTGGCGATCAGTACGGTCAAGGTCGGCGATAGGCTGATGGTAAAGGCGGGGGAAAAGATTCCCGCTGACGGAAAAATCGTTTCCGGTGATTCGACGGTGAATGAATCGATGGTGACGGGCGAAGCCAGAGCTATGGTGGTGAAGGTCGGAGACAGGGTCATTGGCGGTTCGATTAACGGGGACGGAACGATTCAGGTAGAGGTGACCGGTACGGGGGAAACCGGTTATCTGGCGCAGATGGTGAAGCTGGTGGCAGAGGCACAAAAGGAAAAGTCGAAAGCGGAAAATCTGTCGGACAAGGTGGCAAGGGCGCTTTTTTATGTTGCGCTGGGTATCGGGTTGCTTGCTTTTGTCGTCTGGTTTGTCTTGACCGGAAACCTGAATGTGGCACTGGAAAGACTGGTGACGGTGTTGATCATCGCGTGTCCTCATGCCCTGGGTCTGGCGATTCCGCTGGTCGTGGCGCGTTCGACGTCTATCGGCGCCAGTCATGGGCTTTTGATCAAAAACCGTCATGCCGTGGAAGAGGCAAAAAAGATTCGTATCGTGACAATGGACAAGACCGGTACGTTGACGGAAGGCAATTTTACCGTCTCTACGGTCATTCCGCTGGTGGATGGCTGGGATGAAAACAGGGTGTTGGGGATGATGGCGGCGCTGGAGTCTGCATCAAACCACCCGCTGGCTGTCGGTATTCTGGGGGAGGCGAGGAAGAGGGGGCTGGATTTTCCAAAGGCGGAGAACGTCCATGTGATTGAAGGAACCGGCCTTGGGGGGATGGTGAACGGACAGGAGATGATGATCGTCTCTGCAGCCTATCTTGACCAGCTGCATCTGGCTTATAGTGAAAGCCGGTTTGCCGATTTGTCGGCACAAGGCAATTCGCTCAGTTACCTGCTGGATGGTGACCGGATTGTCGGGCTTGTCGCGCAGGGTGACCGAATCAGGCCGGGTGCGAGGAAAACAGTGGATGCCTTGAAAGCGATGGGAATCGAGCCGGTGATGCTGACTGGTGACAATGAAGGTTTTGCGAAAGTGGTGGCCGGTGAACTCGGTATTACCGAATTTTATGCCCGGCTTCTGCCGCAGGCGAAGGAACGGATTATCGAGGGGTTCCGGAAAGAGGGCCGTGCGGTGATGATGGTCGGGGATGGCGTGAACGATGCACCTGCGCTGGCGAAAGCGGATATCGGTGTCGCTATCGGGGCGGGGACGGATGTGGCGATCGATTCGGCTGAAGTGATTCTGGTCAAAAGCGATCCCGGCGATATCGTTAATTTTTTGAATCTGGCAAAAAGAACGACCCGAAAGATGGTGCAGAATTTGTGGTGGGGTGCCGGATACAATATTGTCGCGATTCCTCTTGCCGCCGGGATTCTGGCACCCTGGGGCATCATGCTTTCCCCGGCGGTCGGGGCGATACTGATGTCGGTCAGTACGGTGGTTGTGGCGGTCAATGCGATGATGCTCAAGATGGACTGATTTTGGAGCGCTGGCGACTGTTTCGGGAGTCACCTGTTTATAATAGGGCCTTATTGGCAACCGGAGCGGAAATGATGAAGCGAGGAAACGCTTTTGCCCTGAAAGGCAATCTGGCCTATACGCCGTCACCCGATAGACTTGTTTCCCTTAAAGACCATTATCTTGTCTGTATGGATGGGAAGGTTGCCGGGACGTTTTCCGTTTTGCCTGAGCGCTTTCGAGGTATCCCGATAGAGGATTGCGGCAATTCTCTCATTATTCCCGGGTTTGTCGATCTTCACATGCATGCGCCCCAGTATGCCATGCGTGGTCTCGGCATGGATATGGAATTGCTGGAATGGCTGGGAACGACGACTTTCCCTGAAGAGGCACGTTATGCTGACCTGGTTTATGCGGAAGAAGCTTACCGGCTGTTTGCAGCCGATCTGCAAAAGTCGTCCATTTCACGTGCCTGCATTTTTGCGACGATCCACACCGACGCGACTCTTTTACTGATGCGGCTGCTGGAAGAAACGGGGATTGTCGCTGCGGTCGGCAAGGTCAATATGGATGTCAACTGTCCGGACTATTACGGCGAATCCACTGTTTCATCTCTTGAAGAAACGGAGCGGTGGATAAAGATATGCAGGGAAAGGTTCAGCCGGGTATTTCCGATCCTGACGCCGCGTTTTGCCCCGGTTTGCAGCCCTGAACTGATGGCGGGGCTGGCGAAACTCCAGCAGAAATATTCCCTGCCGTTGCAATCGCATTTGTCTGAAAACAGGGCAGAAGGAGAATGGGTACAGTCGCTGTTTCCGGAAAGCCGGTTCTACGGGGAGGTGTATGACCGTTTCGGCATTTTCGGCAGTAACGGTCCCGCTGTCATGGCGCATTGCGTTTATTCCTGTCCGGATGAGGTTGCCCTGATGAAGGATCGGGGCGTTTTCATTGCCCATTGCCCACAGTCGAATGTCAATCTGGCTTCCGGTATTGCGCCTGCACGGGCGTATCTGGATGGTGGGCTGAGAATGGGACTGGGTAGTGATATTTCCGGCGGTTTTTCGCTTTCGGGGTTTCGGGCAGTCAGTGACGCAATCCAGATGTCCAAGCTCTTCTGGCGTTTGCTGGATGAGGACAGGAAACCGCTTTCCTTGCCGGAAGCTTTTTATCTGGCGACGAAAGGGGGCGGCGCGTTTTTCGGTCGGGTTGGCAGTTTTGAGGCAGGTTACGAGTTCGATGCGCTCGTGCTCGACGATTCTTTCTGGCAGACATCCGCCAGTCTGGATGAGCCGGAGCGCCTTGAAAGGCTCGTTTATCTGGCCGACCAGAGATGCATTCGCCGGAAATATGTGTCCGGTATGAAGGTCTGGGATCCGGATCAGTGATCCTGTTTTTCGCTTTGGCGAATTTTCCGGTTTCAGGGATTGACGGGAAAAAGAGGGGACTGAAAAAATAACGAAGTCTTTCGTGATGATGGATAGCGATGATGAGAGTGTTTACAGGTAAGGTTCAGCAGGCGGACTGGGGATTTGCTTCCGCTATATTCAAGAACGAGGTGTTCGGTGAGTTGTGGCTGGGCGAGACGGGCCTTGCCGGGGATGAGCAGGCTTTGCCGAAAATACATGGCGGCAGTGAGCGGGCACTGTTGCAGTACCCTTCCATCCACTATGCATGGTGGCAGTCACGGTTTTCGCAAAAAAAGGCTATGTTCAGGCCGGCACTGTTCGGCGAAAATCTTTCCGATTTGAGATGGCATGAAAAAAATGTCCATATCGGCGATATTTTCAAATAGGGCGATGCAGTGATACAGGTCAGTCAGCCCCGTTCTCCCTGTTACAAGTTGAGCGCACGTACCCAATGTCCGGGGCTGGCACTGGCAATGCAGGAAAATGCCCGATGTGGCTGGCCTTACCGGGTGCTCCAGCCCGGTACGGTGAGTGCCGGGAAATCGTTCATTTTTGCCGAACGGGTCAGCAATGTCAGTGTTCACCAGATGATGGTGGTGATGTTCGGGATGCTTAACTCACGGTTTACGAGCTATATTTACTAGTATTGTTAAATAATTTGCAACAGATATTGTATAAACTTTGTAATAAGTAAATTTATAAACTTGGATATTTTGTATGATACAAAAAGCAGAAATGAAAGATATAAATCTTCTGGCAAGCTTAGCTAGTTTGATATGGAATAATCATACAGTCAATGAATTGATTGAAGAGTTTTCAAAAATTATGTCCTCAAAAAAGGCTCAGTTCTTTATAAAATATGAAAATGATATTCCGGCAGGTTTTGCACAAAGCCAATTACGATATGACTATGTAGAAGGAGGTGAAACGTCTCCGGTGGGTTACTTAGAGGGAATTTTTGTTAAGCCTGAATATCGCAACAAAGGTTATGCTAAAGAACTGCTAGCAGAATGTGAGCTTTGGGCAAAAGATAACGGTTGCCGTGAATTTGCCAGTGATTGCGAAATAAATAATAAAAACAGTTTTCAATTTCATAAAGCAATGAATTTTACGGAAGCAAATAGAATTATCTGTTTTATCAAAAAATTATAGGCTTTTTATATTTGATTTTTGATAAAAGATAATCCCAAAGACCTAACGAGATTCCAACAGACTTAACTAATTGAAAAAGAAAAAAACATTAGTAAACGAGTTCGGAAAAACATCCCAAAATGCGATTTTTGAAAATTGAATACCCGAACTCGCTGAAAGCCTTGGAAAATAAAGAAACAGCAGCCATTTTACAGGCTGCTGTTTGCATTGGTGAGCCATGACGTACCTCCTTCATCCAATCCGGAAGACTGGCGGTTGTTGTCGGAAACGAAGGGTTTGTCGGATCGCTGGCAGAAGACGCTGTTGCGCCGGATTGAAAAGGGCGAAATCGAGTCGTGGCGGTTACGGCTGGAAGGGGCTGATGCCTGACAGGGTTTTATGGCCGGTTTCGCTGGATATTTCTTGATCCGGATTAAAGGACTCCCTTCCAAGGGGGTTTTTATTGTCGTTTTTCCCTGATATCTTTTGTTTGACAAAACTGGAAGCGGCCTGTTCAGGAGGATGCGTTTTCAGGTGCGATGGCACAATGGATGACGACGGGCTGTCCGATTGCAGGAGGTGATGCCTTTTTGTCTCTGGATGGTCTGAATGTTTTCGACAGTTTTGGGCGCGATACAGGGGTGTTCGGACAGGGGTGTAATGGAGACAGGGTTTTGGGCGGCAGGCCATTCAAACAGGATCCGTATCGCGTAGCGGGTGCTTGTCGATGGTTTCGTGATGTGCGAATGTTCTGAAACGGATGAAAAGGGAGCATGTTCGGATGCCTTTCATCCGGAAAATGACGGCCTGTTTTATTGAAGGGGTGGGTATGAAAAGCTATTTCCGGAAAATGAAGGGTGGCCCCAGGACATTGACGAAAAAACCCCTGTCGGAAATTTTCTGGGCATGGATCGGCAGTTTTCTGGGGATTTATGCCGTCTGGTGGCTGAATCATTTCATCGGTATCCAGGAAGATGCCAATATGTTTCTGATCGGTTCTTTCGGTGCATCGGCTGTGTTGATTTACGGGGTGCCGATGGGTGAATTGTCCCAGCCCAGAAACCTGATCGGTGGTCATGTCATTTCCGCTTTTGTCGGGGTGATGGCCTACAATTTTTTCCCGGACAATCTGCCGCTGGCTTCCGCTCTGGCTGTTTCGGTAGCGATTGCCGCGATGCAGGCGACCAATACGACACATCCTCCGGGAGGCGCGACGGCACTGATTGCCGTGATCGGTGGAGCATCTGTTCACCGGTTGGGCCTGATGTATGCGTTCTCACCGGTTTTGATCGGTGCGCTGATCATGCTGTCGATCGCAGTGATCGTGAATAATTTTTCCAAGAACAAGAACCGGCATTATCCGAAGTACTGGATATGAGTCCCGGATGTTGAAGTCC
Source organism: Pseudomonadota bacterium (assembly GCA_023449275.1). Taxonomy (GTDB): domain Bacteria; phylum Pseudomonadota; class Gammaproteobacteria; order Burkholderiales; family Burkholderiaceae_D; genus Oxalobacter. The sequence goes on along the minus strand of JAEXJM010000009.1, from coordinate 21,449 downwards.
ATTTTGAAGGAATGGCAAAAGAGGAGGGAAGATGTCGAATGTGAGGTCAAGTTCCGTCGATGCAGTCATCACGGGAAGGAAATCGGTGCGGGCTTTCAGAAATGATCCGGTCGATCCGGAACTGGTCAACCATATTCTGGAAGTGGCTTCGCGTGCGCCGTCCGGTTCCAATATGCAGCCCTGGAATGTGTATGTCCTGACCGGGGATGCGTTGACGCGGGTAACGGAGGCGGTCTGTCATGCCTACGATTCGGCAGAGCCGGGGACGTACAGGAGCGAATACCGGTACTATCCCGAGCCGTTTTTCGAACCTTATCTGGCGCGCCGTCGCAAGATGGGTATCGACATGTATGGGATTCTCGGGATCGGCAAGGGTGAAAAAGAAAAGACGATTTCCCAGCAAAGACGGAATTACCGCTATTTCGATGCACCTGTCGGCCTGATCTTTACTTTGCACAGGGATTTGCCGCCTGGCAGCCTCCTTGAATATGGTATGTTTATCGACAACATCATGCTTTCGGCAAGAAGCCATGGACTGGATACCTGTCCACAGGGCGGCTGGAGCGATTATCACGAAGTCCTTCGCCAGCAACTGCCGATAAGGCCGGAAGAGATGGTGATTGGCGGGATGGCGATCGGGTATGCCGATAAGGAAGCGGCCATCTACAGGCTGGAAACGGAACGGGAGCCTGTTTCGTCGTTTGCCCGGTTTTTCGACAGATAAGGAACCTGTCAGATATCTTCCTGTTTTTCCAGGATGCGGGACGAAGCGGCTTTATGGTAGAGTATCGGGTTTTGAAGGGGGCGGTTTTGGCCGTTTCCGCCACCCTGACAGTCCGGATGTCTGTTCTTTCCGGATGATTGGTGAAAACGGAATGTCTGTTTTATCTGCAAGAAAAATGAAGAATTATTTTCTGAAAATGAAGGGGGGCCCCAGAACCCTGACCCGCAAGCCGTTATCCGAGATTTTCTGGGCATGGCTGGGGGGTTTTGCGGGCATTTACGCGGTCTGGTGGCTGAACAGTTTTATCGGCATTCAGGAAAATGCCAATATGTTTCTGATCGGTTCTTTCGGTGCGTCAGCGGTATTGATCTACGGTTTGCCGATGGGTGAACTGTCGCAGCCGAGGAATCTGGTGGGCGGTCATGTCATTTCGGCCCTTGTCGGGGTGATGGCCTATAATGTTTTTCCTGAAAACCTGCCTCTGGCATCCGCGCTGGCGGTTTCCTGCGCGATTGCCGCAATGCTGGTGACCAATACCACGCATCCACCGGGAGGTGCGACGGCACTGATTGCCGTGATCGGTGGTTCTTCGGTTCATCAACTGGGCCTGATGTATGCGTTTTCTCCCGTTTTCATCGGAACGCTGATCATGCTGCTGATAGCGGTGCTGGTGAATAATCTCTCGACAAACAAGAACCGGTATTATCCGAAGTACTGGATCTGAACGAAAAAGGCGCATTTGAATATGCGCCTTTTTTGTGGGATGAACGGCTTGATTACCGGTTTTTCTTTTTTCGATTCGTATTGATGACCGGAGCCGTTTTTGCCTGTAGGGGTCAATGGTTTTTTTCCGGTAATGGCATGACAATGAATGGAATCCGATACGATGCAAAGGATATTGCGCAAAAGGCCGATCCATTCATCAGCGAAGCCGGAAAAAAGGATGACATTTTTAACGGGACTGTTTCCGTATTCTAGAACGGTTCGACCGAATAGGCATGGAATTCATCGTAAGGAGTGGTGAAGCAGTCGCCCCAGCCGGTTGTGTAACTTCTTCTTTTGCGTACGATTTTGCCGTATTGTTCATGGTAGACGAGCCAGTTTTTGGTTCTTTTGAGTATGGTGATCTTGTTGCGTTCCAGTCCACCACATCCGCCGAAGATCAATTCGCCGCTATATACCGTGTCCTTCTTGAATCTGTGAATCATTTTTTGTCACTCCCCGAATCCGAAACGTTAATTTTATTAGTATAACGTGATTTTTCGGTGAGAAAAAAGGCATTTCGATGCCGGAAACGATTTGTTTTCATGAGATGACAGGGCAAACGTTTTCCCCGTTTATTGCGATAAGGCGTGGATCAGGCTTTATAATCATTTAAGTTATCAGGCCTGATGAAAGGAGAGAGTGATGGGGGGTAATGGAATCCGGATGGATGTATTGGGCAAGGCGGTCGATGCCGCAATCGACAGGAATATTGCCGAAGGGTTGACGACAGGGGTGCTTGTTTGCGTTTGTGTGGATGGCAAGCCTGTCTATCAGCGTGCCGCAGGGCTTGCCGACAGGGAAGCAAACCAGCCTATGCAGGATAACACGCTTTTCAGGCTGGCCTCGATTTCCAAGGCATTCACCAGTCTTGCGGTGGCGGCGCTTGTGGAGCAGGGCAAGTTGTCTATGGATGATCTGGTCTCGAAGTGGTTGCCTTATTTCACGCCAAAACTGCCTGACGGGTCTGTGCCGCCGATCACGATACGTCAGTTGTTGTGCCACATGTCAGGACTGGATTACCGGTGGGCGCAAAAGGAGGATGGGCCTTACGCAAAGGCAGGTGTGTCGGATGGGCTGGATATTACCGGACTGACACTGGAAGAAAATCTGATGCGTCTGGCTTCTGCCCCGTTGTGCTTCGCTCCGGGGTCGTCATGGCTGTATTCGCTTGGGCCGGATGTATTGGGTGCCGTTGTGGCGAAGGTTCAGGATATGGATTTTCCGGCTGCGCTCGCTGAACTGGTGATCAAACCCCTGCATATGAAAAACACGGCTTTCTGGGTGGGAAAAGGTGAACGGGACAGGATGGCGGCGCCTTATTACCTCGACAAGGGAAAACTGGTCAGGATGGCAGATGACCAGTATCTGACTTCCGTCGATGACCGTTATTTCCATTTCTCGCCTGAACGTGCTTTTCTGGCAGAGGAATATCCTTCAGGTGGTGTCGGGCTGGTCGGTACGGCGTCTGACCTGATGCGGATGGTCGAGGTGATCCGGACAGGGAAAACGTCTATCGCCAGTGAAGGGCTGATGAAGGAAATGTCGACCAATCAGCTGAAAAATATGATGGCGCGGCCCGGTTTCGGGTTCAGCCTCGGCTGGGGTGTTCTTGTCGATCCTGTCGAGGCGGAGACGCCGCAAACGGCAGGAACGCTGGCGTGGGGCGGTGTTTACGGCAGCAAATGGTTTGCCGATCCGGCCAGAAAACTGTCTGTGGTGACGATGACGACGACCGCGCTGGATGAAGTGGTGTCTGTCGATGTCCGTAATGCCATTTACAGCAGTTTCTGATTATCGCTTTTTTTCTTCCGTTATCGGAGGCAGTCGGCTGGGATGGGGATTAAACCGCTTTTCTGACGGCTAAAGGGTGGGGCGTCCGGTCCAGAAAGGGGCGGATGTCCTTGCCATTGATCCATTCTTCGATTTCATCTTCTTCCAGCAGGACAGGCATGCGGTGGTGGTAAGGGGCCATGCTGTCGTTGGCTGATGTGGTTAATATCGTAAAGCGGTTTTCATTGCCAAAACCGGAAAAGATCCCGGCAAGCCAGAGAATGTCTTTTGCCGGATGGGTAAAGAGGTATTTTGTTTTGGTACGGCCGCCTTCCGCACGCCATTCGTAAAAGCCGCTTGTCGGGATGGCGACCCGATGGCGCATCAGGGCGTTTTTGAACATCGGTTTTTCGTCTGCCGTCTCAGCGCGTGCATTGAAAATGACGCCCTTGCCATCCCATTTCGGAAATCCCCAGATCATGGATGCAGGCGTGGTTTGTCCGGCGTCATCGATGAATACGAGAGCCGCATCGGAGGGAAATATCTCTCCCGTTTTGTATTGCAGGGACAATCCACTGCCGCTGATCAGGGTTTTCAGTCGCGTATTGTCGGGATCGATTTCAAAACGGCCACACATGGTTTTACGCAATCGGTTGTCAAGCTCTTATTTTAGCAAGGCTTCGGGAAAGAGGATGCGCAGGATACGGATTTGTCTGTCCGTCCGGCCGTAAATCATGATGATGTTGTCCGCTATGCCGGTTTCATATATGGCACGCTATATGGCCTTTTCCCCGGGTAAAAGGTCTGATGCCGGGAGATAACCGGCTGTTTCATCGATGGTTTTGTCTTTATCGGAAAGGTTGTGAAAGAGTTCTGTTCTGTTGCAGGGTACCGGACATGTCCATGCCCGTGTTTTCTTTGCAGGCAATCCATTTTCTTCAGGGTTTTGATTTTCAGCTCCCTGATTCAATGTCTCTGTAAACAATTTTGCAAGGCTTCTGAAAGCAGGGTATTCCAATTCGATGGTGATTCTTTCATGAAACGCAATATGGAGATAAGATCGCGGAATTACCTTTATTTTTAATGGGTTGCAAGTATTTTTCCGTTTCTGTCGGGATGTGTTTCCGTTATGTTAAGGTTTCGGAAGAGGGCCTTTGCCTTTTCATGAATGTGCTGAGAACTTGTCTATAATCGCGTCCGACTGGGGCGGCCTTATTTGTCCGTCTGGTTTTTTTTGCCGTATCGGGGCGCCAGCCAGATCGAGAATGCCGACAGGATGAGGCAGACGCTGACGATCATCATGACCTGGTTCGTGGCGAGCATGGCACTCTGGGTGGTCACGACGTTGTTGATCATGGATCGGGCTGTCTCGGCAGAGAAACCCGCATCCGTAAGTTGCCGGAGATATTCTCCTCCACGATCGACCAGTCCTGCCAGTTCGGCATGATTGTAATTGATCCGGTCTTCCCATGAGGTGTTGACGAGCGATGTGGCGAATGCGCCTGACAGGGTGCGTAAAAAGGTCATCAGTCCGGCTGCCGAAGCGGTTTCGTTTTCATCGACGTTCAATAGTGCCAGACCGATCAGCGGTACGAAGAAGAAAGGACTGCCGAATCCCATCATGATGATGGGAAGCGCTATCCACCAGTATGAAACGTCCGTATTCAGGAAACATCGCGAAAATGTCGTCAAACCAAGCCATAGCAGGCCGCCGAAGATGAGCCTTCTCGGGTCGGTTTTCCGTGCCCAGTAGGCTGCCAGCGGAGCGACGAAAAAAGCGGTGACGCCACTCCATGCGGTTGTTTCTCCCGACCATGTGGGGGTGTAATTCATGAAATTCTGCAGCCAGAGCGGGGTGATGACGTTGGCGGCAAAAAAGCCGCCGAAGGCAAGGCTGATGGTAAAGACGCAGACGGAATAACCCTTGTGCCGGAATACGGAAAGATCGACGATGGGATGTTTTTCCCCGAGTTCCCATATCAGGAACGCGATGAAGCCGATAACGGCGATGATGGCAAGCGCGACGATGTAATTTGAGGAGAACCAGTCAAGGTCTTTGCCTTCATCGAGCATGATCTGGAAAGCGCCGATCCAGATGACCATCAGTACGAGGCCGATAATGTCGATAGGAGAACGGACCCGTTCGCGTTCGAAACGTTTCAACAGTTGCCAAGCCAGATAGCTGCAGACAAGGGCGATAGGGACGTTGATGAAGAAGATCCACGACCAGTGATAGTTGTCGCAGATATAGCCGCCGAGGATCGGGCCGATCACTGGGGCCGTCAGGGTTGTCATGGCCCAGAGGCCATTGGCGGCCATCGCTTTTTCACGAGGGAAGATGCGCAGCAGCAGGGTTTGTGTCAGGGGCATCATCGGGCCTCCGGACAATCCCTGCAAAACACGGCCGACAACGAGAAAGGCCAGTGAATTGGCGAAACCGCACATGGCGGAGCAAATGCCGAAGCACGCCATGGCGATGCAGAATACCTTGACGGCCCCGAATCGGGCCGCCAGCCACCCGGTCAGAGGGACGGTGATGGCTTCGGCTACGGCGTAGGAGGTGATGACCCATGTACCCTGGCTTGTCGTGACCCCCAGATTGCCCGCAATACTGGAGACGGAGACATTGGCGATCGTCATGTCCAGCACGGCGATGAAATTGGCACATGACAGCAGGATGGCGGCAAACCACAGCATGTTGCCGGTCAAGGGTTTGTCGTTTCCCGTGTTCAGCGCCGACATGGACGGCATTGGGGTGGTTGCCATGATTATTTACCTGTTTCTTTTGCCCGTGTGTCGATCGTGACGGTCATGGATAACCCGACCTGAAGGGGGTTGGCTTTCAGTTCTTCCGGGTCGAGTTTTATCCGGGTCGGCAGACGCTGGACGACCTTGATCCAGTTGCCTGTGGCGTTTTGCGCCGGGATCAGGGCAAATGCAGAACCGGTTCCTCCGGAAAAGCCTTCGACGGTACCGTGATAGATAACCGATTTTCCATAAAGGTCGGAATAGAGTTCCGCTTTCTGTCCGATACGGACTTTTTCCAGCTGGCCTTCCTTGAAGTTGGCGTCCACGTGCATATCTGCAACCGGGACAACGACGAGCAGTTGCGCTCCTTCGGAGACTCTTTGTCCTGTCTGGACAGTGCGTTTGGCAATGGTGCCATCGACGGGAGCACGGATGACGGTACGGGCGAGATCCACTCTGGACTGGTCGATTTGTGCCATTGCCTGTGCGATGGCCGCTTTGGCGGACTGTATGGCGGCCTGGCTGGAGGTATGGGCGTTTTCGGTTTTCGTCAGTTCGTCTCCTGAAACGGCGCCTATCTCGATCAGGGCGTTGCGGCGTTTCAGGTCAACGGTTGCCCGTTTGTAATCGGATTCGGCTGAAGCCAGTTGTGCCCGGGCCTGTGCAAGATCGGCTTCAGCCTTGTTCAGTGCAAGCCGTGTATCGGTATCGTCGATCACGACAAGGATGTCACCTTTTTTGACGGACTGGGTGTCAACGACGTTCACTTCCCTGACGATTCCCGAAACGGCAGGAGTTACCTGCGCCACTTCCGTCGCCGTATAGGCGTTGTCGGTCGAGACGAAATGGGAAGCGTAAAAATACCAGTAGGCTCCGTAGGCGATACCGCACAGGATAATGATGACGGCGAATATTTTCAGTCGCCGGATACGGGGCGAGTCAGGTTTTCTGGCTGGCTTGTCGATGGTTTGCGATGTTTCCGGTTCCATTTTTTTCCTTTTCGGACTATTTCAGGCAAAGACCTGTTTTGCGAAATGGTGTGAGAAATAAATTTAATTTGGCGCAAGTTTTTAAAACTGTACTACGCGGTCTATTTTATGTAAACTGTACCGCACGGTATCGTTTGTAACGGTTGTTGTTTTCGGGAAAACCGGATGAAAAAGAGGACGGAAGAGAAACGGGAAGCGATTCTGGATGCGGCCACGGCCGTTTTTCGTGAATTGGGTTTTCATAATGCTTCCATGAATGCCATCGCGGCCCGGCTGGGTGGTTCGAAAATGACGCTTTACAATTACTTTCCTTCCAAGGAAGCGATTTTTCTGGAAGTTATCCGTCGTGTTTCCCTGGACAAGAATGAAGCGGTTTCGTCTTTCCTTCAGGAACCGGTCATTGCCGATAATACGAGGCAGAAGGCGGCTGAGGCCTTTCTGGAACTGGAGCGGTCGGATGGGGATATCGAGAGTGTTTTGCAGCGCTTTGGCGAGAAATTTATTGCGTTCATTTACTCGCCCAATGTGCTGGCTGTCAGACGGGCTTTGCTGGCGGAATCCTACCGGCCGGATATCGGACGGTACTATTACGAGAACGGCCCGAAGAAAACGACGGAACATATTGCCGTTTTTCTGGAAAAGGCCGTGAATGAAGGACAGCTTCGAAACGGCATCGATATCCATGTCGCGGCGATTCATTTGCGCAGTCTTTTGAATGCACGCTGGTATGAGCGTTGTCTTTTCGAACTGGTGAAGCCGCCAACCGATGAGGAAATGAAAAAAAGCGTTGCCGATGCGGTCAGGGTATTCCTTTCCGCATACGGTCCGGAAAGATGAGTGTCCGGCCGGAACGTTTTTTGGAATCCGGTTCCTTATTTATCCAGAAATGTCGTGAATGACGAGACCGGTTCACGTTCGGTTTTCAGCCCGTAAATGACGGCTTCCCTGTCTGCGTATCCCATTGCCATGCCTGCCAGAAGCAGTTCTTCCGGTTTTATTGGAGTCACTTTCCGGATGATTTCATGATAATCGCTCCAGCCTGCCTGAAGGCAGGTATCCAGCCCGTGGCTTTTCGCCGAGAGCATGATGTTTTCCAGAAAGGTTCCGTAATCGATGAAGGAGCCGGATGGCAGTTTGCGGTGTATCGTGAACAGCAGGCCGACAGGAGCGTCGAAAAATTCGTAGTTCCGGCGTTGCTGGAGCCGGGTCTTTTCCCTCTCTCCCTTGCCGATACCGAGGAGGCTATACATGTCCCATCCCAGTTTCCGTCGGCGTGAGAGGTAGGGCTCGAAAAACGGTTCAGGGTAATATTTGTATTCACTTTCGTATTTTCCGGATTCTGCCGTATCGAATGCCTGACAGACGGTATCGGTGACACGTTTTTTGGCATCTCCGGTCAGGACATAGACGTTCCAGGGCTGCATGTTGGTGCCGGACGGGGCGCGGGCAGCGAAGGTGAGGATGTGTTCAAGCAGCCTGGGGTCGACAGGGTCTTTTTTGTAGGCCCGGACGGATTTGCGGGTGGCGATAATGGAATCGGTCGGTGTGACGGGAATCGTGGGCTGCATGGTTTTTTCCTCTAGAAAAGCCTGTATGGCAGGCTGGAATGACGATTTTTGCCAGTATGGCACAGTTTTATGGTCGGGCGAACAGGGGAGTCTGTTTTACCGGGGTTCAATTAATGCAGGCAAGTCGCGGAATGCCAGATATGATGCCCGTTCCACGATAGGGCGGACGAGATGGCGACGGATCCGGCTGGTGATATGGCGCACGATGGTGTTGCCGGTCATGATGGAAGCGTAAAGCCTGTTGCCATCCATATAAGCGGTGACTGCCACGAATCCGGCAATAACAGTCAATACCATGATATAAAAACAGTTTTTCCCGGGCGGAGCCGTTTCGGGGACGGTTTTGTCTATATCTGTTTTTTCAGTTGTGTTTTCCTGTTCCATATATCTGCGATTCGCTAGTTGTACAGGTAGATGTATATGTTGAGGTAAATGGCGAAGCCGACCCATGCGATGTACGGCCAGAAAAGGATGGAGGACAGCTTCCGGATGGGCCATGTCCTGAAGGCATACCAGATCAGGAGCCATTCGAGTATGACGATACAGATCAGGCCCCCGAAGATGTTTTGACGGACGAAAAAGACGATGCTCCACATGAAGTTGAAGAACAGCTGAAAGATGAACAGGTTCCGAAGCGCAGGTTTCTGGTCGCTGTCGGTCAGGTAGATCAGGCCAATGGAGAGTCCCATTAAAATGTAAAGGATGGTCCATGCGATGGGAAATGCCTCATTGGGTGGTGTCAGTGCGGGTTTGTTCAAATGGGGATACCAGTTGGTGATGGCACTTCTCTGGAGGTATCCGGCCAGTGTGCCGACGGCAAGGCTGATGACAATCGGGAGGCCGATTGTCACGATATTATGGAAGTTGAAGTTTTGTGTCCGGACAGTCATGAAGGTCTCAATGCAGGTTCTGATAATCGGTTTGAGTGGGAATCCATGTATGAGTTCCCTTGTTTTTCGCTTGTCTGACAAATGTCGAACCGGGCAGGAATGGCAGAATGGCAATGATCTGCCGGTCAGTTTTTTTCAGGAGAACCTTTTTCCCACGGTTCGATATCGCCTTCATGTATGATGAATAATGGATGGGGTTTGGGCAGGCTGACGGTTTCAAGAGGGGGACAGAATTGCGGTGCGCGTTGCTTCAGCTTGCTCAAAAGATGCTGGCGTTCGAATTCCAGTTGTCCGCTCGATACCGGAATGAGATGAACGGCTTCGTCGGATGAATCGATTTTGGAAATGTCGAAACGGTATCCACGCCGGTCGGCTTCGGCAAGGATAGCGGTCAGATAGGTGTTGATGGCAGCGGCCGGAAGGCTTGTTTGCCGGAAGCGTTCCAGTTGCGGATGCTGGCGATAGCCTTTGGTTTTGCCCAGCAATACCTGCCGGGCAAGCAGTGCCTCGCGCCAGCAGGCCGTCAGTCCGCAGGCATCAAGATATTGTGGATGCAGGCTCCAGAGCCGCATGATGTCCGTCAGGCCGGTCAGTTCGCAAAGGTCTTTTGCAGGTGAGCCTTGTAGCGCGTCACGTCATTTTCAATAGAAGGCTGCTTGATCACGTCGTTGCACATGAACGTCGGCAATGGCGACATGCCCAGAAACTGGTTGGCTTTATGGAACGGGAGAAGATCACCATCGATGCCTTTGCCTTCAAAGAATTGTCCCGGCTCGGTGAAAGCTTCTGCCGGGGCGTTCCATGTCACTGAAAACATGTATTTTTTACCTTGTAACAAACCGCCGGAACCGTATTTCTTTCTGGCATCGCTACGGGTACGCCCGTCGCTTTCGTAGAGTTTGCCATGGCCTGCCGTAAAGACTTCATCGACGTATTTTTTCATGATCCAGGGGGCTTCCATCCACCATGCGGGAAACTGGTAGATGACTGCATCGGCCCAGAGGATGTTTTCGACTTCGGCTTGCGGGTTGTAACCGTTGTCGATGCGGGTTGTCCTGATGTCGTGTCCGGAAGCTGTCAGGGTTTCTCTGGCGATTTCGGTCAGATAGTCATTGAGTTTGCCTTGTGAATGGCCGAAGCTTTTCGCTGCATTGACGATGAAGATTTTGCTCATGTTTTTTCCCTGAAAAAGAGTCCGGTTTGTTTTCGCAACCGGTTTATCGTGATTTTATTGAAGATTGGGAGACAAATCCGGTTTTTCAATATGTGGACATGAAAAATGGACGCATTTTTTATCTCCTTTTGTCTCATTCCTTTAATATGACAGAAAAGAAGCCATTTCGTTTTATCCCATGACAGAAAGAACCGTTTCCAACATCATTGCCGAAACCGGAAGACTGCAGATCCGTGAGCTGGTCGATGCCGATTTGTCCGGGCTTTGCCGGGCGCTTCAGGATGAGGAGGTAACCTATGCCTATGAGCGCGTTTTCACGGAGAAGGAAATCGGGTTCTGGCTGAAGAAACAAATCCGGTGCTATGAAACGGAGGGTTTCGGGATGTGGGCGGTCGTCCTGAAAGAAACTGGTGATATGATCGGCCATGCAGGCATTTCCATGCAGTTCTGGGGCAATGAAGCGCTTCCTGAAATCGGTTACATGTTCGAGAAAGCTTTCTGGCATCAGGGGTATGCAACCGAGGCAGTGATTGCCTGCAAGGAGTATGCGTTTGGTGTGTTGGGAATGGAAAGGGTTTATTCCGTGATCCGTTCGGACAATGCGGCATCCCGGGCCGTCGCCAGAAGAAACGGCATGAAAATTACGGGGACGGCTTACCGCAGTGTCAATGGCAGGATGGTGACGCATTATATGTATTCGGTTAAAAAACCGAAGGCCTGAGTGATCGGGAATCATTATTCGGGATTATCTTTTTTTCATTTCCTGATTAACCGATCTATTCATATTCATAATGAAAAGATAAAACCGTTTTTATTTGAAAACGGTTTTTTACTGAATGCTCCTGACTTTTTTCAGAATGATGCCGGTTATTATCGCGATTATTCCGCCTATTACGGTTTCATAAAGGATAATCCCCCACCCCAATAGGTACGATCAGAAACAGGATTTTCTCGTTATGGGAGGTTCTACATGAAGAAATCGAACTGTACGGACAGCCGGAAGGTGGTACAAATGGCGGTAGAAATATGGCGGCATGGGTATGTCGATGGTGGCCAGGATGAAAGAGCTTGAGGCAGAAAACATACGGCTGAAGATGTACGTTGAAGAATGGTTCAAAGTGGAGATTACTCAAGGAGACCATCTCGCCGCCGGGATATGGTTCAACACGCGGTAGCTGGCAGAGGCATATCAATCAGGCTAGCCTGTGAGCTGTTTCGAGTCAGCCGGATCAGCTACCGGTATGAATCCGGGAAAAAAGCTGGGAACGAGAAGATAGCCGGATGACGGATTTGGCGAACTGACAATAACCGCAATAGAGGATTGTGTTACCTGTACTTGCGTAATATGAGAAGGTTTGGCTGGAATCACAAACGCGTTACCGGATTCATCGTGAATTGGAACTGAGAATCTGCGAATCAAGCCGAAGAAGCGTATGGTACGCAAGAAATCGGAAATGCAGGCAGTACCGGAATCCATCAATCAGGAATGGTCAATGGATTTCATGCATGACCAGTTGGAAGATGGCCGGAGCGTTCGGTTATTCAATGTGGTGGATGATTTCAATCGAGAAGTACCGAAGAGAGCATCAAAGAGGACATTTCCATGCCATCGGAAAGGGTCATACGCTGTCTGGAGCGATCATTTCATGGTGTGGTAAGTCGCAGCAGAATGCTTATGTCGAGCGATTCAGATGTACTGTGCGCTACGAATGATTGGCGCAGTATGTGTTTGCAACGATCGAGAAAGAAGAACGCGATAAGAGAATTTTTTATTGATGAATCCATACTGCCGCGAAAACCGTGGAAGGATCGGTTTTCACGGCAGGGCCAGTTCGGCCAAAAGAGCATCGATCACGCCGGAGAGTGTGAAAATCTTATCCTTTCATTGTTTCGCCTGTGTGACAGGCGGATTCTGTTCCCATCCCCCGCCCAAAGCGAGAAAGACATTGATCTGGTCGCTGACGAGTTTGGCGCTGGATGCGGCGTAGGTACTTTCATCGTTTGCCAGTGTACGTTCGGCGTCCAGTGTGGCAAGGAAGTCGATCCTGCCATGACGGTACAGGCGATGTGCCTGATCGGCGGCCAGTGCGCTCTGGTCGCGTGCGGCTTTCAACAGGGCGTTGCGATCCAGTTCGCGTGCGTAATTGGTCAGGGCGCTTTCGGCTTCTTTCAGGGCATTCAAGACGCTGGCATCGAACCGGGCGAGGGCGGCCTGATTTTCGGCTTCGGCCTGTTTGATCCGGCTGCGGGCGGTTCCCGTATCGGGGATTGTCCACGAAATCAGCGGGCCGATGCTCCAGCGATAGCCATTGTTCTGGTCAAAGCCGTTCATCCGGCCGGTAAAACCGCCGGACAGGCCGAAATTGATTTTCGGGTAAAGGTCTGCCGTGGCGACACCGATACGGGCGTTGGCAGCAGCCATTTTACGTTCGGCCTGACGGATGTCCGGGCGACGTTTCAGCAGGGCGGCACCGTCACCGACCGGAATCGGCCGGGAAAGCTGCGGCGCTTTTTTGCATTGTCCGATGCTGGCGACGAGTGTGTTGGGCAATTCACCGGTCAACACGGACAACTGGTAAAGTGCGACTTTCTGCTGTGCCTGAAGGGGCGGGATGGCGGCACGCAGGGATTCGTACTGGGCGCTGGCACGGGATACGTCCATCGCGGTGCCGCGTCCGGCTCCGGTCAGTTGTTTCGTGGAGTCCAGGAATTGCCTTTGCAGTTCGGCAGAATGTTCGGCGATGCCGATCCGCTGGGCTGAAGAACAGGCGTCTGCATAGGCTTTGGCGGTGCTGGCGGCAACGGTGATGCGTGTGACGTCAAGGGCGGCCTGCGCAGCTTCCGTGTCTGCCGACGCGGCTTCGATGCCACGTGCGATCTGTCCGAAAAGGTCGACCTGATAGGAAATGCCGATACCTCCATCGAATTTCCATGCATCGGAGAAACGGTTTCCAAACCCATGGGAAGCGGCGGATGAGCGCCCATAATTAGGCTGGGCGGACAGTTCAACCGTGGGAACGGTTCCCATCCCGACTTCTTCCAGAACGGCGCGGGCACGGGCGAGGTTGGCGGAGGCGACGCGAAGGTCGGTATTTTGGGTCAGCGCTTTTTCGATCAGTGAATTCAGCACCAGGTCGTCATAGAGTTTCCACCAGTGATCCGGCAGGGGCTCGGACTGGAAGACCTTTTCCTGTGCCGAGGTGAATGATCCGGACGCTTCCGGCTTGTTGATGTCGGCTGTTTCCGGGATTTTGTAGTCCGGTCCGACGGTCGTACAGCCGACCATGCCGACGCAGACGAATAGCGGAGCCAGTTTGATGAAAAGAGGTTTCAGACGCATGGCTTATCCTCACTTTGCTGTTTTGTCATTGGCGGTGACAGTCACGTTTTCGGAGGGGAACACTTCGATGGTGACGGTCTGCCCGGCGACGAGTCTGGTATCTTCCGGCAGCTTGTCGAATTCGATACGGACCGGTATGCGCTGGACGAGGCGAACCCAGTTGAATGCAGGGTTGATGTTCTGGAGCAGGTTGCTGCCGGTAGTGCGTTCACGGTCGGCGATGCCTCGGGAAATGCTGTGGACATGGCCTTCAAGCACCCTGTCGCTGCTCATGAGCTTGATGGTGGCACGATTGCCTTCGGCAATGCTCGGCAGTTTGGTTTCCTCGAAATAGCCTTCGGCATAGTATGAATGGCGGTCGACGAGGGCCATGACGGGCTTGCTGGCTGTCACGTAGGATCCGGTGCGCAAATCGAGGTTGGTGACGGTACCGTCGACGGCGGCAAGGACTTTGGTGCGGTCGAGGTCGAGCTGGGCCTTGTCACGGTTGACGATGGCTTGCAAGAGGGCGGCGCGGGCTTCTTCCACGCGGGACTGTCCCTGTTCGGTCACTTCGGCGGCAACCAGGTCTTTCAGTTCCCTGTTGCGGTTGGATTCCCGGATAGCCTGTGCGAGCGTGACTTTGGCCGCTTCTTCCGCTGCTTTTGCCTGTCTCAAGGCGAGATCGAAACGGGCCGGGTCGATTTCGAAGAGGACATCTCCGACATTGACCGGCTGATTGTCTTTGACGTTGATCTTGACGACCTGCCCGGTCACATCGGGAGCGACCTGCACGACGTCGGCCTTGATACGACCGTCACGGGTCCATGGATCGTTTTCATAATGGATCCAGAGGCGCCAGCCAATGAAAAGGGCAGCGAGGACAACCAGTATGGTGATCAGATAACGTCTGAGAACATTCAGGGATATTTTTGAGAACATAGTTAAAACCTGCCGAATTTGTATAAAGTCACTAAAAGTCCGAGTACGACGAAAAAGAGGGCGACATCGAAAAGGGGCGGGTGCCAGATGTGCCGATAAAAGCCTTTGCGGGCGAGAAACAGGCTGATCAGCCGTGTTGCGACGAGCGCAATCAGAGACGTGAGCATCAGCACTGGAAAGTACATGCCGAAGAAACTGAATTCTCCAGTCATACAGCCTCCTTGAAAACCAGAGTTTGGGGATAATAGGGTGACGCATCGGGGAACAGGTCGCGACGGATGCCGGTCAGGGCGGCAATGGCGGAATTCTGCCGGATACGGGAAGGCATGTGGCAGACCGATTGCAGCATGTCGTCGATTTGTTCGAGCATGGTTTCCTGTTCTTTTGGTGTATGCGAACGTTGGCCGAACCAGTCGGAAAGGGCTTTCAGAAGCGGTGCGATGTCGATGCCGTTCCGTTCCAGTCGGGAACGCATGTGCATCAGGTAAACGATATTGACGCCGATGCGCATCTGGCCGAACAGTCTGGCGATGGCGTTGTCCTTTTCGGAACCGAGTCCGGACAGACGGGGGGCGATGACCGTCAGGCGGTCGATCATGCGCACGGATGTCTGGATGACAGGCGGCGGTGTTTTCGTGGATTGCGCCAGCCTGGAAATTTCATCACTGACACTGGCGAGCAGGCGTTTCGTCGTCCATTCGGCGTCGAATGAGCGGAAGATCATGGCGGAGATAAGGGCCATGGTGATGCCGATGCATTGCGCAAAAACCTGTCCGTTCATGAAGGATGTTGCGTTGGCCATATCCAGGTCGTACATGGTTGTCGTCGACCAGATGCCCATCATGAAAATGGTCGTACCGAAAGCGGTGGCCGGACGAGCCATGAAGATGCCGCCGATAATGACGCACGGTGCGAAAAGCAGCATGAGCGACTCGAAGGAATGCGTGCTGTACATCACGACGAGCAGATAAAATCCGGCGGGCAAAAGCGAATAGATCGTAAACAGCAGCACTTTCTTCAGTGCGGCGACGGAATTGTCGTTGCGGATGAAAGAAAGGTAAAAGATACTCGTCATCATCGGTGCGCAGAAACCGGCATTCCATCCACTCGCTACCCAGAAGAGTGAGGCCAGCATGATGGAAAAAACGGCCGATGCGGAGACAAGCAGGGCCAGATGGCGGTCTTTGGTCAGATGGTTCAGGGAAACCGGCATGGTTCTGGGCGAAGCGGAGGCCTTGCCTGCCAGACAATCGTCAATGGCACGACGCTGGTCGGCGCAGTTTTCACGGGAGGTGATCAGTTTGCCGAGGTCGCTTGCCAGATGGACGATCAGGACTTCATCCCAGGAAGAGTCGGGCATGATTTCCGGCAAGCCGTTCTTGATGCGTTCGCGTAGCCATTGGGCACTTTCCGGCGTGGGATTGTCCTCTTCTATCCAGCGGGCGATATTGCCGAGCAGGTATTCCCAGTATGGGGTGAGTTTGCCGGCTTTCCTCAGTTCCATGACACTGTCCTCGATCGAGGTGATCAGCGGGATCACGACCGTGAGGCGATCCTGCAGGAGACGGATATTGGCGACGGCCCATTTTTCAGTCGAGGTGTCATGAGGCAGGTTGGCGGACAAAACGCGCAAATCGGTGATGATACGGGCGGCATTCAGTCTGGGGGCATTGCCAAGCGGGGCATGGCTGCTTAGGATGGAGACTGTCCATTGGCGGATATCCCTGCGGACGGCATCCATCTGTCTGATGACGGTGGAGCCGACATGGCGGGGAAGGATAAGGCCGTGGATCAGGATCGCCGAGACGAAACCGATACCGGTTTCTTCGGCACGGGCAATCGCCATATCCATGATGTACTGGACATTGATGAAGTTGATGTCACCCAACACGCTGAATATGATGACGGGCACGGTAAAACCGGCGACGGTATAGACGTAGGCGTCTGTCGTCCGTTTCAGCATCGAGAAGTACATGCATGTGCCCACCCAGAGAGCGATCAGAAAACACAGCAGTACGGTGTAATTGACGAACAGGACGAGCAACAGGACGGAGGCGACCGTTCCGAACAGGGTTCCGATGAGCCGGGACATGCCGCGGACGTAAACGCTGCCCGCCATGGACTGGGATACGATACAGGTTGCCATCGGCGCCCAGAAGGGGCGGGGCAATCCCAGCCTCAATGCGATGTAGAGTGCCAGCATGGCCGCAAGGAAGCACTTCACTCCGAAAAGGAGTTCTCCCCATGTCGGTTTTTGCAGGTAGTCTTTAAGCATTATTCCATCAGTACAGTTTGATTGACTGGCCCAGTTTTTCCAGAACCTTGAGGCAGGTTTCCAGTTCTTCCTGTTCGATGTCCCTGAACAGCTCGCGGCGGAAGGGCCTCATGGTCTCTCCGATCTGGCGAACGCGTTCCCTGCCGTCTTCCGTCAGGGTCAGGATGCGGGCGCGGCGGTCGTGCGGATCTTCCTCACGGACAAGCAGTTCGGCAGCGATCAGCTGGTCGATCACGCGAACGACAGAAGAGGGATCCATGCCCATGGCATCGGCGACTTCACCCGGGCGGACGCCACTTTTCATCCGGCTGATCACCACGGCAGGCCATGCCGTTGCCTGTGACAGGCCATATTGGGCCGCTACCTTGTCGGCAGCGGTCTTGTAGGCTCGGGCAACACGGGAAAGCGTGCCGGTGATTTTCATCAGTAACAGGTCCTTGTCTTTCATTGCTGTAAATAAATAGTTTGCATGTCAAATATTGAGGGGTGTAAATATTATCATTTCAACTATTCATGTCAAGAGAATTCGGCGGTTTCGGTCAGTACAAGGGTGTTTTCTGTATCTTTCAGGGCATTTTTCATTCCGGTTGAGTGTTCAGGCCGCCTTGTCATACCGGTTTTCTTTCAGGGAAGCGCTCAGTGGGGAATAAGGCAAGGCATCGGGAAAGAGATCACGCCGTATGCCTGCCAGAGCGGCGATGGCATTGTTTTGCTGGACGTTGTGGGAGGTGCAGGCAAGTTCGTAAAGTGTGGCATCGATTTTTTCCAGCAGTACCGGCTCATCCTGGCCGGCTTTGTCTTTCATGCGGTCTTCATAATATCCGGAGAGATCTTCCAGAACCGGATGGACAGGAATGCCCTGACGCTGCAATTTGGGCATGAGGCGCAAGAGACGGGTCATGTTCAGCCCGACCCGCAGATCGGACAGGATATGGATGGCGGACAGGTAACCGGGTTCGGTTGCCAGGCCGTTTTTTCTGGCCAGTGCCAGACGCGGGGCCAGCAGGCTGATGCCATCGACCATCCTGACAGTGACTTCCATGACGGAGGGGGCTTTCATTGCCTTGCCCAGACTGGAAATATCTGTCCACATGGTTTTGACAAGCCGTCGGGTGATCGATTCGATATTGGCAATACGGAAAATGCCGGTAAAGAGGACGGCCATACCGACGCCGATAGCCTGGCTGATCTGCGAATTGATGAAGGAAGTCATATTGGCCGATCCCATGTCGAACATGGTGAGGGTTGCCAGCGTGGTGAACATGAACGGGATGACCTTGATCATCGTCGCCGGTTTGGACAGGTACGTTCCGAACCACAGAAGGAACGGGGCGAATACGAGCAGCATCATCTCGAAACTGTGCGCGGATGGCAGAAACAGCAGGAGATACAGGCCCGCGACCGGAGTGGAGAACAGGGTATAGACGAACTGCATTTTCAGAATCGGAACCGGATTGTCCAGCGTGGCGAAGAACATGCTGTACATCCCCGCCATCATCGGGGCGCAAAAGCCCATCGGCCAGCCCGAGGCTACCCAGAAAAGGCACGACAGTGAGGTTGCCATCATCGCGGCAAATGCGGACGAGAGGGCCAGACGCCGGTCGACGAGCAGGTTGGTCGTCGAGACTTTCGTCTTGCGCAGTTCGCCTCTGGGCATCGTACCGGACAGGCCGATATTGATCTGCCGGCGAAGGTCGAAACAGTCTTCGCAAACGTCGACGAGTCGGTACAGTTCCGTGGCAAGATTGGCAAGCAACATGTCTTCCCAGTAGGAATTCGCGCCGATGACCGGAGTGGCGTTGTCGATCCGCTTGCGCAGGCGGATGGCGTTGCCCGGCTCGTTGTCGACCCCGACAGCGGCCCAGTCGGCAATGTCGTCCATCAGTTTTTCCCATTCATGCGAGAGCATCCCGCTATTGCTGTTTCTGAGGACGGCCAGCCGGTCTTCAATGGTCGACAGGATGGGAACGAGTGCGGAAAGCCTGTCCTGAAGGGCGCGGATGATATTGGCTGTCCAGCGCAGGTTGGACGTGTCGAAGGGCAAATGGGTCGACATCATCCGCAGTTCGGTGATGATCTGGGCAAGCTTGTTCAAATCGACCGGATTGTCCGGATCGATTTTCGATTCGGTCAGAACACTGCGAACCCATTGTCGGGCATCTTTCAGGGCCTGATCGAGCCGTGAGAGAACGACATTGCCGACGCCTTTCGGCAAAAGCAGACTATGTACCAGTGCCGAGCAGGAAATACCCAGCGTGATTTCCTCGACACGGGCAAGCGCGACGTCATAAATGGAAGAAATCGACAGGGTCGAGACATCGACGAGCGAAGGCAGTGCGATCAGTGCGACGGAATAACCCGACAGCATGAAAGCATAGGCTCTTGGCGTCCGGTCGAGCATGGAAACATAAAGGCAAAAACCGATCCAGATGCCGAATACCAGACACATCAGAACGGAATAATTGATGAAGGTCGGGATGAATACGACAGTGGCGAGCGCACCGATAAAGGTGCCGATCACCCGGTAAACGGCTTTCGAGCGGACAGCGCCGGCAATCGGCTGTGACACGACGTAAGCGGTCAGGGGCGCCCAGAACGGACGTGGCAATCCGAGACGGAAGGACAGATACAGTGCCAGCATGGCACCGATGAAACTTTTGAGGGAAAAAATCCAGGCTTCCCTGTCAGGCATCGTGATCATGCTGCTTTCTTCGGGGTTTTGTGGCGTTCAATGGATGCCCCCAGTGTCTTGAACACATGCATGCAGGTATCCAGTTCTTCATTCGACAGGCCTTCGAGCAGTTGGCGGCGAAGGGGAATCAGGGCCGTTTCGATCTGTTTCACCTTTTTGCGGCCTTCGTCCGTCAGATAAAGCAATTTGGCGCGCCGGTCATTGGTGTCTTCACGCCGTTCGATCAGCCCGGAATCGGCGAGCTGGTCGATCAGCCGGACAACGGAAGAGGGCTCGATACCGACGGCATCTGCAATGACACTAGGACGTGCGCCTTCCCCCATCCTGCTGATGGCAACGATCGGCCATGCGACGGCCTGTGTCAATCCGTATTGTGCGGCTACCCTGTCGCAGGCAGCCTTGTAGGAACGCGAAACCTGCGTCATCGTGATCATCAGTTCCATCAGGGAACGGTCATTGGCTGGCATGTCTTTTCATTCGGTGAAAAATAATTCGGATGCATATTATTCGTATGCGAAGTATATTGTCAATGGAAAATGATGGAAGTGAAGTTCCGGTTTTTTTTATATATCGATATATCGCGGTTATTGGCCGGTATCTTCGGCAAACCTGTTGCAAAAGACGTGATTCGGCGGCATTCTTTTCACATGGAAGAAGATAAAAGAGGGATTCATGACGGACAGGAAGAACATGTCAGCACGCAACTTGCAAGACTTGTCAATGACATTATTGACCGGTGGCCCGTTGAATGTGGGGACACAGGTAAAACCGGCCCGGCTGACGGCTGATTCCATGCAGGCGGCCAGGCAGAACAAGGATGAAGACATACCTGAAACCGCCGGATTTTCACAGGAAATGAACGATCCGTCAGGTGTTGTGTCAGAAAGAAAAGTGAATGTTGACGTACCGTTACAGCCACTGGCCCCTGTTCCTGCACTGGATATCGATCAGGCCAATGTCGCCTTTGAAATGGAAGTGAGACTTTCCGGGACTTCGATGGGAGGATCGCAAGAAAACGAAAACGGAAAATCGGCAAGATGGGGTGACTGAAGCCTGCGGCAATCGGCGGTATCCTCCAGCCAGGTGAAGGGAACGATCCATACCCGTCTGGGAAAGGATGCGGTGTCGGGTGATTGACATCAATATCATATCGATGTCGGGAAAAGGGATCGCGAAATACCGGCAGGATCAGGCAGGGCACCGGATAAGAATATGGTTTCCGGTTCAGGCTGTCAGGGAAAATGGTCTGAAGAAAAAAGACGAATCCGGTAAAAAACGGATGAGAAGGTGTTGGTGAGGGTGGCGGATACGTGAATTTTGTAAAAATCAGGACGTGTTCTGCAGGAAATGGTGATTTGAATTATTCTTGTCAGGAAATTATTTGCCAGGGAGAAAATCATGAACAGCCAATCCGTTTTGAAAAAGAGCCATAGAACCGGCCTGTTTTTCGCCGCTTTTCTGTTTCTTGTCCTGGGATCGTTTCATTCCGCCAATGCAGGTACGGACGGCAAGGCTGAAAGCGAGTCGTGCGAGTTGACGAATCTGGAACGGCATTGGCAGCGCAATCCGGAATCACAGTGGCCTGTTTCCAAG
>JAEXJM010000001.1 GCA_023449275.1 Pseudomonadota bacterium | reverse complement strand
AATCTCAATCTTTCCATATTGGCTTTAACACTGTAATTATTCATGACCACTATTCGCCTTAAAGAAAACGAACCATTCGAAGTCGCAATGCGACGTTTCAAACGCACCATTGAAAAAACCGGTCTGTTGACTGAACTGCGTGCGCGCGAGTTTTATGAAAAACCAACTGCTGAACGCAAGAGAAAACTGGCTGCAGCCGTTAAACGTCACTACAAACGTATTCGTAGTCAGCAGTTGCCGAAAAAAATGTATTGATTTGATCTGCCTGTTCAGGCAGGTTTCGGATAGCTGATAAAGGCCCGCTCCGGTTAGATCCGCGGCGGGTTTTGGTGTTTCAAACAATAAAATACTGGAGTATGACGTGAGCCTGAAAGAAAAAATAGTCAGCGACATGAAAGATGCCATGCGTGCCAAGGATACCAAACGTCTGGGAACGATCCGTATGCTGACCGCTGCCATGAAGCAGAAGGAAGTCGATGAACGTATCGAGCTGAACGATCAGCAGGTGCTGGCGATCATTGAAAAAATGATCAAGCAGCGCAAGGATTCCATTACCCAGTTTGAGGCTGGTGGCCGTCCCGATCTGGCTGACAATGAAAAGGCTGAAATGGAAGTGCTGGTTGCCTATATGCCGGCCGCCCTGTCAGACGACGAAATCGAAAAAGAGGTCGCTTCGGCTGTTGCCGGAACGAACGCTTCCGGCCCGCAGGATATGGGTAAGGTAATGGGCGTTCTGAAAGGGCGTCTTGCCGGACGTGCAGATATGTCGGCTGTTTCCGCTCTGGTGAAAAAAGCGCTGGCCAAAGCTTGAGCCGTTCGTACAATACGCGAAACGTTTCGCGAATGAAAAAGGTTTTTTGAATTCGTGATACCACAGTCATTCATACAGGATTTGCTTAACCGCGTTGATATCGTCGAAGTGGTGGGCAGTCACGTACCATTGAAAAAAGCGGGTGCAAACCTTCTCGGTTTGTGCCCGTTTCATACCGAAAAATCCCCCAGTTTCACTGTCAGTCCGGTAAAACAGTTTTATCATTGCTTCGGTTGCGGCCGAAACGGATCGGCAATCACTTTCCTGATGGAACATTCAGGCCTTTCCTTTGTCGAAGCAGTGGAAGAACTGGCAGGAAGTGTCGGTATGACGGTTCCGCAGGATGAATCCCGTATTCCACCTGCCGAACGTGCCAGAAAACAGGCGAAAACACTCGCGTTGACGGAAGTGATGACGCAGGCAAGCCGTTTTTATAAACAGCAGTTGAAAAAATCGCCGCAGGCTATCGATTATCTGAAAAAACGGGGAGTGACAGGCGAGATCGCCTTGCGTTTCGGTTTGGGATATGCCCCGGAAACGAGAGATGGTCTTAAAAACGGTTTCGAGGATTATCGCGCAGGTGAGCTTGAAGAGGCAGGGCTGGTGATAGAAAAGCAGGGTGATGAGGCGTTTGGGATTTCATCGAAGCGGTATGACCGTTTTCGTGACCGGATCATGTTTCCGATCCGCAATACGAGAGGGCAGGTTATCGGATTTGGCGGGCGGATTCTGGAAAAAGGCGAGCCCAAGTACTTGAATTCACCGGAAACACCCTTATTTCAGAAGGGAAATGAATTATACGGTTTGTTCGAGGCAAGACAGGCCATCCGGGAATCCGGCTATGTGCTGGTTGTTGAAGGATACATGGATGTTGTCGCATTGGCGCAACTCGGATTTCCGCAGGCGGTGGCAACCCTTGGAACGGCATGTACGCCAGTTCAGGTACAAAAACTGATGCGGCAAACAGACAGCATTATTTTTTCATTCGATGGAGATGCTGCAGGGCGGGGGGCGGCACGCAGGGCACTGGAAGCCAGCCTGCCGCTGGTGTCAGATACAAAGGGAGTCGCTTTTCTGTTTTTGCCTCCTGAACATGATCCAGACAGTTACATTCGGGTATTCGGGGCGGATGCGTTTGAGGTATTGGTTAAAAAAGCGATTCCCTTGTCGGAATTTCTGCTGGAGGAAATCATTGGCGAAAACAACCTGAATACACTGGAAGGAAGAGCGCGGACGCAGCATACGGCCAAAGCCCTGTGCGCGAATCTGGCACCTTCCGCCTTGCGATTGCAGATTTTAAGGAGGTTGGCCCAGATTACACAGACACCGGATGATGAACTGGAGGCGTTTTTGGGGTTTGCCAAACCGGTTGTTCCGGCAAGACGTATTCGGGCACGGGCACCACGTCCTCCGGTTGTAGGGCTGGAGCGGCAGGTTTTGAGGCTATTGATGATGTACCCCTGTTTCGGTCGGGAGTTGAGTCCCGGGGATATCGATGCGATAAGGGAATTTTCACCGGATCAGGGCGGGCTTTTGATGGCCATTTTGAATGCTGTCGGTATTTTGGGTGAAAAAGCCAGTCTGGCGGCATTGGTGGAACATCTGAGACTTGACGGGGTGGATTGTGAACAACTGGTTCAGGAAACCGTTGCGCAGGAATTTGAAGCTGAACCTGCGTTGCTGGAACTGAAAGGTGCCATACGCCAGATCAGGTTGCAGCTTGTAAAAGCCGAAATGAATGAATTGGTGGCTACCGGCCTGACAGAGGAGAAAAAGGACCGGTTTTACGAGTTGAAAAAGCAGCAGGAAGCATTGCTCAGGCAGATAAATGCCGAAAATTTGCGACTGTAAATTTCTCTATGTGGGCTGTGACGAAAAAAAGAGACATAAAAAGTGTTATAATATAAGACTTTACATACAGGTTGGGTGTGTATATCGTTTTTCCGGGCGCACTCACGGTATCGTCTGACAATACGCCGGCTTATACCGGCATCAATGGATTATCGAGCGGACAACGGACGACATGAATAAATCAGATAAATCCCTATCAGTAACTGATGAAGCCAACAATGAAGTTGTCATTGTAAAAAAACGTGGTCGCAAGAAGCTGAATGAAAGCACTATGGCGGCGCAGGAACTGTTGGTTACGCCTGAAAATGCTGTCTCTGCAAAAAGAGGCAGAAAGAAAGCCATGCCTGATGAAATCGAGGCATCTGACGTTTCATCCGAAACACCTGTAGTCAGGGGCAGGGGTACGCGTGGAAGAAAGCCGAAAAGTGCGGCTGTCGGCGAATCTGGAGCCGTACTGTCTGAAAGCAGTCATGTATCCAGTACGGTCGTAACGACGGATGCCGCCAAGCTGGCCGCAATCGATACGTCCGGTTATGTCTTGCCCAGTGTCAAGGTTCCGGGCAGAAGAGGCCGCAAACCCAAGGATTTCCAGCCTGAAAATGAAGAAGTCGCTGCACTGAATGCGGTTGAACGTGCCGAAATGAAAGCGGTGGACAAGGCTCGTGCCAAGGATCGCAAAGCCAAGGAAAAGGCACTCCTGAAAGATGCCCTTTCAGGTGATTCCGAGGCATCGATGGAAGAACTTGAACGTCGTCGTGAGCGGCTGATGATCCTGATCAAGCTGGGCAAGGAGCGTTCATTTTTGACCTATGCAGAAATCAACGACCATCTGCCGGATAACGTTATTGATCCGGATGCGATCGAGGGCATCATCAGTACCTTCAACGATATGGGTATTTCGGTCTATGAACAGGCTCCTGATGCGGAAGAACTGCTGTTGACCGACAATGTCGTGACCGTAACCAGCGATGAAGAAGCCGAGGCAGCTGCTGAAGCGGCTCTGTCGACGGTGGATTCCGATTTTGGCCGGACAACTGACCCGGTTCGTATGTATATGCGTGAAATGGGTTCGGTTGAACTTCTGACCCGTGAAGGCGAAATCGAAATTGCAAAACGGATTGAAGAAGGCCTGAGAGACATGATCTCGGCGATTTCCTCCTGTCCGACGACCATTCTGGAAATCATTGATCAGGCAGCGAAAATCCGTGCCGATGAAGTGAAAATCGACGAAGTGGTTGATGGGCTGGCTGACGATGACACCGATACCGAAAATGTGACATTGAACGCTTCTTCCGGTGATTCGGATGAAGATGCTGATGAAGAAGATGCCGGAGAAGAGGAATCGGATGAAGAAGATGATGAGGACTCCGGTTCTGCCGGTGGTGCCGCAGCCGGTTTTTCTGCGGAACAGCTGGAGAAACTGAAAAATGAAGCGTTGGCCAAGTTTGCTGTGATCGAGTCTCATTTCAAGGAAATGCAACAGTCTTTCGAAAAGGACGGTTACAACTCGCCTGCCTATATGAAAGCGCACGAAAGCATCTCCGCCGAATTGCTGACCATGCGTTTTACAGCACGGTTCATTGAAAAACTGTGCGATACCCTGCGTGCACAGATGGATGAGGTTCGCCAGATCGAACGTGAGATCCTGAATGTTGTCGTCAACAAATGCGGTGTGCCGCGTGCCCATTTCATCAAAACTTTCCCTGGAAATGAAACGGATCTGGGCTGGATAGATGAGGAAGTGGAAGCCGGTCATCCTTACAGTACCATCCTTGAACGTAACGTTCCGATGGTCAAGGAATTGCAACAGAAACTGGTCGATATCCAGAACCGGATCGGTATGCCATTGTCCGACCTTCGTGAAATCAACCGCAAGATGGTCGCTGGTGAAATGCGTGCCCGCAAGGCCAAGAAAGAAATGACCGAAGCCAATCTGCGTCTGGTCATTTCAATCGCGAAAAAATACACCAACCGTGGGCTGCAGTTCCTCGACCTGATTCAGGAAGGCAATATCGGTTTGATGAAAGCGGTCGACAAGTTCGAATATCGCCGTGGCTACAAGTTCTCGACGTATGCGACATGGTGGATTCGTCAGGCCATTACCCGTTCGATTGCCGATCAGGCCAGAACCATCCGTATTCCGGTTCACATGATCGAAACGATCAACAAAATGAATCGCATTTCGCGTCAGATATTGCAGGAAACCGGTGCTGAACCTGATCCGGCGACACTGGCGGTCAAGATGGAGATGCCTGAAGACAAGATCCGCAAGATCATGAAAATCGCAAAAGAACCGATTTCGATGGAAACGCCGATCGGGGATGATGACGATTCGCATCTGGGCGATTTCATCGAGGACAACAATACGCTGGCACCGTCCGATGCTGCCTTGCATGCTTCAATGCGTAATGTCGTCAAGGATGTGCTGGATTCACTGACGCCAAGGGAAGCCAAGGTCTTGAGAATGCGTTTCGGCGTTGAAATGTCGACAGACCATACACTGGAAGAAGTCGGCAAGCAATTCGATGTCACCCGTGAACGTATTCGCCAGATTGAGGCGAAGGCACTGAGAAAATTGCGTCATCCGTCGCGTTCGGATAAACTTAAGAGTTTCTTGGAAAGCAATTGAAAAATTGTCATTTCAGAAGGGCCTATAGCTCAGTTGGTTAGAGCAGAGGACTCATAATCCTTTGGTCCCGGGTTCAAGTCCTGGTGGGCCCACCAAACACTTCAAAGGGGTTACGTAAAAACGTAGCCCCTTTTTTATGACCTGAATGATCCAGACCGTTTCGATACGGTTCTTTTACTGGCACCAGAGATATTTCCGTCCGGTTTTGCGCTTTGGACATATTTTTCTCATGAGGGATGTAAATGAAAAAATTTCTGGTTTTTCTGGGACTGGCCGTGTCGGCAGGCACTATTCATGCTGGAATGATGTCCAGTTCTGCAATCGGTAATGATCCTGCCGGAGAAAGGTTATGTGCAAAACGGGCAAGAGGGAAATCTGTCCCTTTCGTCATTGATTCACGTTATGTCGAACGGGTTCGATCAAGTCATCCGGATGTTACGTTTATTGCCATAGGCGGAATGAACCCACAGCTTGTCGAATGTCACCAACGTGACGGAGCAGGCAAATATGAACCTGCGTCAATGAGTCCTGAAGGGAATTACTGGCACTTGCCAAGTGCCGGAACAGTTCAAACCGGGTATCCATACCAGGGAAGGGACGGACATGGCTGGAAAAACCTGTCTTGAGGCAGTTTGCGCAAACATCAGACGACGGGATTGTGATCATGGCAACTATTCTGTCGTGACTGAAGTATCCTGGGGGAGTCCGAAATACCGTCCCGGCATTTCCATCGCAGGGGTTAAGGCAAAAAGATATGACATAGTCGTAACAGGGACATCTTTTTATAAAACTGGGGGTCTGGATATGAAAGCTGTCGATTTCACCTGCCTGCTGTCACCCATGCTTGAGGTAAAAGCGGTTGGAGTGAAGTAACATTTCCATGCAATGACTCTTTGCCTGCTTGACGGTTTGGCAGACCTTTTTCACTGGAAAGGGGTCTTTCTTGCGGCATTCTGCATAATCTGTCGGAAAGTCAGGAATAAGATTCAAGTTTGTCTTTCAAACAGATTTTCTCAATACGTTTTCTGGAGATACACATATAGCAAGAACCTGTTTTTCAGAATCCGTTTTTGACTGAGTGTCAAATTGCGCTTTTCCAGAGGGGAAATGCTTCAAAATCTGACGAATTTTGGTTATATTCGCATGAGACGATTATTGATGAGCCAAGGACAGGAATAGAACTATGACCACTATTGTTATTTTTGTTATCGCAGGCCTTGTTTTTGCATTCGGATGGTACCGCCTTTATCAGCACAATATCAAAAAGGGAACCCGTCCGGTAATCGCTCATATGCTGGGGTTTATGCTCGGAGTATTTCCGGCACAGTTTCTCATATACGCCTCATTCGCATCTTTTCCTCCTCCGGAAATGGAGCCACCTTCAACGCTGGCGGTCGTGTCGCTGTGGGCCATTTTCGTGATTTCCATCATTGCCCTGATTTATATAACGTGCCGTCCTGTTGTGCATGGTTCACAGGACGAATTGCCGATCAAGAAGAAATAGGAACTTTCACCTTTCCCGATATCTTCGTTTTGACAGATTCCTTTCAGTTTCGGTCGTTTTCCATTCT
Organism: Pseudomonadota bacterium; assembly: GCA_023449275.1. Classification (GTDB taxonomy): domain Bacteria; phylum Pseudomonadota; class Gammaproteobacteria; order Burkholderiales; family Burkholderiaceae_D; genus Oxalobacter. Next base: position 11,947 of record JAEXJM010000001.1, on the reverse strand, counting down.
GTCGAGAAAAGATTTCAGACAATCGCCAACCTGATCGAGACGGTTTTTGAGCCGGTGTTCATCATCAAGCAGATGAAGGGTACATTGCTGTTTCTGGCTGAAGCGGATGACGTTTTCAACGGGAATAAGGCTGTCTTTCCAGCCATGAACAATTTCAATGGCACTTCCCTCGCATCCCAATTGATGGGGAGGATAGTCAGGCATATTGATGGCTGGTGCCAGCAGAAACAAACCCTTGACAGGAATGGTGGCACTCGCGGTCATGGCGACCCAGCCACCCATACTCGAACCTACCAGATAGCTGGCGGGTCGTTTTGTGCAGGATGCAATCAGCATCTGGGCACGAACTGCGGGATCGAATGTCGATGAATAGTCGAGGCTTTCGATGTCAAAGCCTTTTTGTCGGGCAATTTCGGCCAGATACCGGATTTTGGTGCCCCAGGGACCACTTTCCTTGCCGTGTACGAAATGGATCAATGGTTTCATATCAGAACAGAAACGGAGTTGGTTTATGTATCCGGATTTTACTGTATAAAAAGCTCGGGCAATACTGCCGTTCAGGGTACTTTATGTCCTGAACCTCTATGAAGGGAACAAAACGAACCTTTGTGTCAGGTATTTTCTTTATTCTTTATCAGCAATGGAGAAAAAACGTTCCACTGATTAAAATCATCAACATGACCGTGGACAGGATAACCGACAATAAGGACAGGAATAACGCAAATCACTCAGGCGAGGGTTGAGTTTGAATTCAGGATATTATTTTTAAAAATGCATGCCCGTTTTAATGGCTTGAAAAGGAGAATCCAATGGATCTGAAATTATTGACGCCAGTGAAGGTCGGCGATACCAGATTGGCAAACAGGGTTGTAATGGCACCCTTGACACGTTGTCGTACAGCTGAACCGGACAATGTTCCCACTGAATTGAATGCCGAATATTATGCACAACGGGCGACAGCCGGACTGATCATCTCTGAAGCGACACAGATTTCACGTTCCGGACAGGGGTATGCCGGTTCGGCTGGAATGTATACGGATGCACAGGAAGCTGGATGGAAAAAGGTCGTGGATGCCGTTCATGCCAAGGGAGGCAGGATGTCTGCACAGTTATGGCATGTGGGTCGTATGTCACATTCCTATTTTCAGCCAGACGGACAGCCGCCTGTCGCCCCATCAGCTATTGCTGCCGAGGGTGCCAAATGCAATATCATCAGGGATGGACAACACAAATTCGTGCCTTGCGATATCCCGCGGGCATTGACTGTCGAAGAAATCAGGCAGATTGTCGAACAGTATAAAAACTCGGCTGGCCGTGCTGTCCGGGCAGGTTTTGATTTTGTGGAGGAGCATGCCGCCAATGGATATCTTCTCCAGCAATTCCAGGCGACCAATACCAACAAACGTATTGACCGATATGGTGGATCGCTCGTCAATCGTGCGAGACTGACTCTTGAAGTTCTGGATGCCATGCTGGAAGTCGTGGATAAGGAAAAGCTGGGTGTCCGGATTTCACCTTACTTCAATATCAATGGTATCGCAGATGCCGAACCCGAACAGATGGCTCTGTATCTCGCGGATGAATTCAACAAACGGGGTATTGCTTATCTCAGTGTTGCCGAACCCAGCTGGGTAGGTGGCATTCAGCTTACGGATACATTCAAGAAAAAACTCAGGCAAGCGTATTCCGGAACGCTGATTTATGCAGGTGAATATACTGCTGAAAAAGCCGAAGCTGCCGTGCAGAGTGGTTTGGCGGATGCTATCGCATTTGGCAGGCCATTTATCGCCAATCCTGATCTGGTGGAACGGATTCGTCAGGGTGGCCCATATAACGTGCCAGACAGAGCGACCTTTTATACTGAAGGATCAAAAGGTTATACAGATTATCCTACTTTGAGAGAGTAAAGAAAAATAATGAAAGAAGGGCGCTGTTGAAAGAAGATGAAGGTGTGATGAGCGATGATTGTTGCAATTCTTGCATTTTTCTTTATAAATGGGGGCAGCTTGATAACTGTCGGGTTCGTTGGAAGATGCAATCCGGTCGGATTGCATTTTTTAATAAGTCATAAAGGAACTTGATGATGAAGAAAGGCATTGCTGTTCCGATTTCGGGTTTATTTGCTTCTGTCGCTTTTGCAGCCGCATCTGCGGGTGAAAAAAGCACCGGTCGTTCCGGCGAAAGCAGAAAAAGCTCCTGTGAAAACGGAAAAGGTAACTCCGGCTGCTCCAGCAGCTGCCAGGGCAGCCATTGCTGAAAAAGTATCAGTGAAAAAATGATTTTTATCGATGGAAAAAGGTGAGATAAAAAGCTCACCTTTTTTTATGGGAAATTTATTCGCAGAAAATTTTATGGGTTTATTTTTCAGGAATATGTAGCGAATTCTTTTCTGTTTTCATATTGAGTTTTCCGGTTTTCATGATTGTTTTGAAAGATGCACTGAATATCTTTTATTTATTGAAAAAAAGCAATTAATATTGCAAGGACAAGATCAATCTGGGAAAAAGCGGGATTTTATAGAAAAACAAAAGTTGAATAAAAGAACTTTGTTACAAATGTTACTTTTCTTTTGCGCAAGACGGTCATCTGATGACATGGTTTCCACGTTAATAGGCGTGATCCAGCCGGATCTTTTTATTCAACTGAAAACAGGATTCAAACCATGAAAAAAATTATCGCCCTTATATTTTCCGCTTTATTTGCCTCTGCCGCGTTTGCTGCTTCGCCTGCCGTTGGTCAGTCTGTTGTCCAGGCAGACTCGGAAAGTCAGGTGGATACGAGGGGATCAGACAATAGTGTGAATGAAGGAAAGACGGCCGATGGCTCTACTCTGCCTGCTGATACCGAAGGGGAACAGGATGCTGACGACTGATATTGTCGATATTTCAGGAAACATCAGGAAAGCGGGACATTTGTCCCGCTTTTTATTTATAAGGCCGGAATCCTTTTTACTGTACAGTTTTTTACGATCTAAGTGGATGAGAGAGTTTTTAATCGGAGAAAAAATATTTTTTAAAACGCTAAAAAAGTGTCAACCGACCTGAAAACTGGAACGTTAATGATCGTAACCCTATACGGGGTTAAAGGTACTTTTCTTAAATATTCGAGGAATCTTCAAAATGAAAAAATTAGTTGCTATCCTGGTTTCCGGCCTGTTTGCATCTGCAGCTTTTGCCGCTGCTCCTGCCGCTCCTGAAAAAGCAGCTCCAGCTCCAGCCGCCGAAAAAGCAGCTCCTGCCGCTGAAAAAGCAGCTCCAGTTAAAAAAGCAAAAAAAGCTAAAAAGGCTAAAAAAGTAGAAAAAAAAGAAGTTAAAAAAGAAGTCAAAACCGAAGTTAAAGCTGACGCAAAAGCGCCTGCTGTCAAACCAGCTAAATAATTAGCTTCTTTCGCAAGGAAAAAGACGGGGTGAACCCCGTCTTTTTTTATCTGGAATTGAGGTAACATAGTCACTCCGAACGTATGGGAAGAAAAATGCGAAAATTGAAAAAATCGATACTGGTATTGACGTGTCTGTTACCGTTTGCGGCTCCAGCCATGGCTGATTCGGCCGGAGTGCATTTTCCTGTCACAAACCTTAAAGCAGGGAAACATATTATCCGTGCCGAAGTCGCTTCAACGGACACCCAACGCGAACGTGGATTGATGTTTCGAAAAAAACTGCCGGAAAACAATGGCATGCTTTTCGTTTTTGACCGGCCTGCACGTTCCTGTATGTGGATGAAGAATACGCCATTGCCACTGTCGGTTGCCTTTATCGGCGCGGACGGAACGATCATCAATATTGAAGAGATGGAACCGTTTACACTGGAATCCCATTGCAGTCAGGGATGGATTCGCTATGCACTTGAAATGAACAAAAACTGGTTTGCCAGAAACGGCATCAAGCCAGGCAGCAAAATAAACGGATTGCCTCAATAGGCTCTTGTTTTTTAGTTATTTTTTTATTCCGTTTTTTCTTCTTCATTGACCGGAAGCGCTTTTATGACAAGAAGATAAAAGCGTACCTTCGTTTTTCCCTGCCTGTTCCACCTGTTTTTTCAGCATGGCGGTCTGATGGGATCGTTTGTTTCCTGATTCTCAACAATTTTTCTTGAGCGTGCTCAAAAATGATTTGTTGCACCCATGAATAATGAGTTTGTATTGGAGAAAAATTTTATTGTTGCCTTGTGGAAATATATTGTTGGTGAATGTATCCTGTAATGCACAAGTCGCTCTTCGTTACATTGTCCATTGATACAGCCTTTTTCATATCTTTTTGAACCATGAAGAGACCGTAAAATCATGAACAGGAGACAGGCAGGTATCGTTCTGGATCTGAACAGAGTTGATTCCGGCCCCTGATGGTGCAGAGATCGTCAAATGAAATCATTGCTGAAATTCCTTATTCGCAAGCCGAGTGAAAATTTTCATCCGGTCTTGCGGATAATCCTTATTTTCCTTCCTGTCGCATTGCTGATTTGTGGAGGTGCATATTTTTATTACCTCTCCCAGTTGCGTTTCATCCATGAGCAGAATCAGAAAATGGAACATGAGACAGCATTGGTCGGGGTGGTTTCGATCAACCGCAGTCTTGAATATGTCATGCAGGACATACGTATTCTGTATCTCGACGCTGATTTCAAAAGGATGATCAATACCCCGAACAGGGAAAATACGGAAGAAGTCGCGAGTGACTGGGCTTCCTTTGCAAAAGCCAAGCATGTTTATAACAAGATACGGTGGATCGACGAAAACGGGATGGAGCGTTTAAGAGTCAATTTCTCAGATGGTAAAGCCGGCATTGTTCCTGAGAAAAAACTGCAGAACAGGAGTGAACGTTATTTCTTTGACGATACCAATGTCCTCAAAAAAGGGGAAATCTACGTTTCACCTCTGGATTTGAATATTGAAGATGACCATATTCAGGAACCTTATGTGCCGACCATTCGGTTCGGAATGCCTGTGTTCAACGATAAGGGGGAAAAAAAGGGCATTCTGTTGCTGAATTATTATGCGGCATCCATGATCAGCCGTTTTGAACAATTGACCAGTATGCGCGGCAACGCCGCCTGGCTTGTCAACCAGAATGGATTCTGGCTGAAAGGGCCGGCTGAGGAGGACGAATTCGGCTTCATGTTCAATAAAAACGAATTGAGCATGGCATCGAGATATCCCGTTGCCTGGAACAGAATGAAAGATCAGGATGAAGGCCAGTTTATCACTCGTGAAGGACTGTGGACATTCAAGACACTTTCCCCGTTGAGCGCTGACACGAAAACCAGTACGGGCACCAGTGTCATCTTTTCGGGTGGCCTCGGCGCACAGGACGTCAGTTCCTATAAATGGAAGGTCATCACACTGCTGCCTCTTGGCGCCTATAACGCAGACCTGTTCTATTGGGGAACCAAGATTATAGGAATATCGGTGGCCCTGATGGCATTGTTTTTCCTCGCTATCCTTTTCATGGTTCGCCTGCAGGAGATTCGAAACCAGTTGCTGGTCAATCTGGAAAAGCTGGTGGAAATCAGGACAGACGATCTGAACAAGCTCAATCTTGTTTTGACCCAAAGCGAAGCCAGGCTTAAAAGTGTTTTCGAAAACATTCCCGATCTGGTCTGGATGAAAAATTCAGAAGGCATTTATCTGGCTTGCAATCAGGCATATGAGGATTATGTGGGTTTGCATGAGGATCAGATAATCGGCCAGACTGACTTCGATATATTCAGTCATGAAGAAGCCAGCCGTTTTGACGAACAGGACAAACAGATTCTGCAGGAAGGCAAACCTGTCGTCATCGAGCAGTGGGGAGATTATGCCTTGTCCGGAAACCGGGTATTTTTTGATGTGATCAAGGCACCTGTGAGAACGACAGACGGAAAGCTGGTGGGTGTATTGGGGATTGCCCGGGATATTACCCGCCGGAAAGAGGATGAGGAAAAACTCGAGCTGGCAGCGCTGGTCTATAAAAATTCCAGTGAGGCGATTCTGATCAGCAATGCCGATAATCACATTCTTGCCGTCAATCCCGCTTTTGAAAAAATCACGGGTTATCCGGCGGCTGAAGTGATCGGAAAAGATCCCAAACTCTTGAGTTCCGGCCGTCAGGACAAGGCATTTTACAAGGCCATGTGGGATTCGCTGAATGAAAAAGGTTATTGGCGTGGCGAGCTCTGGAATCGTCGGAAAAACGGCGAGTCGTATGCCTCGTGGCTGACGATCAATGTGGTCTATAACGAGGACAGGTCAGTCCGGTATTACGTTGAGATGTCCAATGACTTCACCGAAAAAAAAGAAGCGGAAGATATGATATGGCGTCAGGCGAATTTCGATTTCCTGACGAATCTGCCGAATCGCCGCATGCTGATTGACCGGATGAAACAGGAAATCGTCAAGGTCAATCAGTCTGGCAAGAAGCTCGCGCTGCTCTTTCTCGATCTGGATAATTTCAAGGATATCAACGATACGCTTGGGCACGATGCAGGCGATCATTTGTTGCTGGATGTGGCGAAACGCCTCACGGATTGTGTACGTGAATTCGATACAGTGTCGCGTTTGGGAGGCGATGAGTTTGCCATTATTCTTACTGAATTGTCCGATTTGCCGAATGTGGAGAAAATCGCGCACAAGATCCTGCTCTCACTGGCACAGCCTTATCATCTGGATGGCGAAGTAGCTTATGTGACAGGAAGTATCGGTGTAACCGTTTATCCCGATGACGGGACTGAAATCGATACACTCTGGAGAAATGCCGATCAGGCGCTGTATGCCGCCAAATTGTCTGGACGTAACAGGATGAGCTATTTCACGGCATCCATGCAGGCGGCTGCTCAAAACCGGATCAGGCTGGCGAACGATATGCGTACCGCCATTGAAGAACATCAGTTCGAAATGCTGTATCAGCCGATTGTCGAGATCGGGACAGGCAGAATCCAGAAAGCGGAAGCCCTGATCCGCTGGCACCATCCGGTCAGAGGTATTATCAGCCCGGCTGAATTTATTTCGATTGCTGAAGAAACCGGTCTGATCCTGACGATTTCAGACTGGGCATTTGGTGAAGTAGCCAGAGAGATCAGCCGCTGGAGGAAACTGCTCTTCCCTGATTTGCAGATCAGCTTCAATATTTCGCCTATCGTTTTTCAGAACAAGACCGATTACAGCGACTGGTTCGACATGCTGGAACGGCTGAATGTCCCGGGCCATAGCATTGTCATGGAAATCACGGAAGGGGTGCTGATCGTATCCAGCGCCGAAGTACTCGACAGGTTGGCAGAATTCCATCGATATGGAATGGAAGTCGCTCTGGATGATTTCGGAACAGGTTATTCCTCGTTGTCTTATCTGAAGACATTTCCGATCGAGTATCTCAAGATCGATCAGGCATTCGTCGGGAATATCGAAAACGAACCGAAGGATATGGCTTTGTGTGAAGCGATTATCGTCATGGCACACAAACTGGACATGAAAGTGATTGCGGAAGGTGTCCAGGATGAAGGACAGAGATTATTGCTTGCCGGTGCAGGATGCAATTACGGTCAGGGATATCTCTTCTCGGAACCGTTGACCGCCGGTGAGTTCGAAAAACTGCTGGAGTCCAATCGATCCGGGCAATAAGCCCGATTATGGCTGAGTATAAAAAAGGCCTGCATCGCAGGCCTTTTTTATATCCGAACAGGACATCAGTTCGCCAGTTTCTTTTTCAGCATGTCACTGACCTGGCCCGGATTGGCTTTGCCTTTGGTGGCTTTCATGACCTGTCCGACCAGTGCATTGAATGCCTTGTCTTTGCCGGAGCGGAATTCTTCAACCGATTTGGTATTGTTTGCAAGGACTTCATCAATGATTTTCTCAATAGCGCCGGAATCCGATATTTGTTTCAGGCCTTTTGCATCGATGATTTTATCGACGGCATTATCGTCAGAGGCTTTCACTTCCCAGAGAATGCCGAAAATATCACGGGCGATCTTGTTGGAAATGGTGTTGTCGGCAATTCGCTGCATCAATTGGGCCAGTTGCCGGACAGTGACTGGAAGATCGTCGATTTCCAGATTTTCCCGGTTTAAGGCAGAGGAAATATCGACCATCAGCCAGTTGGCGTTTTGCTTGGCCAACTGTTTGCCTGTCAGGGAGACCAGCTTCTCGTAATATCCGGCCATGGCCTTGGACTGTGTCAGGACAGTAGCGTCGTATTCGGACAGGCCGTATTCGTTGATGAAACGGTCACGCAAGGCATCCGGCAATTCGGGCATTTCCTTTTTGACACGTTCGATCCATTCATCGGAGATAACGAGAGGAGGGAGATCGGGATCAGGGAAATAACGGTAATCGTCGGAATCTTCCTTGGTGCGCATTTCGCGAGTTTCACCGGTGTCAGGATCATAAAGGCGGGTCGCCTGTACCACTTTGCCGCCGCTTTCGATCAGCTCGATCTGGCGTTCGACTTCATAGTTGATCGCATCTTCCAGATTACGGAAGGAATTCAGGTTCTTGATTTCGCAACGGGTGCCAAGCTCGGTCGTGCCGGCAGGGCGGACGGATACGTTGGCGTCACAGCGGAAAGAACCTTCCTGCATATTGCCGTCGCAGATATCCAGCCAGGTCACCAGTGAATGAAGAGCCTTGGCGTAGGCAACCGCTTCAGCGGCACTGCGCATGTCCGGTTCCGTCACGATTTCCAGCAGGGGAGTACCTGCGCGGTTCAGATCGATACCGGTCATATCGGCGAATTCTTCATGCAGGGATTTGCCGGCATCTTCTTCCAGATGGGCACGGGTCAGGTTGACCGTCTTGATATAGCTTTTGCCCTTTTGTTCGACGATGCAATTGAGTTTGCCGCCGATGACGACCGGTTTTTCGAACTGGCTGATCTGGTAGCCTTTCGGCAGGTCGGGGTAGAAATAATTCTTGCGTGCGAAAACGGAAAGAGGGGCGACCTTTGCTCCAATTGCCAGGCCGAACTGAATGGCTTTTTCAACCGCACCCCGGTTCATGACGGGCAATACGCCCGGCAATGCCAGATCGACAGGACAGGCCTGTGTATTGGGTTCGGCCCCGAAACTGGTCGAGGCTCCACTGAAGATTTTTGAAACGGTCGAAAGTTGTGCATGTGTTTCAAGACCGATGACTACTTCCCACTGCATAATGTTTCCTTTGCTTGGATAGCGGCTGTCGCCGCCGGAATATTTTCATTCGTTTTTCATACCGGATAAATCAGCATATCCGGCATGATTTTCAGGCCTGTTCAGGTGAACGCAGATGCCAGTCTGTCGCTTTCTGGTACTGGTGGGCAATGTTCAACAACCGGGCTTCTTCGAAATAGTTGCCAGTCAATTGCAGGCCGACCGGACGGTTTGCATGTTCCCCCTGACCGAAACCGCACGGAATCGACATGCCGGGCAGGCCGGCAAGATTGGTCGAGAGGGTGAAAATGTCGCCCAGATAGTTGGCGACCGGATCATCCGCCTTGTCGCCCAGATTCCATGCAACAGTTGGTGAAACCGGGCCCATGATGACATCACATTCCGTAAATGCGTTCTTGTAATCTTCCGCGATCAGGCGACGGATACGCTGTGCCTGAATGTAGTAGGCATCGTAATATCCATGACTCAACACATACGTTCCGACCAGAATGCGACGCTGAACTTCCTCGCCAAACCCTTCGGAACGGGTCTTGCGATACATATCCTGAAGATCGGTGTAATTTTCAGCCCTGAACCCGTAACGGACGCCATCGAAACGGCTGAGATTGGAAGAAGCTTCAGCGGGGGCGATAACGTAGTAAACCGGAATGCACAGGGACGTATTCTTGAGGGAAATATCAATGAGTTTCGCGCCCAGTTTTTCATATTCGGAGAGAGCGTTTCTCACGGCCTGTTCGACTTCGGAAGACAGACCTTCACTGAAATATTCGCGAGGTACACCGATTCGCAAGCCATTCAGAGGCTTGTCCAGATCGCGTGTGTAATCCTCGTTTTTCCGATCGACACTGGTGGAATCTTTCGGATCGAACCCGGTCATTTCATTCAACAGCAGGGCACAGTCTTCGGCGGTTTTGGCAATCGGGCCACCCTGATCAAGGGAAGAGGCATATGCAATCATGCCGAAACGGGAAACGCGGCCATAAGTCGGTTTAATGCCGGTAACACCGCAAAAGGCGGATGGCTGGCGAATGGAGCCACCGGTATCGGTCGCCGTGGCAGCCGGGGTCAGGCGTGCGGCGACAGCCGCAGCGGAACCGCCGGAAGATCCGCCTGGAACCGCTTTGGTATCCCACGGGTTCATGACAGGGCCGAAGAAAGAGTTTTCATTCGAAGATCCCATCGCGAATTCGTCGCAGTTCAGCTTGCCGAGCATGACCATGCCGGCATCCTGGAATTTCTGCACGACAGTGGCGTTGAATGGACTGGTGTAATTGGCCAGTATCTTCGACCCCGCAGTAGAACGCCAGTCTTTGGTGACGAAAATATCCTTGTGTGCAATCGGCACACCGGTCAGCGGCCTTCCCTCGTTTTGAGACAGGCGTGTATCGGCTTGTGCGGCCTGTTGCAAGGTCAGCGACTCGTCCACATGCAAAAAGGCATTCAACTGGCTATTCCCGATCCGTTTCAGAAACAGTTTGGCCAGTTCGGTCGCAGAGATTTGTTTTGTCTGCAAAAGAACAGACAATTCCGATAGTGTTTTGGTATGCATAAGTGTTATCTTGACAAAAAATCCGGGTCGGGTTCGACGGGGTGTTTTTTATCCTGCCCTATTTTATTCGATGACTTTTGGAACCAGATACAGGCCGTTTTCGACAGCAGGGGCACAGGCCTGATATTCGGAGCGATGGTTTTCCTCCGTGACGGCGTCATTCCTGAGCCGTAAAGCCAGATCATCCTCGAATGCTGAAATCGGATGGGCGAGAGGCTCGACACCTGCAGTATCCACCTGGCGCAGTTGTTCAACCAGCGCGAGAATATCGTTTAACTGGGCTGCGGTTTTTTGTTTCTGGCTTTCAGAGACTTCCAGCTGGGCCAGTTGTGCGATGCGATCGACATCGGAAAGATCGAGAGACATAGTAATAATTGGACTGTTACAAAAAAATTTTCAAAATGAAGTGCAATTGGATGCTCCTCATCATAAATAACCCTTGAATTATAAGGTAGAATGCTGGGCTATTGCATATTTGCCTGTCAAGTTTACAATTTGACTTTTTGCGGATCGCCCGTTATTACCATCGGGCCTTTTTAAATTATCGGGACTGTTCATGTTTGGATTTTTACGCGGTTATTTCTCAAATGATATGGCGATCGATCTCGGCACCGCCAATACGCTGATCTATGTCCGGAATTCCGGCATCATTTTGGATGAACCATCTGTCGTTGCCATCAGGCACGATGGCGGTCCGAGTTCCAAAAAGAGCATTCAGGCAGTCGGCAAGGAAGCCAAGCAGATGCTGGGCAAGGTTCCTGGCAATATCGAAGCCATCAGACCGATGAAGGATGGTGTGATCGCTGACTTCACTGTGACGGAACAGATGCTGAAGCAATTTATCCGCATGGTACATAATTCCAAATTCTTCCGTCCCTCTCCACGTATCATTATTTGTGTACCGTGCGGTTCCACCCAGGTGGAACGCCGTGCTATTCGTGAATCCGCTCTGGGCGCGGGTGCTTCCAAGGTCTATCTGATCGAAGAACCGATGGCAGCCGCACTGGGTGCCGGTTTGCCGATTTCCGAAGCGACCGGTTCGATGGTTGTGGATATTGGTGGCGGTACGACCGAAGTCGGCATCATTTCCCTTGGCGGCATGGTCTACAAGGGTTCCGTCCGTGTTGGTGGTGACCGTTTCGACGAAGCGATCGTCAATTACATCCGCCGCAACTATGGCATGTTGATCGGCGAACAGACGGCTGAAGCGATCAAGAAGAATATCGGTTCCGCTTTCCCTGGAACCGAAATCAAGGAAATGGAAGTCAAGGGACGCAACCT
>JAEXJM010000027.1 GCA_023449275.1 Pseudomonadota bacterium | reverse complement strand
TCTTAAAAAATCAAATTCCACTTCGTCGTTGACAACTCCCTACTTTTTGCTTCACTTCATTGTGTCGCTGCAGCAGAGAAATGAAATTATGTACCCCTCATACCTATATCGTCAAGCCTTTTTTTATCATCATCTACTCTTTTGCTATTTCACAACACCTTTAATGCAACATGACAACATTCACTCTATTCAATATTTACCTTCTGCCCGGAACAAGTGCAAAACCCTCTCTCTATATGTATGTGCCAAATGGTGACTTCACTTATATAATTGCCGAGTGTCTTGTACACGATTAATTCCCACAGTTCTCACAGATAACTTCAGAAAGTATTTACATGAGCTTGAAATGCGGTATCGTCGGTTTGCCAAACGTCGGCAAGTCCACCTTGTTTAACGCCCTGACCAAAGCAGGCATTCCAGCAGAAAATTATCCTTTCTGCACCATCGAACCTAATGTAGGCATTGTCGAGGTTCCTGATAACAGACTGAATGATCTGGCGGCCATCGTCAAACCGGAGCGCATCCTTCCAGCAGTCGTCGAATTTGTCGATATTGCAGGACTTGTCGCTGGCGCTTCCAAAGGCGAAGGCCTGGGCAACCAGTTTCTGGCCCACATCCGCGAAACCGACGCTATCGTTCAGGTCGTCCGCTGCTTCCAGAACGATAATGTGGTACACGTCGCTGGCAAGGTTGATCCATTAAGCGATATCGAAGTTATCCAGACTGAACTGGCCCTTGCCGATCTGAATACCGTTGAAAGAGTTATCGCCCGCGAAATCAAGAAAGCGCAATCAGGCAACAAGGAATCCGCCCGTCTTTGCGAAATACTGGAACGGGTAGCCGCACATCTGAACAAGGCAGAGCCTGTTCGCACCATAGGTCTGGATAAGGAAGAGATGGAAATAATCCGTCCTTTATGCCTCATCACGGCAAAACCAACCATGTATGTCGCCAATGTTTCTGAAGATGGATTTACGGACAATCCATTGCTGGATCAGCTAACAGGATATGCAAAATCCCAAAACGCACCAATCGTTGCCATTTGCGCGGCAATTGAATCGGAAATTGTCGAGCTGCCAGAAGAAGACCGTGCCGAATTTCTTTCCGACATGGGAATGGATGAACCGGGCCTGAACAGACTGATCAGGGCAGCTTTCAAACTGCTCGGCCTGCAGACATATTTCACGGCAGGCGTAAAGGAAGTTCGAGCCTGGACAATCCATATCGGCGACACTGCGCCACAGGCTGCCGGAGTGATCCACACTGACTTTGAACGCGGCTTCATTCGCGCCCAAACCATTTCTTTTGAAGACTATATCGCTTATAAAGGCGAGCAAGGTGCCAAGGAAGCCGGAAAAATGCGTGCGGAAGGCAAGGAATATATCGTCAAGGATGGGGATGTGCTGAACTTCCTGTTTAATGTCTGATCTCCAGACCACTTCAAAATAAAAATGGCTGCTTGTGCGGCCATTTTTCATTTCATTTTTTCTCCTGAAGACGAATGAACTTGTTCATCAATTGCTCCTGTGTCTCCTTGCGATCCGGATCATTAACGATACAGTCCATGGGACAAACCTGCTTGCATTGCGGCTCCGGATAATGGCCGACACATTCCGTACACTTATCCGGATCGATTTCACAAACCTTTTTCCCGAGGGTTATGGCTTCGTTAGGACATTCCGGAACGCAGATATCACAACAGATACATTCGTGGGTAATAAGTAATGACATTACTTCCTGTTTTCTTTCGAAAATTCCGATGAGTGTTCAGCAAACCTGATCAAATCAGGATTTCATTTCCTTGACCTTCTTCTTCAGCCATGCCTCCACTGAAGGAAAAACGAACTTGGAAACATCACCGCCCAAAAAGGCGATTTCACGAACGATTGTACCCGAAATGAACTGATACTGATCCGAAGGTGTCATGAACAGGGTTTCCGCTTCCGGCATCAGATACCGGTTCATGCCAGCCATCTGGAATTCGTACTCGAAATCCGACACAGCGCGCAAACCACGGATAATGACACTGGCGTTATGAACCCGGACAAAATCCTTCAACAGTCCGGTAAAACTCTCGACCCGGACATTCGGATAATGTCCCAGCACCTCCTTGGCAATTTGCATGCGTTCTTCCATGGAAAAAAACGGCTTTTTGACACGGCTGTCAGCGACACCGACGATCAATTCATCAAACAAACCGGATGCACGACGCACAAGATCTTCATGCCCCCTCGTCAGAGGATCGAATGTTCCAGGATAAACAGCAATAACCATTTGTTACTCTTTCAGAATTAAACTTTATATATTATGCCTCAAGATTGGCGCCATACCTGCATTTCAAGCAGATGATAATAAACCTGACCGGCTCTATTTTCCCTGCAAATGTGACATTTTGTCTCTTTTGGCAACATTTCATCCAGTTTTTCGTTGGAAAGAGGTTCATTCGACTCCACGTAAATCAAACCGCCATCAGCCAGGAGTTTGACACACAATGGCAAGATAGCGGGCAAATGATTTTCCTGAAATGGAGGATCAAGGAATATCAGGTCAAATCGTTCATTAACACCAACAAGCCTTTTTGCATAGGTGAAAGCATCGGCATGAACAATTTTTACTTGTCCGGCATTCAATTTCTGTCTGACCGTTTCCAGATGCGAATAAGCTGTCCGGTTTTCTTCAACTGTCGTCACCTGTGAAAACCCTCTGCTGGCCGCCTCGAAGCTCAACGCTCCCGTTCCAGCGAACAAATCGAGACAACACATTTTTCCAAAGGCATTTCCCTTCAGATACGTCAGCCAATTGAACAAGGTTTCACGGACACGATCAGGAGTCGGCCGCAGACCGGGTACATCGACAACCGCCAGTGGAGTCCGTTTCCAGATTCCGCCGACTATCCGTACCTGGTGAACCGTTTTTTTTGCGGCAGTTTTCTGCCTGTTTTTTTTAAATGCCATTCCGTTCGAGGCCGCTACCAATCATTCATCAAACACTCATTGCCGATTGCCGACGACAACGGTAACCAATTCATTTTCAGTTACTTTTTGATGAAACGCCTTTTGTACATCCCTGATCGTTACCCGACTGATATTATCCGTCCAGGTGTCCAGATAATCGATCGGCAGGTGATAATAACCAATCATGGAGACTAAATCCAGAATCTTGCGGTTATTATCCATCTTCATGGCAAAACTGTTGACCAGATGATCCTTTGCCGCGTTCAGTTCTTTCCGGGTAGGCCCGTTCTGAAGGAAATCACCCAGTGTGGAATTGACCACTTTCAAGGCAGCGTCAGCCTGTTTTTTTTCCGTTTGCAAACCGATCAGAAAAGGCCCCTTCTGAATCATCGGAGAAAACGTACTGTAAACACCGTAAGTCAGGCCCCGTTTTTCACGGACTTCCTGCATCAGGCGGGATGAAAAGCCGCCTCCACCCAAAATGTAGTTACCGACAGTCAGAGCAAAGAAATCAGGATCGCCCCGCTTCACGGACGGCATGCCCACCAGGATATGTGCCTGTGTTGCCGGGTGAGGTATCGCATCCGTTTTGGACACGGTCAGTTTTACCGACGGCATCGCGGGCAAATCTGCCTTGGCAACAGCCAGTTTTCCACTGATCCGGTTTGCAATCTGTTTTGCACTCTTCAAGTCGAGATCACCGACTATCGTGATGACCGCCCGGTTGGCAACATAATGATCCCTGTGGAAGGAAATCAGGTCATCGCGAGAAATCGCGCTGACCGTTTCAGGCGTTGGACTCACACCATAAGGATGTGCCGGATACATTCCTTTTTTGAAGGCTCTGGCGGCAATGGATTCCGGACGGGTTTCTTCCTCCCTGATGGAGGCGACTAACCGTGCCTTGTCCCTGTTCAGCAATTCGGCAGGAAAAGAAGGCTTGGCCAGCAATTCGGATAACATATCGATCGCCTTTTCGGATTGCTCCTGCCCGGCCAATATCCGGAGGGAATATCCGGCTTTATCCATATTGACGCTATTGCTTCGCGCTGCACCGACATCGGCAAAAGTGTCGAGTATTTTTGCTTCAGAAACCACCAATCCGGCGGCATCCGTCATTCCCTTGTCCAGTGACGCATTGGTCAGACCTGCCAACCCGCTTTTTCCGACAGGATCACGTCTGGCACCCGCATCGAAATCCACATTGATATCAATGACCGGAATCGAGTGGGTTTCAACAAAAAGGACCTTCGCGCCATTGTCTGTCGTCCATTGCTGAATCGGAATAGCCGCACAGGCCATCGAACTGATACCAAAAAAACAGATTATGCCAATGAGTTTGCGACCTAATGCCGGTCCGGGAAATTTTTCAGCGTTTTTTTTCATATTGAACTCTTCATTCATCCATACAGGAAGCCATTGCGATCATTTCTTCTTGTCTCTCAAAGCGACAGGAACCAGTGTCGCCACAGTCAGGGAATCATCTGTAAAATATTTTTTTGCAACAGCCTGAACCTGTTCAGGCGTCACGGCTTTCAACTTCTCGATAATACGGTCGATCTGTTTCTGACCGATACCGGACATTTCATACACACCGATTTCCATCGCCTGACCGAACATGGAATCCCGTTTGTATATTTGGGAAGAAATCAATTGCATCTTGACACGTTGCAGCTCTGCACTGGATATCCCCCTATCGGCAATTTCGGCAATCTGCTGTTTCAGCCGTTTTTCCAGTTCTTCCACGGAAACACCTTTTGCCGGGGTTCCTTCAACAACAAACAGAGCAGGGCCACGGCTGATTGCCGAATAATCCGCACCAACTGCAATCGCGACCGGTTCCTTGCGAACAAGATTGGAAGACAAACGGGCATTGTCGTACCCGTCCAGTACCGTTGCCAGTACGTCAAGCGCATAGACCTCATCATCCTTTTCAACATCTTTCAGGGACGGTACCTTGTACGCCAGCGAAACGGAAGGATTTTCAGCAGGCGCTTTCACCGCGACCCTTCTCACGCCTTTCTGAAGCGGTTCGACCTGAGGTTTCGTCAAAATGAGCTTCTTGGGTTTTATGCGGCCAAAATGCTTTTCGGCCAGCTTTCTGACATCCTCCGCCTTCACATCCCCGACAACGACTATCGTGGCATTATTCGGAGCATACCATTTTTCATACCAGCTTCTGGCATCGTTGACCGTCATGTTCTGCAAATCGTTCATCCAGCCGATGACGGGCCAATGATAGGGATGGGCATTGAATGCCGTAGCCCTCATCGCCTCATCGACCTGCGCATTTGGCTGGTCATCCGTTCGCCAGCGACGTTCTTCCATTACCACTCTGATTTCTTTCTGGAAATCGGCATCCTTGAATTGCAGATTTTGCATCCGGTCCGCTTCCAGCTCCATCATTTTTTCAAGATTGGCCCTGGGGATCTGCTGGTAATAAGCGGTGTAATCCGTATTGGTGAAAGCGTTATCCTTGCCACCCAACCCGGCCACTATTTTCGAGAGGCTGCCGTCAGGATATTTTTTCGTTCCCTTGAACATCATGTGTTCAAGCACATGGGCGACACCGGTCGTTCCGTTCGATTCATCCATCGACCCGACACGGTACCAGACCATATGAGAAACAACCGGAGCTCGATGATCTTCCCTGACGATCACTTTCAACCCGTTTTTCAGGACGAATTCCTGCGCCGGTTCGGCGTGAACGCCATTCTGTACCCAGAATAGGACAAAGATCAGACCAAACAACATTTTTCGGATTTTCATATTTGCAGCTCTGCTAGAATGATATTTACGAAGTGTATTTTTAACGACTTTTATTCAGCCCATTTTGCCAATGTTCAGCTTCTTCAAAAAGAAAACCAACAACGCTCCGGTCGAACAGGAAAACAGTGAATCCACTTCTGCCGACCCGGCATGGACACAACATGAATCGTCTGGGGCTTTCCCCGGTAATATAGATGCATCTTCCTCCGTTGCCAAGCAAGACACTGAAAAAAAACAATCCTGGCTGAGCCGACTCAAAAACGGACTGGCAAAAACATCGGCCAACCTGAACATATTCGGTGGAACGACCATTGATGAAGAATTGTTTGAAGAACTTGAAACCGCTTTGCTGGTTTCCGATGTCGGTTTGCCTGCAACGGAACATCTTCTCGATAAACTGCGCCGGAAAGTAAAGGAAGACCGGCTGACCCACCCCTCTGAAATCAAGACGGCACTGGCCGCTTTGCTGACAGAACTTCTGATGCCACTGCAAAAAAATCTCGAAATCGGCCGTCATAGCCCACTCGTCATCATGATGGCTGGCGTCAATGGCGCTGGCAAAACGACGACCATCGGCAAACTGGCCCAACACCTGCAGAAAAGCGACCAGACAGTCCTGCTGGCAGCCGGCGACACCTTCCGTGCAGCCGCACGTGAACAGCTTGCCGTCTGGGGAGACAGGAACAAGATCACCGTCATCGCCCAGGAATCCGGCGATCCCGCCGCCGTCGCTTTCGACGCAGTCCAGTCAGCGCGGGCGAAAAACATCGACGTTGTCATGGTCGATACAGCAGGACGTTTGCCGACCCAATCGCACTTGATGGAAGAACTTAAAAAAGTCAAGCGGGTCATTGGCAAGGGAATGGATCAGGCACCGCATGAAATCCTTCTCGTCATCGATGGCAACACCGGCCAGAATGCACTGGCACAGGTCAAGGCATTCGATGAGAAACTTGGGCTGACAGGTCTCATCGTCACAAAGCTGGATGGCACGCCCAAAGGTGGCATTCTGGCAGCCATTGCGAAAAACCATCCTGTTCCTGTCTATTTTATCGGTGTCGGTGAACAGATTGATGATTTGCAACCCTTTAATGCAGAAGAATTTTCAAACGCATTGTTGAGCTAACGATGAGCGCAATGATTCAATTCCAAAACGTATCCAAGTGCTATCCGGACAATATCATCGCCGTTTCCGATGTTTCACTTTCCATCAATCAGGGTGAATTTGTCTTTCTGTCCGGGCCATCCGGAGCGGGGAAATCGACCCTTTTGAAAATGATTGCTGCTATCGAGCGGCCGGACACAGGCACACTGACCGTGAATGGTCAGGAAATCGGCCAGATCAAGGCCGCAGGCATTCCCTACCTCAGACGCAATCTTGGCCTGATTCTCCAGAAACAGAATCTTTTGCCGGACAGGACCATTCTGGCCAATGTAATGCTGCCCATGCTCGTGACGGGCACCCCCAGGGACGAAGCCGACTCCCGGGCACGGGCGGCTCTTGAAAAAGTAGACCTCCTGCATCGCGCACTATCCTGCTCTCCATCCCTGTCAGAAGGGGAACAGCAACGCGTTGCCGTGGCCCGTGCTATCGTCAACCGCCCCCAGATCATACTGGCAGACGAACCGACCGCCAATCTTGACCGTGCCAACGCGAACAAAGTCATCGATGCCATCACTTTCTTCCAGTCAGCCGGTGTCACCTGCGTCATATCCACACACGATGAAGAACTCTTCGGCAAGGCGGACCGGATCGTTTTTCTGAATCAGGGAAAAATCGAACACATCGAGCAACCCATGAATGGTAAACAAGCATGAATATCTGGTTATCAAATCATATAAACGCGATCGGTAACGCGCTTGGCCAGTTTCGCCGTTCTCCCGGACATTTTTTCTTCAATATTCTTGTACTGGCGATGACGCTGGTGTTGCCATTTGGCGGTATTACCCTGCTTGACAATATCCAGTCCGTCACCCGCCAATTGTCCGTCTCTCCGGAAATCAGTGTCTTTCTGAAAATGGATGCGTCCGCAGCAGACGCTGCGGCGACAGAGCTGTCCATCAACAGGATATTCCAGTCTCAAAACCAGAACATCGAACTGATTCTTGTGACAAAAGATGCCGCCCTCCAATCCCTTCAGAAAAAAACGGGACTTGCCGATGTTATCGATTCCCTTGGAAACAACCCTCTGCCGGACAGCTATATCATCCGGCTGAAAGACGGCGCGGAGAACCGCAACATCTCCATTCAGATCGAACTGGCTGCCGCACAACTGCAGAAAATACCATCCATCGACAAGGTTCAGGTCGATTCGGACTGGGCAAAACGTCTGGCAGCCCTTTTGAGTGTCATGCGCATGGGCCTGCTCTTTCTGGCGACCATCCTGAGCGTCGTCATCATTGTCGTGACCTTCAATACCGTCCGATTGCAGGTACTGATGCATCTCGATGAAATCACTGTGTCATGGCACATCGGCGCCAGCCGGGCCTATATCCGGAGGCCGTTTTACTACATGGGCATTTTCCTCGGACTGTTTTCGGGAATCATCGCCCTTGTCCTGATCGACGTATGTCTATACCCGTTCAATACCGTTATCATCGAACTGGCACAGCTTTATGGTTCCAGTTTCCAACTCATGCCTTTGAGCCCTGCCATTTCCGCCATTCTTCTGGCTGGCAGTGCGTCGCTGGGATGGCTTGGTGCCATTCTGTCTGTCAATCGCCAGCTATGGAAAATCAACTGAATGCTCAGAGAAAACCACTTCGTCATCTCCCCTTTTTATGAGATAAAACAAAAGTCAGCGTTTTCCTTTCGAATACAGTTGAAGCTTGCCAGATGAATGAACTGCTTTTCGACATCGGCCAGCCATACGCAAAATTAGCACTCTCGTCACAAGAGTGCTAAAATAAAGGCTGATTATCTTAACCAAACAAAAAACAAAAGGAGGAAGAATGAGCGCAAAGTCCGCACAAGCTTCATTGCTGCCGGCCCGCAGTCATGCCTTGACTCCTGTTTTTACAGGTTCACTGGGTAATATTGAGGCTTACATCGCGGAAATCAACCGCCTGCCCATGTTGACCCAGGAGCGTGAAACCGAACTGGCACTGCGTTTTCGTGAACATAACGATCTGGCTGCCGCACAGGAACTTGTCCTCTCCCATCTGAGACTGGTGGCCTCCATTGCCCGCAACTATCTGGGTTATGGTCTGCCGCATGCCGACCTCATACAGGAAGGCAATATCGGATTGATGAAGGCCGTCAAACGTTTTGATCCAAAAATGGGAGTAAGACTGGTTTCGTATGCCATTCACTGGATCAAGGCTGAAATACATGAATATATTCTCCGTAACTGGAGAATGGTCAAGGTGGCGACGACCAAGGCACAAAGAAAACTGTTTTTCAACTTGCGTAGTCATAAAAGCGGCAACGACGCCATGACAAGGGAACAGATCCGTTCCCTGGCTGAAAAACTGAATGTGAAAGATGAAGAGGTTTCTGAAATGGAAACGAGATTAAGCGGCCATGACATCGCGCTGGAAAGCCAGCATGACGATGATGACGACAATTTCGCCCCCATCGCTTATCTCTCATCTGAACAGACAGAACCGACACGTGTTCTCGAAGCCAAACAACAGGATCGAATTCAATCGGAAGGCTTGTCCGAAGCACTGGACAAACTGGATGCAAGATCGAAACGGATCATTGAAGCCCGCTGGCTCAACAATGACGACGGCAGTGGTGCGACGTTACACGATCTGGCAGAAGAATTTGGCGTATCCGCCGAACGCATCCGGCAAATTGAAGCCGCAGCGCTGAAAAAGATGAAAAACACATTAGCCGCTTACAGTTAAAAAGGTGCTTCATGCACCTTTTTAACTTTCCGGATATCCCCCTTCATAAAACCGGATCACTTTCTCTCCGACAGGCAATGAACCGTCTCTTTTGAAAGCGTGGGCGACAATAATTTCAAATCCCAGCGACAAGTTACCCTTCTCATCCCTGTTTTCTTCCAGCAAATCCAGCAGTTTTTTGTATGCTTTTTTTCCGAAAAGTCCTCGGCGCCTGTCTGACATGGCATTACCGCCGAAAGCGCGAACATCGGCAAGCATTTTTTCAACATCCTTATAAGTGACATCGATCCGTTCTCTTTCAAGTACCGGTTCAACAAATCCGGTTTCGATCAGCCAATCTCCCAGATCGATCATGCTTGCAAAAGAATGAACATGGGAATAGCGGTCTACTGCTGAAAAGGATTTTTTCAATTCTGCGAAAGTACCGATACCGAACGTGGAAAACATCAGGAGGCCGTTTGGCTTGAGTACCCGGCTCCACTCCCGGAAAACATCACGTACATGCGAATAACCTTGCAAAGCCAGATTCGACCAGACCATATCGAATGAATCCGACACCAGCGGCAATCCGGCAAAATTCCCGCAAACGTAACCGTTCATCAAGCCAGATTCTCTGTTTTTCCGTTTCATTTCAGCCAGAACCGGCAAAGATATGTCGAACCCGATCAGGTGACTGTCTGGAAAACCGCTTTCCAGCTCAACAGCATTATCAGTATCTCCACACCCGGCAGCCAGAATGCGATGCGGATCAATTTTTATCAACGACAATCGTTCATGCATACGAAGTGCCACTTCCTGACGCATGAAGCGGGAACCGTTCATTCTGTCCGGTTTTGCAAATAATGACCGAAGCTTTTCTAACTCAATGGGCATACAATCCACTTTTTGAAATGATCCATTATTGAATGCTCAGTGTAATAATGATACTTGGATCAGCATTGGTGAAAAAACAGATTTTGCAGACAAGATGGAATACACACGGATGAATCTTAATTTTCTTCAAGGCATCCCATTTCTGACACGCCTGATAAAACGTATTCCTTCGCCTTGTGCATTATGTCATTCAAACAGCCGTGATGGCATTTGCGATGATTGCTACCGCCGGTATTTCGCGTCACACGTACCGCGTTGTACCATATGTGGTAATCCCCTTCCCTTTCATGATCCCGATATTCCCGATCTGTGTTGCGGGAATTGCCTGAAAAATTTGCCATCTTTTGATGAAACGGTCGTGGCAACTGATTATGAACCGCCGCTGGATCAACTCGTTCATCTGCTGAAGTTCCAATTCAATCTGGAAATGGCTCCCATTATGGGAAAACTGATTGCCGGAGCCATGCATGAGAAAAACCTCGAATCGCTACCGGACTATCTGATTGCCGTACCGCTTGGAAAACAACGGCTGATCGAAAGAGGATTCAACCAGTCTCTGGAAATCGCCAAAACATTTTCCCGCCAGATAAAAGTCGGCCTTGTTTTCGATATGGTTGAACGGAACCGCGAAACTGAAAAACAATCGATCGTTTCACTCAAAGAAAGAAAAAAGAACATCCACAAGGCATTTCGTATCGTCGATGCGAAAAGACATTTAATTGAAGACCGTCATATCGGAATCGTTGACGATGTCATGACGACCGGCGATACACTTGAGGAAATCGCCATTATATTGAAGAAAGCCGGAGCAAGACGGATAACCAATTTTGTCTTTGCCCGTACACCACCGAAAAACATGCAGGAGATATAAATTGTTTCACGTCGTACTGGTAGAACCTGAAATCCCACCCAATACAGGCAACATCATTCGTCTTTGTGCCAACTCGGGAGCACAGCTCCACCTGATCGAACCGCTCGGCTTTCCACTCGATGACGCAAAAATGCGCCGTGCCGGACTCGACTACCATGAATTCGCAACCATGAAAGTCTATAAAAACTGGAATGAGTTTCTGGAAAAAATGGCACCAGACCCTTCCCGGATGTTTGCGTTCACAACACACGGCAGCAGCATTTTCTCCTCACTGGAATTCCAGCCGGGAGACATGTTCGTTTTCGGGTCCGAAACAAAAGGATTGTCTGCAGAAATGCATGCCTGTTTTCAGGAGGGACATCGCGTCCGCCTGCCGATGAGACCTGAAAACCGCAGTCTCAATCTTTCCAACAGCGTCGCGATTGCCGTTTATGAAGCATGGCGCCAGAATGGATTTGCCGGAGGCAACTGACGTCATGGCATAAAAAAACCGGTTTTGAATTGATCGTTCAAAACCGGCTCAGGTACCAAAGGAAAGAAACTAGCTGAACATATCCTTGATTTTGTCCATCCAGGATTTTGCCTGTGGAGTATGTCTTGCACCACCTTCGACGACCAGCCGGTCGAATTCACGCATCAATTCCTTTTCCCTGTCAGTCAGTTTGACAGGCGTTTCCACTTTCACATGACAGTACAGATCACCGGGTTGTGAAGCACGCACACCCTTGATGCCCTTGCCCCGCAAACGGAATGTCTTGCCTGTCTGTGTTCCCTCGGGAATATTGAAAGCCAACCGGCTTCCCAGCGTCGGCACCTCGATTTCGCCACCCAAAGCGGCAATACCGAAAGAAATCGGGATTTCACAATGCAAATCATCGCCCTCACGCCTGAAAATGGCATGCGGCAACACCCGGATTTCGACATACAGGTCACCCGGAGGACCGCCATTCTGCCCCGGCTCCCCGTTACCGGAAGAACGGATACGCATGCCATCGGCAATACCTGCCGGAATCTTGACTTCGAGAGTCTTGTTCCTGCGGATTTTTCCGGCACCCATACAGGTCTGGCACGGTTCCTTGATGATCTGGCCTGTCCCATGGCAGGTCGGGCATGGTTGCTGGATGCTGAAAAATCCCTGTTGCATACGCACCTGTCCCTGCCCGTTACAGGTCGTACATGTCGTAGGCGATGTACCGGGTTTCGCCCCTGTACCGTGACAAGTTCCACAGTTATCCCACGACGGGACACGAATCGTTTTCGTACTGCCCTTGGCGGCTTCTTCAAGCGTGATATCCAGGTTATAACGCATATCGGCACCACGATACATCTGCGGCCCGCTGCTTCTCTGCCCTCCGCGTCCACCGCCGCCGAAAATATCGCCGAAAATGTCGCCAAACGCATCGGAAAAATCAGCCGCACCAGCGCCACCGGGACGGCCGCCCATATTCATATTGGGATCGACACCGGCATGGCCGAAACGGTCATACGCCTCACGCTTGTGTTCGTCAGAAAGCATTTCATACGCTTCCTTGACTTCCTTGAATTTTTCTTCAGCTGTTTTGCTGTCGGGATTGCGGTCAGGATGATACTTCATCGCAAGCTTGCGATAAGCCTTTTTAATTTCATCATCCGAGGCATTTTTGGCAACCCCCAAAACCTCGTAAAAATCTCGCTTTGCCATCTTGTCCACATTATAAAAAGCGATTCAGCCAAATGAGAATGTTCCTTGCCATTTCCGTTACCGAATGGACCGGATCACCATCAATTTGTCAGAAACTCTGAAACTGCAACGCCGGGCCAGGAAAATCAAAACAGATTGACTTTTCTGCCCGGCGGATCAAGGCTGACAGTTTATCAGTCTTTGTCTTTCACTTCCTTGAAGTCTGCATCGACGACATCATCTTCCAGTTCCTGTTCAGGAGCCGCTCCGGCCGAAGCGCCCGCTGCGGCACCCGCTGCAGCTGCCGCGCCTTCCGGTGCCTGATCAGCGTACATCTTTTCACCCAGTTTCTGCGCCGCTGTGGTCAGAGCGCTCATCTTGGCATCGATATCTGCCTTGTCATCGCCCTTCAGTGCTTCTTCCAGATCCTTGATGGCGCTTTCGATAGCTTCCTTGGCAGGAGCATCCAGTTTGTCGCCATATTCTTCCAGCGATTTTTTCGTCGTATGGACCAGTGCATCCCCCTGATTCCGCGCTTCCGTCAATTCACGTATCTTGTGATCTTCAGCCGCATTGACTTCGGCATCCTTGATCATGCGCTGGATTTCTTCTTCCGACAGACCGGAATTCGCCTTGATGGTGATCTTGTTTTCCTTGCCGGTTGCCTTGTCTTTCGCGCTGACATGCAAAATACCGTTGGCATCGATATCGAAAGTCACCTCGATCTGCGGCATACCACGTGGGGCGGCAGGGATGCCTTCCAGATTGAACTCGCCCAGAGCCTTGTTGCCTGCAGCCATTTCACGTTCGCCCTGATACACCTTGATGGTAACCGCTGGCTGGTTATCGTCCGCCGTCGAAAAAATCTGGCTGAACTTGGTCGGAATAGTCGTGTTTTTCTGGATCATCTTCGTCATGACACCGCCCAGAGTTTCGATACCCAGAGACAGTGGCGTGACATCCAGCAGCAACAGATCCTTACGGTCACCGGACAAAACGGAACCTTGCAACGCAGCACCGACGGCCACTGCTTCATCCGGATTGATATCCTTGCGTGGGTCCTTGCCGAAGAAAGCCTTCACTTTTTCCTGAACGGCAGGCATACGGGTCATACCACCGACCAGAATGACGTCATCGATATCGGAAACAGACAGACCGGCATCTTTCAATGCGATTCTGCATGGTTCGATCGTCTTGTCGATCAGGCCTTCAGCCAGCGATTCCAGTTTGGCACGAGTCAGTTTCATGTTCAGATGGACTGGAGCACCATTGGCCATCGCGATATACGGTTCATTGATTTCAGTCTGCTGTGAAGACGACAATTCAATTTTCGCTCTTTCAGCGGAAGCTTTGATACGTTGCAGCGCAATCGGGTCTTTCTTCAGGTCGATACCATTGATCTTGTTGAATTCATCAATGATGAAGTCAATGATGCGCTGGTCGAAATCCTCACCTCCCAGGAAGGTATCGCCATTGGTCGACAAGACTTCGAACTGCTTGTCACCGTCCAGATCGGCGATTTCAATAATCGAGATATCGAACGTACCGCCACCAAGGTCATAAACGGCGATTTTCTTGTCGCCCTTGCCAGCCTTGTCCAGGCCGAAAGCCAACGCCGCCGCAGTCGGTTCATTGATGATACGCTTGACGTCCAGGCCAGCGATACGGCCTGCATCCTTGGTTGCCTGACGTTGTGCGTCATTGAAATAGGCCGGAACGGTAATCACGGCTTCGGTCACTTCTTCACCGAGATAATCTTCCGCCGTTTTCTTCATCTTGCGCAAAACTTCAGCAGAAACCTGCGGAGGAGCCAGTTTCTTGTCATTCAGAACGGAAACCCATGCATCGTTGTTTTCTGCCTTGATGATGGAAAAAGGCATAATAGGGATATCGCGCTGCACTTCCTTGTCATCGAATTTGCGGCCGATCAGACGTTTGATGGCATACAGCGTATTCTTCGGATTGGTGACCGCCTGACGTTTGGCGGGAGCGCCAACCAGAATTTCGCCATCGTCCAGATAAGCGATGATGGAAGGAGTCGTTCTGGCGCCTTCAGAGTTTTCAACAACACGTGGTTGTCCGCCTTCAATGACGGCGACACAGGAATTGGTTGTTCCCAGGTCGATACCGATAATTTTTGACATATTCTTTCCTTTCAATACCGTAAATTTTTTAAGGATTGGCAATGGAAATTCCAACCGAATGACTTTTTCAATACTGACTGTTAGATCATTCCAATCCGTTACTGTTCCTTAGATAGCGATTTTTTTTCAGATTTCAAGACTTTTTCGGAGCGGCGACAACGACAACAGCCGGTCTTAACAAACGGTCAGCCAGCGTATAGCCCTTCTGCAAAACGGAAACGATAGTATTCGGGTCCTGGTCGGCATCGACCATGGAAATGGCCTGATGTTTCATGGGGTCAAGCTTTTCACCCGATTCAGGCACGATTTCGAAAATCTTGTTTTGTTCAAACACCTGACTGAGCTGACGGAGAGTGGCATCGACACCGTCCTTGATGGAATCGACAGAAGGCACTTCCGTCTTCAACGCCATTTCAAGGCTGTCCTTCACGCCAACCATGGACTGGGCAAAATTTTCAATCGCGAATTTATGCGCCTTGGCAATATCTTCCTGAGCACGTCTGCGGATATTTTCACCCTCAGCCTTGGCACGCAAAAAAGCTTCCTTCATCTCGGCAGCCTGCTTTTCAGCATCCGCCAGCTTTTCCGCAATGGCATTTTCTTCCTTTTCAACAGCCACTTCCTCAGCTGTCACACCATCCTTTTCCTCGGGAGTGGCGGTAATATCTTCATTTTCCGGGTTTTGCACTGTATCCTCCACATCAATATCTTTCAGAATTACCTTGACATGGGGACGGAAGGAATAATTTCAAGGAAAAAAGGGAAAATAATTTTTCCTTGTCCAAATCGACAGAGAAATTACCGTGCCTTTAACATTTCCCGTGCGTGGTTCAGAGTCGCTTCAGTGATTTCGACACCACCGAGCATACGGGCGATCTCCCGTATACGGTCTTCCTCGTTCAGCTCGACAATACGGGAAACCGGATGTGCCACCTTGTCGACAGACACCTTACTGACCTGAAAATGCCTGTTGGCCTGGCTGGCGACTTGCGGAAGATGAGTGACACACAAAACCTGATGATCATTGCCCAGCCTTTTCAGAAGCATACCGACCACCTCTGCAACCGCCCCACCGACGCCTGAATCCACCTCGTCGAAAATCAGTGTTGGAGTCGCCGTCGCTTTTGAGGCAATTACGGAAATCGCGAGTGAAATCCGTGCCAGCTCACCGCCTGAGGCCACCTTTGCCAGTGGCTTCAAACTGGTACCCGCATGCCCTGCCACCAGAAATTCAACCTGGTCAATACCATGTGCCTGAGGCGTTTTTGACGATACCTCGACAGAGAACCGTCCTCCGGACATATGCAGGTCTTCCATAATGGCAGTGACCATGCCACTTAACTCTTCTGCCGCCTTGTGCCGTTTTCGGGAAATGGCTTCAGCCAGTTCGAAATAGCGCTCTTTGGCTTCGGACTCCTGTTTTCGCAAACCGTCAAGATCGAAGAGTTCACCGTACTTTTGCAACTGCGTTTTCTTTTCACTCAATTCGGCATGCAAGGATTCCGGCAACACCCTGAACTGTCGCGAAGCAGAATGAAGGGCTTCCATTCGCTTCTCAACCGCATTCAAAAGCTCGGGATCGAGATCGGCACGCGAAAGATAATCCTTGAGGCTGTATGACACTTCCTGCAGCTGGATTTTCGCCGACTCCATCAACTCAACGATGGGAAAGAGTTTCTGGTCGTATGCCGTCAGCTTCGACAGATTCTGGGAAAGGACATGCAATCGGGAAAGGACAGGCTGATCGGATTCAGCGATTTCGGAAACAGCCTGCCCGGCCCCCTCGATCAGGCTGGCGGCATGAGACAGGCGGTCATAATCGCTATTGACCTGTTCCCATTCCCCTTCTTTCGGATCGAGTTTCTCAAGCTCATTGACCTGCCATTCAAGGTGTTCCTTTTCGGCAAGCATTTTCTTCGAATCACGCTCGACCTCCGCCATCCGGCGTATCAGAGCCTGCCAATGCTGATATCGCCGTGACAAATCATCCAGTTCAGGGAGCAAAGCGGCATGCCGGTCGAGAAGGAGGCGCTGTTCGTCCTGCTTCAGCAACATCTGGTGGGCATGCTGGCCATGAATATCAACCAGGAGCGAGGCCAGATCACGCATTTGGGCCGTCGTAACCGCAACCCCATTGATAAATCCGCGGGAACGGCCCGAACTGTCAACCGTTCTCCTGATCAGGACCGAATCATCCCCTGCATCGATTTCATTGGCCCTGAGCCATTCAAGAACGGTATCGTTTACAGAAAATTCAGCACCGATATCCGCCTTATTGCTTCCTTCCCGAATCACACTCGAGTCACCGCGACCTCCAAGAATCAATTGCAGTGCATCAATCAGAATGGACTTGCCTGCACCGGTTTCACCAGTCAATGCTGAAAAACCGGAACGGAAATCCAGTTCCAACCGGTCAACAATAACGAAATCATGAACAGTGAGCGATCGAAGCATGTGATTTAAGGATTCCTGTGAGTCAGCCTGCAAACTTTCGAAAACAAAAATCAATCAACGACTTTTTCGCGTCTGGAAATCTCGTTCCAGTGAAGCTTGTTACGCAACGTATCGTAATAACTCCAGCCCATCGGATGAAGAAAAGTAATCGTGTCAGCCGAACGCTTGATGAAAATCCGGTCGGAATTTCTCAGGCTGGCAAAAGACTGGGAATCGAAATTGATGCTTGGCTGGTTGGCTTCCACCACCTCAACCACGATCTCGCTGGTATCGGGAATGACGATCGGCCGATTTGACAATGTATGAGGCGCAATCGAAACCAGAACAATACCCCCGAGATTCGGATGCAACATCGGGCCACCAGCAGACAGGGAATAGGCTGTCGAACCGGTCGGCGTGGAAATGATCAGGCCATCCGAGCGCTGCTGGTACATGAAATGACCATCCACATGAACCCGAAGGTCAATCATGCCCGAACCACCGCCACGTGAAATAACGATATCGTTGAATGCAATGGCATGATGAACGGTTTCACCGGCACGGATAATGGAACCTTCAAGCAGGAAACGCTGTTCGGAAATGTATTTTCCTTTCAGCATTTTGTCCAGTACCAGCAACATGCGGTTTAATGGAATGTCCGCCATGAAACCAAGGTGGCCATGATTGATTCCGATCATCGGGACACTGTAGGGCGCCAGCTGGCGTGCAATTCCAAGCATGGTTCCATCACCGCCGATAACGATAGCCGCTTCAGCCTGGGCACCGATTTCTTCAAGATTCATCGATACAATGTCAGGCGTCGAGATATTGGCCGCTGTTTCGGATTCGTAAACAACAGTATGGCCCGCCTCTGCGAGGAAGTTGGCGACTTTCTCCATCGACTGGATAATACTGCTGATATATACCCTCGATACGAGTGCGAAAACTTTCTTTTTTGGCTGCATTTTTATCCGTGAATTAGCTATAACGAACAGTTTCAGATTACACCAAAAAACCCGTTCTTGAGCAGAAAATATTCTGTCCTGATGGCAGAATCGGCGAAAATTCTGTTTTTTTCGGCCAATTTGCCGAAGAGAGTGCAGTTAAAATCCCACAAAAATCAGGAAATTTTCCAGCCGGAAAGACACTTCGTGCGGATTTTGAAATTTTTAAGACACTCCCCTGTCAAAAAACCTTTATAAATCATATAAGATCATATTGTCGCCCAAACATGTAAATCAACAGGATATATAATTGGAATTTCCATAATTGCATGAACTGACTGACCAAGCCAAAATGCCTCTTGAACCACGTGCACTGACCTTGCTGAAAACCCTGGTAGAACGGTATATCGCCGAAGGCCAGCCTGTCGGTTCCCGTGCCCTGTCGAAGCTATCCAAACTGGATCTGTCTCCAGCCACCATCCGGAACATCATGGCCGATCTGGAAGAAATGGGTTTCGTTTCCAGCCCGCATACATCGGCAGGGCGCGTGCCAACCCCGAGAGGCTATCGCGTTTTCGTCGATACGCTCCTGACTGTCCAGCCTGTCAGTGAAACCACAATCGAATCCAACCTCCAGTTGAGTCCTCAACTTGGAAAACCGCAGAAAATCCTGTCCAATGCGGCACAAATGCTCTCGTCACTGACCCGGTTCGCAGGTGTCGTCCTGTCTCCGCAACACGAGTCCGCTTTCAAACAGATCGAATTTTTGCGTCTTTCTGAAAAAAGGATATTGCTGGTCATCGTAACGCCGGACGGCGATGTCCAGAACCGCCTGCTGTTGACGGAAGTCGATTACACACCCTCACAACTGAATGAGGCAGCCAATTACATCAATCACCACTACAACGGCCTGAGTTTCAATGAAATCCGTTTGCGTCTGCAAGACGAACTGAAAGAAATACACAGCGACCTTTCTAGGTTGATGCAAACCGCCATCGAAGCCGGAGACGAAACCATTTCGGACAATAGCGAAGATGTCGTCATCGCCGGAGAAAACAATCTTTTAAGCGTCAACGACTTCGCCTACGACATCAATTCGTTGCGCAAGCTGTTCGACATGTTCGAGCAGAAAACGGCGCTGATGCAATTACTGGACATGTCCAGCAAGGCCAGCGGCATCCAGATCTATATCGGGGGAGAATCACAGCTACTGCCGATGGACGACATGAGCGTCGTCACGGCCCCCTATCAGGTCAACGGGAAAATTGTCGGCACACTGGGAGTCATCGGGCCGACCCGGATGGCTTACCAACGGGTCATTCCGATTGTTGACATTACGGCGCGCCTGTTGTCAAACGCGCTGAGTCATTCCTGATCCTGTATCCTGTGCTTCCGGTTCATCGGAAGCGGTTGATCTCGTCCCGCGTTTTGATCGCGGCCTGACGGGAAACCAAGGCGTAATTTTCATTCTGGTCGATACCGGCATACAAAATCGCACGTGATGAATTGATCATCATGCCACGTCCGTCAGCCGTCCGCCCGGCATTGACCGTCGCTTCAATATCACCACCCTGTGCGCCGATACCCGGAATCAGCAAAGGCATATCCCCGATAATGGCCCGCACTTCGGCGACTTCATGAGGAAAGGTAGCGCCGACAACGAGTGCGCACTGTCCATTCGTATTCCATTTTTCCGCGACCAGATGGGCGACATGCTGATACAACGGGATCGTCTTGCCCGATTCACTCACCCCAAGAAACTGGAGGTCGGATCCTCCGGGGTTGGATGTGCGTGCCAGAACGATAGCGCCCTTGTCCTTATATTCAAGATAAGGTTTGACCGAGTCAAACCCCATATATGGACTCAGGGTCACCGCATCGGCCTGATACCGCTCGAATACCTCACGCGCATATTGCTGCGCCGTCGCACCGATATCGCCACGCTTGGCATCCAGAATAATCGGAATAGCCGGATAATTCTCACGGATATATGAGCAGATGTCTTCGAGTTGATTTTCCGCTCTGGCTGCATGAAAATAGGCAATCTGTGGTTTGAACGCGCAAACAAGATCAGCCGTCGAATCGATAATATTCTTGCAAAACGTAAAAATACTGTCGGGTTTTCCACGGAGATATTCTGGGAAACGTTTGGTATCCGGATCCAGTCCGACGCATAAAAGCGAATTGCTTTTTTCCCAGGCGGCCGAAAGTTTTTCAATAAAGGTCACTGTAATATCTCCGTTAATAAAAATTGCACTACCTTATATTATCGCCCAGCTATGTCACAGTTATCCAGAAAAGAATGGCTTTTACTTCTATTTCTTACCGTTTGCTGGGGATTCAGCTGGCCCATTATGAAATTCGGCATTCGTTATTTCCCACCGATAACATTCCGTACCCTGGGTTTGCTCAGCGCCTTGCCAGTGTTGTTTGTGTTTGCACGTTCCCGGCACGCTTCCCTTGCCATTCCCAAAGGACAACTCCTGCCACTGATCAAACTGTCCATACCGAATGTACTGCTCTGGAATACCATGATCATTCTGGGCATCGGCATGCTTTCTTCCGGTCGTGCCGCCATTCTCGGATACACGATGCCCATATGGGCCGTTCTGGCCGGATATATCCTTTACCGTGACAAATTGAGCCGTACCGCATGGTTAGGAGTGATTTGTGCGGGTACCGGTGCACTTCTTTTGCTATCGGGAGAATTTTCCCACATTGCCGGAAAACCGCTTGGCACCATTCTCGTTCTGATCGGCGCCTGCAGCTGGGGATATGGAACAGTGGAAATGCGAAAAACCGCCCTGCCCATGCCATCCATCTCGGTCACCTTCTGGATGATCGCCATCAGCGCCATCCCCCTTACGATCTACACCGTCATTTTCGAACACACGAAATGGCATCCTCATGCCGATGGATGGGGATGGGCAACCATTGCCTATAACGGATTGATGGTCTTTGGGATGGCCAACATCATCTGGATTCAGATGGCAAGAAAACTGCCGCCCGTGGTGTCAAGCCTGTCCGTCATGATGATTCCGGTAGTCGGTGTTTTCTCCGGGACACTTCTCCTGTCGGAAACACCGAGATGGCAGGATTACGCCGCACTGGCCCTGATACTGGCATCCATGAGTACCGTTTTACTGCGACCTTCAGACAAACCGCCAGAAGAAAAGGAAGGCCCGTAGGCAGTCCCCGTTGCATACTGTGCGACCACCAGTCGCACCTGTCGACCATATCCTGTAACTCATCCGAATAAACACCATATTGAGCCTTTCCACTCCGTTCGGCTGACAAAAGAACCTGATCGCTCCACTTGATCAACTGGTCGATATGCACTTGCAAATCGATTGAGAAAGCGACACCGGTACTGACCGACAGGATTTTCAGTTTTTTCGAAGTATCGAAAATTTTCGTATTTCCAGCCAAATATTCCCGGCTTTCTCCTCAAGCCGTTCTCGAGTACATTCATCCAGAAATGAGGAATTCATCCCCACCAATACAGCAAATCAGATCGGCAGGGCAAAATGATTCCAAAATCCCGCCAACCGCTTTCAGAGTACCATCGCCGACCTGATGGCTGTGCATGTCATTGATGAACCTGAAACCGTTCAGACCGATATAAAGAAGACTGACCTGCAAGCCATGACAGTTTTCCATTCTTCCGTAGAAACAGCGCCTGTTATACAAACCTGTGAGCACATCCGTAGGCACTCAACCACCGTTCCTCGAATATCCGTTCCGCCGTGATATCATGACAGATACACAACTTGCCGATAAAACGGCCAAATACATCGGCAATCGGTCCTTCCGATATTTCGACCACACATATGACGTCTTTGTTCTGGAGACACACTTCGCTTCTTCCAGCTTCACTCCCCTTCGGATCTTTCAAAATGGATTTTTCCTTTTTTTCGTACCAGCCACATTGACCGGCAACACTCCGAAATATCCCTCGAAATTCCGCCTGATATCGGTAATCCTGCCCCTGTCGTCATACACTGGAATGGCAACGGGAATATTCCGGAGAATGATTTTCGGTTCGACCGTCATACTGCCCAAATCGGTCACAGCATGCACGACACCAACAGTCCCCATCAATTCACCCTCTTCATCGAAAAGAGGGGGGCTGATACGTCTTGAATTGGCGCATACCCTGCCCGCTTTTGACTTTTTCATCAAAAACACAGATTTTCCGTACTGGCAAAACCATCCCCCCGGATCCGAGGCAGATATTTTCACCACTGGCATATTCATCCGGTTCGATATCCCGGATAAAGGTGTACCAGTACCTATCCACCTCTTTCCCTGACTTTCCGACGGCGTTGAGAAAAGTACTATTGATCTTGAGACGCAACCCGCAAATATCCCTGAACCATACGAGATCGGGAATATTATCCATCACCGCATGGAGATAGGTCAGCGCGAGAAACACGTTCTTCCCCGACTTGATCTGGCCCGATATCCGGTTGACACTGAAAGAAACAAGTTGCAAAGACAGTGGTACCGCCCAGATATCAGGCAAACTGTCATATCGTTTCAACCAAACCGTCAATCTGTTCGGTAAACCGCCAAAATCAGTGAAGCATTTTTTACACAGACAGCGAATACCAGCCAGAACAACCGGAAAATATTCAAAACTCTCCTGTGGTTCGACTTTCTGAAAATGTGATGACGCCCCCTGATCAGAGCCGAATATTTTTATGGCAAATTTGCATTGGTACATATGTTCTCCGGAATACAAACATGCCATTCAAACTTCAATAAATCGGACTGGTAAAGTCCGGCATTTCCCAGCATTTCTCTGGAGAATGGCATTCTTATAAACTTTTTCCCTGAAATAACATGCAAACCTTTCACTACGGAAAGTTTCACCAAAAACACAACAAAAAAGGCAGCTTTCGCTGCCTTTTCAAATTCAAACCGTTTTCATTATTTTTTATCGACTTTTGCACCCATGGATTGCGCATTGCAATCGTTTTCGATAATGATGACACTGGGTGGTCTGGCCGATGCGTCCATCACACCCGGAGCGACAACAGGTGCCGGTTTTTCAACGGGAGCGACATAACCGGCCGTCAAAGGCAACATCGGCACCACCAGCAAGGCCACGATATTGATGATCTTGATCAGCGGGTTGACAGCAGGGCCGGCCGTATCCTTGTATGGATCACCGACCGTATCCCCGGTAACGGCAGCCTTGTGCGCTTCGGAACCCTTGCCACCGAAGAAACCGTCCTCGATGTATTTCTTGGCATTGTCCCAGGCACCCCCACCCGTCGTCATCGAAATGGCGACAAACAAGCCGGTTACAATCGTACCCATCAATACCCCACCAAGCGCCGCTGGTCCCAGAGCCAGGCCGACAATGATCGGAACGACAACCGGCAAGAGCGATGGCACGATCATTTCCTTGATCGCAGCGGACGTCAGCATATCGACGGCCTTGTCATATTGCGGCCTAGCCGTTCCTTCCATAATGCCAGGGATTTCCTTGAACTGGCGACGAACTTCAACAACGACAGAACCGGCAGCACGGCCGACCGCTTCCATTGCCATCGCACCGAACAGATAAGGAATCAGACCACCGATAATCAGGCCGATAATGACTCTCGGATTGGACAAGTCGAACGACGTCGACAAGCCGATGGAATCCAGTGCATGAGTATAGTCGGCAAACAGAACCAGAGCTGCCAGACCTGCCGAGCCGATCGCATAGCCTTTCGTCACGGCCTTGGTCGTATTGCCGACCGCGTCCAGAGGATCGGTGACGGCACGTACGGATTCCGGCATCCCCGCCATTTCGGCAATCCCTCCGGCATTGTCGGTAATCGGACCATATGCATCGAGTGCAACGATAATACCTGCCATCGACAGCATGGAAGTTGCGGCAATCGCGACGCCATACAGGCCACCGCAGAACTGATAAGTGATGAACATAGCGGCGCAAACAGCCAGAACCGGATAAGCGGTCGATTTCATCGAAACGCCCAGACCGGCGATGATATTGGTACCATGCCCCGTCGTGGAAGCTTCGGCGATATGCTTGACCGGCTTGAAATCCGTACCGGTATAGTATTCCGTGATATAAACCATCAGTCCCGTCAGAACGATGCCGACAACCGAAGCACCGATCATCTGGTAACGCATATCTTCCGGCATGATCCACCAGGTCACGCCAACGAAACCAATAAGCGACAAAATGGCAGACCACCACAGTCCCTTGTAAAGGGCGGACATGACTTTCTTGTTCGGATCGGCCTTGACCATCGAACAGCCGATGATGGAACCGATAATCGAGACACCACCGAGCAATAACGGATAAACAATTGCCTGAGTCGTCGCGTTCGTGATCAGCAGAGCCCCCAGAAGCATCGTTGCAATCAGGGTAACGACATAGGTTTCGAAAAGGTCTGCCGCCATACCGGCACAATCACCGACGTTATCGCCGACGTTATCGGCAATGACCGCCGGATTGCGTGGATCGTCTTCCGGAATGCCTGCTTCGACCTTGCCGACCAGATCGGCGCCGACGTCAGCACCCTTGGTGAAAATACCTCCGCCCAGACGGGCAAAAATGGAAATCAGGGAAGCGCCGAAAGCCAAACCGACCAGAGGCTTGATCATGTCATGAGGTGACTGCATCGCAGCCGACGGCAGATAACCCAGCACGAGATAGAAGAGGGATACGCCCAAAAGGCCCAGACCCGCCACCAGCATGCCAGTGATGGCACCGCCGCGAAATGCGACGTTCAGTGCGCTCTGCATGCCGTTAACTGCTGCCTGTGCGGTACGGACATTGGCGCGGACGGAAACATTCATCCCGATGAAGCCGCAAGCTCCGGATAAAACCGCACCAACGAGGAAACCGATTGCCGTCGCCCATCCAAGACCGGGAATGAAGCCGAGGATGACAAACAGAACAACACCTACAATACCGATCGTCCGGTATTGTCTGGCCAGATATGCAGCGGCACCCTGCTGAATCGCGTGGGCGATTTCCTGCATTTTTTCATTTCCGGCATCCTTCGCCAGAATCCAGCTCCGGGTAACCAGACCGTAAACAACGGCCAGTACCCCGCATGCAACGGCAAACCACAAACCTGCGGTCATAATGACTCCTTTATCAGATTGACATTCTTCTTGTTCAGTTTATTGAGATTGCCTGTATAGCCCATGAACCGGATCAATTTTTCAATGCGTCGATAATACCCGCACGAATTTGTTCAATTGATCCGACACCATTCAGCTTGCGATACCGTGGTGCACCAGGCACACCGGATTCAGCCCATTTGCTGTAATAGCCGACAAGCACTTCCGTCTGGTCATGGTAAACAGCCAGTCTTTTCTTAACCGTCTCTTCCTTGTCATCATCACGAACGATGAGATCCTCGCCCGTCAAATCGTCCTTGCCAGCCACTTTGGGTGGATAGAATTCGACATGGTACGTTCTTCCGGAACCGGGATGGACACGTCTGCCGCTCATGCGGGCAATAATGGTTTCATCCGGCACATCGATCTCGACTACGTAATCGATGGCGATACCGGCTTCTTTCATCGCTTCCGCCTGACCGATCGTGCGTGGGAACCCGTCGAACAGATAGCCCTTTTGACAATCGGGCTGCTTCAGACGGTCCTTGACCAGATTAATGATCAGCTCGTCAGAAACCAGTCCGCCGGACTCCATGATTTTTTTCGCTTCAAGACCAAGGGGAGTACCGGCGGCAACGGCTGCACGAAGCATATCGCCGGTTGAAATTTGCGGAATACCGTATTGTTCACGAATAAAAGCCGCCTGCGTGCCTTTGCCCGCACCGGGGGCTCCCAACAAAATAAGACGCATTACAAAATTCCTAAAAATATGAATAAAAAACGACGGTCCATCCGCTTTCAGCGGTCATCAACTCACGCCAATATACGTCAAGCCATCCTTCAAATAATTGATTCTACCTTGGAATCCAAACAAATTCGACAATTGTCAACAAGGATTGTTGCAATTAAAAAGCACGTCTGACGCGATCCAGATCATCAGGTGTATCCACACCCGCCTCGGGAATCTTCTCCGTCACGTGAACCGCAATGGAATAACCATGCCAGAGCACCCGCAACTGTTCCAGTGATTCGATCTGCTCTATCGGCGAAACCGACAGGGAAGAATAAGTCTGCAAAAAATCGTTGCGGAATGCATACAGACCGATGTGACGCAGGGCATCGAACGGATTGGGAAATGCTTTCTCCGGCTTTGAATAGCCATCCCGGTACCAGGGAATAGCTGCCCGCGAAAAATACAGTGCCTTGTTGAAACGGTCCAGAACGACCTTGACGAAATTGGGATTGAAAATGTCATCCGGTCGTTCCATCCGGTGTGCGGCCGTTGCCATTGGCACGTTTTCCGAAACAAGCGCAGCCGTCGCCGATATCAGTTCAGGATCGATCAACGGCTCGTCTCCTTGGACATTGACGACCACATCGGAAGCCTGCCATTTCATCTTCGAAGACACTTCCGCAATCCTGTCAGTTCCGGACACATGGTCTTTTCTCGTCAGTACGGCCTTGACAGAATGTTCTTCACAGGCATTCACAATCGACTGGTCATCCGTTGCAACGATAATATCTTTCGCACCCGCGTCAACAGCCCGTTCAGCCACCCGAACAACCATCGGTTTTCCACCTATATCCGCCAATGGCTTGTTCGGCAGTCGTGTGGACGCCAGCCGTGCGGGAATAACGACATAAAAGGACATAATCAATCAGAAAAAGTCAGATTCAATATTTTTCAGGCAGGTCTTCCACTTCCCGTGCCTGATCCGCCCACATGACGGGAATGCCGTCCCGTATCGGATATGCCAGTCTGTCGGCACGACAGAGCAGCTCCTGTTTTTCCCTGTCGTATTGCAATTTGCCCTTGCATATGGGGCAAACCAGAATTTCAAGCAAGTCTGCATTCATGGCATTTCTCCACTATACGGCGTTCCAGATCATCATTATTATCGATTTCGACACGGGCCGGAACCACCCAGACACGATCATCGGACATGATCTCTTCAATTTGTGCGCACTTGACCGCATCCTTTTCAGTGATGAGGATAATGTCCGCTTCAAGCCGGCTGAAAGGATTGGATGAAAAAGCAAAATGATCTGGCAATGGCATTTCCGTAAAATCCAGCCGTGCCATACGCAAAGAAGCGAAAAAACGGGACGGATTGCCGATACCGGCGGCTGCGACTATTTTCAGCGGAGAACCTGAAGTTCCATTTTGCAAATCCCGCAGTGGGCTGCAACGGGATCGGTCTTTAAGCTGTTCCGCCCTGTCGGTGACCATCCGCATCAGATACAGGTCATCGACATAAATCGGATTGCCCGGTGCCGGACTGTTGTTACCGTTGATGACCGTGAAATCCCGGCGTCTCGATACAGGTTCACGCAAGGGGCCGGCAGGCAGCATCCACCCGTTTCCACCACCACGCCCGTCGAACAGCATGATTTCGACATCGCGCGCCAAAGCGTAATGCTGCATACCATCGTCCGAAATAATGATATCCACATCAGGATGCCGACTCAGGAGATACTCGGCGGCCTTGACTCTTTTCCGGCAAACGACAAGGGGACATCCGGTTTTCGAAACGATCAGCAGGGGTTCATCACCAACCTGATTCGATCTGGATTGTTCCGTCACCAGCACGGGATCGTCATTCGACGTGCCATATCCCCTTGAGATGACACCAGGATTCCATCCCGCGTTCCGGAGCATCTCAACAAGCCAGATGACCAGAGGCGTCTTCCCTGTACCACCGACAAAAACGTTTCCGACAACAAGAACCGGAACAGGCAGGCGGGATGACTTGAACCAGTTTTTCAAATAGGCAAAACGGCGAAAAGCAACAATGAGACGAAAAAGCAGGGAAAACGGCCACAGCAAGACGGCGATCAGACCCCGTTTTGTCCAGATGGCCATCCATCCGTCAGACTTGCTGTTCGATTTGCTCAAGAAGCCCTCTTCGATCCGGTTATACCATGTAAAAGCGACATCACTCGGATGTCATCTGTGTCGCAAACGTGATTCTGTCCAGACCAGCCAGACGGGCCGCTTCAAGCACGTGAATGACATTCTGGTGACGGGCCCCTCCATCAGCTGAAATAATCACAACAGGCCCCTTTCCATCCGTCGTCCGGGAAACGCGTTTTTTCATTTCCGCAGCCAGTTGCGCGGGGCTGACATAATCGATGCGTTCGTTATTGATCGCGAAATCGCCACTGGCACTGACCATTATGTTCAATTCAAGCAAACGCTGTGGCATCTTCTCGGCGTTTGCTGTCGGAAGGGTAATCTGCAATTCAGAGAATTTACTGTATGTCGTGGTCACCATCAGAAAAATCAGAATGACCAAAAGGACATCGATAAAAGGAATCAGGTTGATTTCAGGCTGCTCATGGTTTCTCCCCCGTCGAAAATTCATACCCACCTCCCGATATCCGGATCAGCGCGACGAACAGATGGCGTCAACGAGCCTTGCCGACTGTCGTTCCATCTCGACCAGGAAACTGTCCACCAGCGCCCTGAAATGCCTATAAAACACCAATGTCGGCATCGCGATCAGCAAACCGAACCCGGTATTGTAAAGCGCCACGGAAATGCCATGTGCCAGTTCAGCAGGGTTTGCACCTCCTGCCGTCTGGGAACCGAAAATCTCGATCATCCCGACAACCGTACCGAACAGCCCCATCAGAGGTGCCAGCGTGGCAATCGTCCCGATCGTCGTCAAAAAGCGTTCCATCTGAAGTGCGACACTCCGCCCGGTCTCTTCCATCGCTTCCTTCATGTTGTCACGGGAAACATCGGCATGCTGGAGACCCGTTGCGAGAACCGCCCCCAGAAGCGAGCTTTTTTCCAGCCGGTTGACCGTACCCGCATCCACTTTGCCTTCGCGGTAATCCCGAATCACCTGTTCCAGCAAACCCGGAGGAAGAATCTTGCGGCGTCTCAGGTAGATGAGCCGTTCGATAATCAGAGCCAGGGCAACAACAGAAGCAATCAGCAAAAGCCAGATCGGCCATCCCGCCGCTTGTATGATAGAAAACACTAAAGCCTCCAGATGAAAATCGAAACCTGTTTATCAGCCAACCTGTTTATAATCCGAGCCGTTCTCTCAGATCAGCGACAGCTTTCCTGACCTGTGCAGGCGCCGTTCCACCAACATGATCCCGTGCCTTGACCGAACCTTCCAGCGTCAGGATCTCCATCACATCGGATTCGATCAGATTGGAAAACTCCTTCATCTGATCCAGCGTCATTTCGCTCAGATCACAGCCTTTTTCGACACAGAAACGGACTGCTCTTGCGACAGCCTCATGTGCGTCACGGAAAGGCAACCCCTTCTTGACCAGATAATCCGCCAGATCGGTTGCCGTGGCATATCCCTGAAACGCTGCCTGACGCATCATTTCCGGTTTGACCGTAATAGCGCTGACCATATCCGCAAAAATACGCAAGGTATCGGCAACCGTATCGACCGTATCGAAAAGCGGTTCCTTGTCTTCCTGATTGTCCTTGTTGTAAGCCAGCGGCTGGCCCTTCATCAACATCAGCAAACCCATCAGATGGCCGGTGACACGGCCCGTCTTGCCTCTGGCCAGTTCAGGCACATCCGGATTTTTCTTTTGGGGCATGATCGACGAACCGGTACAGAACCGGTCCGCGATATCGATAAAACCGACTCTCGGGCTCATCCAGATGATCAGCTCTTCCGACATTCTGGAAATATGCGTCATGATCAACGCGGCATCGGCACAGAATTCAATCGCGAAATCCCGGTCTGAAACCGCATCCAGAGAATTGCGACAAACTTCCTCGAATCCCAGCGTTTTCGCCACCCGTTCTCGGTCGATCGGGAATGTCGTACCGGCTAACGCCGCCGCACCAAGAGGAAGGCGATTGACCCGCTTTCTGCAATCCTGCAAACGCTCGATGTCACGGTTGAACATTTCGGCATACGCCAGCAAATGATGGCCGAAAGTGACAGGCTGCGCGACCTGCATATGCGTAAAACCCGGCAAAATCGTGTCGAAGTGCTTTTCTGCCAGATTGAGCAGCGATTCGCACAGGCGACGCAGCAGATGATCGATATCATCGATGGCCGAACGCATGTACAAACGGATATCCGTTGCCACCTGATCATTTCTGGAACGGCCTGTATGCAGGCGTTTGCCGGCATCTCCGATCAGGTCGGTCAGACGGCGTTCGATATTCATGTGGACATCCTCAAGCGCAATCTGCCAGTTGAAACGGTCATTTGCGATTTCCTCGGAAATCTGTTTCAGTCCACGCATGATATCTTCGAGATCCTGCGTACTGATGATCTTCTGGGCACACAGCATTTCCGCATGCGCAAGAGATCCCTCTATATCGAAAACAGCCATTCGCTTGTCGAACGTCACCGAAGCCGTATAACGCTGAACCAGTTCATCCACCGGTTCGGAAAACCGTCCGGACCACACATCACTTTTTGTAGAAGATTGATCGCTCATAATAAAATCCTGTTGAATAGGCAGGATTATAGATCAAGCAGCCCCAAACAACGAAACGATAAAAAAACAAAACCGATAAAAAAATCCCCGCATCCTGGCGGGGATTTCATTTCAATCAGCATGGATCAGGAAATATCCCGCACTGCGCCACGGTCGGCAGAAGCTGCCGTTGCCGCATAGGCTTTCAATGCCTTGGAAACCTGGCGGTCACGACTGACCGGCTTCCATGCATCGGCTCCCTTTGCTTCCATTGTCTGGCGACGCTTGTTCAATTCATCCTCGCTGACCCTCAACTGGATACTGCGTGCCGGGATATCGATATCGATCATGTCACCTTCCTCGATCAGGCCGATCGCCCCACCGGACGCCGCTTCAGGAGAAGCATGTCCGATCACGAGACCGGAAGAACCACCGGAGAAACGGCCGTCCGTAAAGAGTGCGCAGGATGTGCCCAACCCTTTGGATTTGATATAAGACGTCGGATAAAGCATTTCCTGCATGCCCGGACCACCTTTCGGGCCTTCATAGCGAATGATGATCACATCACCTGCATGCACCTTATCGCCTAAAATGGCATCGACAGCCTCTTCCTGACTTTCAAAAATCCGTGCCTTGCCCGAAAATTTCAGAATGCTGGAATCGACGCCTGCCGTTTTGACGATACTGCCCTTTTCAGCGATATTGCCGTACAGCACGGCAAGACCGCCATCCTGTGAATAAGCATGCGCCTTGTCGCGGATACAGCCGGAAACACGATCCGTATCCAGCTCCTCGAAACGGGAATTCTGGGAAAAGGCCTCTACCGTTCTGACACCGCCGGGAGCCGCTTTGTAAAATGTCTTGACGCTTTCATCACTGGTCGTCATGACATCGTACTGTTTGATGGCGTCACCCAGTGTCTTGCTGTAAACCGTCGAAGTACCCGTATCGATCAATCCGGCACGATTCAGTTCGGCCATAATGCCCAAAATACCGCCTGCACGGTGAACGTCTTCGACAAAATAATCATGCGTCGCAGGCGATACCTTGCAAATGCATGGAACGCGCCGTGAAACCTGATCGATATCCGCCATCACGAAAGGCACCTCCCCTTCGTTGGCCACTGCCAGCAAATGCAGAACCGTATTGGTCGAACCGCCCATGGCAACGTCCAGCGCCATGGCGTTTTCAAGGGCAGCTTTGGTGACGATACTTCTCGGCAAAACGGAATCGTCATCCTGCTCGTAGTAACGCCTGGTGATGTCGACAATCGTACGGCCCGCCCTCAGAAACAGTTCCTTGCGGTCGGCATGCGTCGCCAGCAGGGTACCGTTACCGGGGAGCGACATGCCCAGCGCTTCCGTCAGGCAGTTCATCGAATTGGCGGTAAACATGCCCGAACAGGAACCACACGTCGGACAGGCCGACCGTTCATAATCGGCCACCTGTTCATCGGTGATATTCGGGTTGCCTGCCTGAATCATGGTATCGATCAGGTCGACCTTGATCACTTTCCTGTCGCTTTGTCCATGGAATGCACCCAGAATCTTGCCTGCTTCCATCGGACCGCCGGATACAAAAATGCTCGGGATATTCAGGCGCATGGCCGCCATCAGCATTCCCGGGGTAATTTTGTCGCAATTGGAAATGCACACCATCGCATCGGCGCAGTGAGCGTTGACCATATATTCAACCGAATCGGCAATC
The DNA here is from genome assembly GCA_023449275.1 of Pseudomonadota bacterium. GTDB lineage: Bacteria > Pseudomonadota > Gammaproteobacteria > Burkholderiales > Burkholderiaceae_D > Oxalobacter. The sequence goes on along the minus strand of JAEXJM010000027.1, from coordinate 9,252 downwards.
AATTCGCGGGATGGCAGCGAATACAACATGCCACCATGTCCCATCGCAATACCGTCATCCACGGCAATCGTATTGAATTCTTTTGCAATACCGCCCGACGCCTCAATTTCTCGGGCCACCATCTGGCCGAGGTCTTTAAGATGGACATGACCGGGCACGAATTGGGTAAAGGAATTGACGACAGCGATAATCGGTTTGTCAAAATCGCCGTCTTTCACACCGGTTGCACGCCAGAGCGCGCGCGCACCTGCCATATTCCTTCCATGAGTGGAAGTCCAGGAACGATATTGAGGCATTTGAATCTCCAAATAATTAAGCGATAACGGAATATTTTGACACGAAATGCGAAAGGAAACATCTTTATTAACTGTGCACCCGGTCAACAATCGCGCTAAACTCGCACAATATTTACTCCAGATCTATGTCATAAAAAAAACATATGACACAATTCTGCCCTTACCGAAACCGTTCAGGCGTCTTTGCGCGATATGCCATAAACTAATATGCTAGTTCATCCATTACCTGATCCCGTCGCCTTTTCAATCGGCCCGCTTTCCATTCACTGGTACGGCCTCATGTACCTGTTCGGATTCGCACAGTTCATCGTGCTCGGCAGAGTAAGGTTGAAACAGCCGCATATCGAACGCGAGGGCTGGAAAAAAACCGACCTGGACGACATGTTGTTTTATGGCGTTCTGGGCGTCATTATCGGCGGCAGGCTGGGTGAAGTGTTTTTTTACAACCCTTCCTACTTCCTGTCACATCCCATCCGGATTTTTGAAGTATGGCATGGTGGCATGTCTTATCACGGCGGATTCATCGGCGTCATCATCGCTGCGGCCATCTGGTGCTACAAACGAAAAAGAAATATGGTCCAGACACTGGACTTCATCGCACCATTGATACCTCTTGCCTACGCGGCCGGGCGCATCGGCAATTTCATCAACGGCGAATTGCCGGGCCGGTTCGCAGATCCGTCACTTCCATGGGCCATGATCTGGCCGAACGTGGATATGATCCCCCGTCACCCATCTCCCATTTACCAGGCACTGGTCGACGGCCTTCTGATGTTCATTGTTTTGTGGATTTATGCCAGAAAAGAACGCCCGCTCGGCGCCGTCAGTGCCATGTATGCTTTCCTGTATGGTTCGGCCCGTTTCTTCACCGAATACTTCAGGGTACCCGACTATGAAGTGAGCTTCTTCGGCATAACGATTTCCGCCGGACAGATGCTGTCGCTGCCGATGATCGTTTTCGGCCTTCTGGCATGGATACTGATCATGAGGAGCGCAAGGAAAAAGAATATATTCCGCTAAAAAAACAAAAAGGGAAGGACACTATTCGTGTTCTTCCCAATCCAGTACGCGGCGAACGATATCGCCAGAAAACCCCCTCTGCATCAAAAAACGGATCTGTCTGGCCTTGTCTGTGACATCGGCCGGTTTGCCATCAAATTTCTTCTGCCAGATACACAGTGCCCGTTCAAACTCCGTTTCAGAGAGTACGCTTTTCGCTTCTTCTAGCGTTCGCTCATCCACATCATGCATTTCCAGTTCGCGCAAGACGCGTGCACTGCCATAACGCATCGAACGCCGCCTGACAAACGCTTCCGCAAACCGTTCTTCGGACAGAAACCCCCGATCGCCAAGCCACTGCATCAGCGCCATCAGGTCTTCACCTTCCTCAAGATACGGTGCAAGCTTCCTTTCCAGCTCTTTCGGACTGTATTCCCGAATGGACAAATACCGCAACGCGCGCGCTTTCAGAGTCGTTTTCGGTTTCATTGAATTCCTCATTCATCTGTCCGAAAACGACTCGTCACCAGATACAAGGATCATTAGGCCTCTTCAGCACTTTCTTCCGAATCTTTTACAGGAGGCAATTCACGGACGCCATAGGCAGCACGAACCCTGTTTTCGATTTCACGGGCCAGTCTGGGGTTGGCCCGCAAAAATTTGCGCGCATTGTCCTTGCCCTGTCCGATCTTCTCACCATTATAGCTGTACCATGCTCCGGCTTTTTCGACGATCTTGGCTTCCGCCCCCAGATCGAGAATTTCACCTTCGCGGGAAGTCCCTTCCCCATACAGAATATCGAAATACGCTTCCTTGAATGGAGGTGCCGTCTTGTTCTTGACGACCTTGACACGGGTTTCACTGCCGATCACCTCGTCACCGGACTTGATGGAGCCGGTACGACGGATATCCAGGCGCACGGAAGAATAGAACTTCAATGCATTGCCGCCTGTCGTCGTTTCCGGATTGCCGAACATGACGCCGATCTTCATACGGATCTGGTTAATGAAAATAACCGTGGTATTGTTTTTATTGATGCTGCCCGTCAATTTGCGCAGAGCCTGCGACATGAGACGAGCCTGAAGCCCTGGCAGGGAATCACCCATATCCCCTTCAATTTCCGCTTTGGGTGTCAATGCGGCAACGGAGTCGATAACGATCAGGTCAACACTACCGGAACGAACCAGAGCATCCGTGATTTCCAGCGCCTGCTCCCCTGTGTCCGGCTGGGAAATCAGCAAATCCGGCAAATGGACACCCAGTTTCTGTGCATACCCCACATCAAGAGCATGTTCAGCGTCGATAAAGGCGCAAGTCCCGCCAATCTTTTGCATTTCAGCGATGACCTGCAAAGTCAGCGTTGTCTTGCCTGATGATTCAGGCCCGTAAATCTCGATAACCCGACCACGCGGCAGACCACCGACCCCCAAAGCGATATCCAGCCCGAGAGAACCTGTGGAAACAGAAGGAATTTCCTCTACAACAACACCCGGCGCCATTCGCATAATGGAACCTTTGCCGAATTGCTTTTCAATTTGGGCAAGCGCAGCAGAAAGTGCCTTGTTTTTCTCCTGATTGGATGCGTTTTTATTATCGTCCATAAGATTCTTTCAATTTAAATAGCGCAGAAAAAAGCAAAATCATATTGCTGTATATATTAACAGTAATTCTTAAAAAATAATGGATTATTTTACCGATATCATCAAAATTATTATCCGACCCGATTCTTTTAATCAGAGGACGTTTTCGCTATAATAACGCTAACACCATGGCACAAACGGTTGTTGATTTGCATGAGTGTTGGCAACTGTCTAGCCCTATCGGTAAACTGTACACCAAGAGCAGGTACCTATGCCACTTCCACATCCCACAACACCTCGTGTTCTAAAGCACACAAGAAACATTCAGGTTCAGTTTTTTTATCGTGACGACGAGCTTTGGGATATTGACGCACGTTTCACCGATGTCAAAACGCACGACCTGCTTTTGACCTCGTTCGTGATCCCGGCAAAACGAGCACTGCATGATTTTTGGTTACGGCTGACTATCAATGCACAGGGAACCATTGTAGATGTCATTGTTATTTTTGATGAGGTTCCTTTCGAAGGTTTTTGTGAAACTATACACTCCAAATACAAGCAACTGATCGGTCTGAATATTCTTCATCACTTTTGGCATGAAGTAAAAAACCGCTTTGCTGGGATCAACGGATGCACTCACATGAATGAATTGGCTGAAGCCATTCCATCAACCGCCATGCAGGTTTTCGTTTTCGGCGAGGAAGAAGCCCGTGTCAAGGCCGCCTTCCAGAAAAAAGGAGAAAAACCGTTCCATCTCAATGGCTGCCACACCATGAACGCGACAGGCCCTGCAGTCGAGAAATTCTATCCGACCTGGTCCATCAAGCCGGAAGACAGGAAATAGGCCATTCAATAGACAGAGTACCCATGCAAGAGGGGAATATTCTGTGGATAACTTTGTGAACAAGTCTGTGAACCAAAATGAATATCAGACGAAATATCATATAATTCATATGGTTAAATTCATTCCATCAGATTCCTGAAAGGGAATTACTACTCTTACCTATAAACCCTGGCGAGTATCAAAACACCTGTATGGATCAATCTGCACCTGTTCTGACTGTCTCTGAACTCAACAGTACGGCAGCAAAAATACTGGAGCACAGCTTCCCCCTGCTCTGGATCTCAGGTGAAATATCCAACTTCACAAAAGCCGCTTCCGGACACTGGTATTTCACACTGAAGGACAATAACGCACAGGTTCGTTCCGTTATGTTTCGGGGGAAAGCACAATCAGTCGGATTCATTCCCAAAGAGGGCGACAAAGTGGAAGTCAGGGCACTCGTCACACTCTATACGGCTCGAGGCGAATTCCAGCTGAATGTCGAAGCCATGAGACACGCGGGAATGGGAAACCTGTATGAAGCCTTTTTACGCCTGAAGGCAAAACTGGAAGCGGAAGGTCTGTTCAGTGAGGAAAGAAAGCGCCGTTTGCCTGTTTTTGCCCGTACAATCGGTATCGTCACCAGCCCCAAAGCCGCTGCCCTGAGAGATATACTGACCACGTTTTCAAGACGTGCCCCGCATGTCCGCCTGATTCTGTACCCCACTCCCGTCCAGGGCGAAGGTGCAGCCGAGAAAATTGCCGCTGCCATCATGCAGGCCTCGATTCATGCCGAATGCGATGTACTGCTGGTTTGTCGTGGTGGAGGGAGTATTGAAGACTTGTGGAGTTTCAATGAAGAAGTCGTCTCCCGAGCCATTGCCGCCTGTTCCATTCCCACGATTTCCGGTATCGGGCATGAAACCGATTTCACGATTGCCGATTTTGCTGCCGACGTTCGTGCACCAACGCCAACCGGTGCCGCAGAAATGGCGGCAAAAGCGCGTCAGGACTGGATAGATCATCTCGAGACTCTGTCAGGACATTTGCAAATGGCGATGAAAAGGCATTTGCGAAATGCCCAGCAGGATACCGACTTGCTGGCCCGCAGGCTCATCAGCCCGGCCGCCTATATCGAACGGGAAAAAATCCATTTGCAGTCCCTCGCTGCCAAACTGACCCACACAAGCGATACGATCGTGTCTTCTTCACGGTATCAGCTCAGCCATCTGGGCACACGATTGAAAGCGCAATTGCCGGACATCCGGCATTACCGCTCACTGCTTGAAACGGGATGGCGTCACATGAAATCCGGCATGGACAGTCTGGTAAAACAGCGGAAACAGGAAATCTGCTCACTGGCATCCCAACTGGAACTTCTGAGTACGAAAAGGACACTGGAAAGAGGTTATGCCATCATCACCGATAAAAACGGAGATGTCATCCGGTCTCCCCAACAGCTGCCTGTCCGGAAATCCGTTTCAATCCAGCTGGCGCAAGGAAGTGCGCAAGTCAGCATCGAAACCGTCCAGCCGGAACTGGAATAGGTTCAGACCTCTTCAATTTCATAGAGCTTGCGGTATTGACGCATGGCATACCGGTCTGTCATACCGGCAATATAATCTGCAATTTTCCGTGCCTGCTCATACCTGTCGCCTCCAGTGACCCGCTGTTCGGGAGCAAGCAATTGCGGTTCGTCCATGAAAATGGCAAACAGTCCCTGAATAATACGGCGTGCCTTGCTACTCATCCGGTTGACTTGATAATGACGATACAGATTCTGGAAAAGAAACTGTTTCAACGCACGAGACTTTTTACCCATTTCATCGGAAAAGGCGATCAGTAGTGGGGCGTTTCGAACATCCTTGACCGATTGCGGATCGACTTCTTCAATCCGTTTCAATGAGGCTTTCGTCAAATCGACGATCAATGCCCCGATCATCCGCCGAATCGTTTCATAAATCGCCCGTCGTTCACTGATCCCCGGCATCCGTTTCTGTACCTCGAACCAGTATTGTGCGAACAGGTCGATTTCCGTCAGTTGTTCTACCGTAATCAGACCTGAACGCAGACCGTCATCGACATCATGATTGTTGTAGGCGATTTCATCTGCGACATTCGCGAGTTGTGCTTCAAGAGATGGCTGTCGGCCTTCCAGAAAGCGCCGCCCGACATCACCCAGTTTCATGGCATCGTCAATCGAACAATGCTTCAGAATTCCTTCCCGTGTTTCAAACGTCAGGTTCAATCCGTCAAAGTTGCCGTAACGTTCTTCCAGCACATCGACGACCCGAAGGCTCTGCAAATTATGCTCGAATCCGCCATAGTCTTTCATACACTCGTTCAACGCATCCTGCCCCGCATGCCCGAAAGGCGTATGTCCAAGATCGTGCGCCAGTGAAATCGCTTCGGTCAGATCTTCATTCAGTCTGAGATTGCGTGCCACGGAACGGGCAATCTGGGCTACCTCGATACTGTGGGTCAACCGGGTTCGGAAAAGATCACCTTCATGATTGACGAAAACCTGGGTCTTGTATTCCAGACGTCTGAAGGCACCACAATGAACGATCCGGTCACGATCCCGCTGATATTCCGATCGGGAAGAATCACCCTGCTCTTCATAACGACGCCCTTTCGAAACAGAAGGATCACATGCATAAACCGCCAATGGCAAGGAACTCATCCACACTCCCCGAAAACGACATCAAATCACTTTTGAACTGTACAGGCATTCAAGGTTTCGACAAGCAGCTCCCGAGGCACTTTCGTCACAAAGGCACTGCCCATCGATTTCAGCAAAACGAACTGGATTTCACCGTCGACATTTTTCTTGTCGACTTCCATCAGTCCGACCCAGCGATCGTTTCCCAGATCAGGGGCAACCGTCGGCAGACCTGCCTTTTTGACCAGACTCGCGATCCTGTTTCTGGAATCTTCATCGAGAAGCCCCATACGACAGGACAGATCGGCAGCCATGACCATACCGCAACCGACCGCTTCGCCATGCAGCCATTCACCGTATCCCAGACCGGCCTCTATGGCATGCCCGAAAGTATGACCGAAATTGAGAATCGCCCTCAAGTCTCCTTCGCGTTCATCCTGACGCACGATATCCGCCTTGATCTCACACGAACGCCTGATCGCATAAGCCAGAGCGACACTGTCGCGGTCGAGCAGCTTTTCGATATTCATCTCGATCCACTCGAAAAATCTTGCGTCTGTGATAGGGCCGTATTTGATGACTTCGGCCAGACCGGCAGACAGCTCCTTGTCAGGCAGGGTATTCAGCGTCGAGGTATCAGCCAGAACCGCTTCAGGCTGGTAAAACGCACCGATCATGTTTTTGCCGAGCGGATGATTGATACCGGTCTTGCCGCCGACAGAAGAATCCACCTCTGCCAGAAGAGTCGTCGGCACCTGAACGAAAGGAACCCCCCGCATGAAACTCGCAGCAGCATAACCGGTCATATCGCCGATGACCCCACCACCCAGTGCAACCAGCGTCGTCTTTCTGTCGCATCTGTTTTGCATGAGAAAATCGAAAATCTTCATCAGACTTTCCCAATTTTTCTCTTGCTCACCATCCGGCAAAACGATTGAAATCACTTCCTTGCCAGCTTCCCTGAGCGAAGCTGTCAGTTTCTCGAGATACAGCGGCGCCACCACATCATTCGTGATAATGGCAAGCCTTTTTCCCCTGATAGTCCGCGACAGTAATTTCACGTCCTGCAAAAGACCCGTTCCGATTTCAATGGGATAGGAACGTTCACCCAGATCCACTTTCAGATGAGCTCTGCTCGATGATGTATTCATGTTATTCTTGTTATGACGGTTCAAAGGCCGTTTTTTCTGTTTATCGAATGATTTCTTTTTTCTGTCAGGATTGGCCAGCTGGTTCATGATTGTCTGGACCATCGCGTGCACGTTCGGTCGACCGGTATCGATAACGATGTCTGCCACCTCGCTGTAGAATTTTTCTCGCTGCCTCGCCAGCTCCTCGATTTTCTGACGGCGATTTTCCGTCTGGAGCAGGGGGCGCGTTTTATCATGCATCGTCCTCTGCAGGATATTATGCACTGTTGCCCGCAGATAAATGACGGTTCCCCTGGCTTTCAGGTTCTTTCTGTTTTCGGGATGGACGACAGCACCCCCTCCAGTCGCAAGAACGACCCCGTTCTGACTGGTCAGCTCATTGATGGTTTCAACTTCACGACGCCGGAAACTTTCTTCACCCTCAATTTCGAAAATCCATGAAACGGTTGCCCCCGTCCGTGCCTCAATTTCCTGATCGGAATCGACAAAACGCATACCCAGTTTTTTTGCCAGCAAACGACCAACTGTCGTTTTGCCCGACCCCATCAGACCGACCAAAAAGATATTTTGTTGCATAAGAAATGTAATGATGTCACCGTCATAGTGCCGAATATATCAGATAAGCAGACAACAGACCCTTTTTCGGCGACAATTCTTTTCCCCTTACCGGCTGTTCACGATCAGAAACAGTTACTTACATATTTATGTGCGCAAAAACCCGGATTAAAGGATAATGCGCGTATTGCATTTTTTTGCTGGCTAGCATGTTTACCAAAAATCAGAATCCACCCCCCCGGGATGGAAATCAATCAAAGAAAAACCTTATCAAGCGACTTCTGATCACCGGTACCGCAATCGGCACTGGCATCGCCCTGATTGGCGCGCTGATCGTCATTCTATCCATGGCCCTGATCTATCCGAAACTTCCGCCAATGGATCAGTTGACCGACTACCATCCCAAAATGCCCCTGCGCATTTATACCGCCGATCACGTGCTGATGGGTGAATTCGGTGAGGAACGACGCAGTCTCGTACGAATCAATAAAGTTCCTGAAATCATGAAAAAAGCCGTACTGGCCATTGAAGACGACCGTTTTTACCAGCATGGTGGAGTCGACTACATCGGCATCATTCGCGCGGCCCTTCACAATATCGTCAGCCGCAACCGTCAGGGTGCCTCGACCATTACACAGCAGGTCGCCCGCAATTTCTTTCTGACCAGCGAACAGACATTCAAACGCAAGATCTATGAAGTCCTTCTGGCATGGAAAATCGAAAAGGCCCTGACCAAAGACCAGATCTTTGAAATTTACCTGAACCAGATCTATCTGGGACAAAGGGCATTCGGGTTTGCCTCCGCGGCACAAGTCTATTTCGGCAAACCGCTTGAAGACATCACACTGGCGGAAGCGGCCATGCTGGCAGGCTTGCCGAAAGCGCCATCGGCCAACAATCCGATCACCAACCCGACCCGTGCCAGACAACGACAGCAATATATCCTGCTCCGCATGAAACAACTGGGCTATATCACGGAACAGCAATACGAACAGGCCAGAAACGAACCCATCCAGGTGAAAACCAGCCGCAACGAATTCAACGTTCATGCGAAATACGTCGCTGAAATGGTCAGAATGATGGTTTATGACCAATACAAGGACGAAACCTATACCCGCGGCCTGAACGTCTATACGACCGTCACGCAGAAGGACCAGGAAGCGGCCTATCAGGCGGTGCGCCGTGG
>JAEXJM010000015.1 GCA_023449275.1 Pseudomonadota bacterium | reverse complement strand
TTCGACTTGCATGTGTAAAGCATGCCGCCAGCGTTCAATCTGAGCCAGGATCAAACTCTTCAGTTCAATCTCTGTTTCGATTGCAATACATTTCTGTATCAATCTATTCTCAAAATACTGACAAGGTCTCTTCTTTCGAAGTCCTTACTTTCTTCTGTGAACGTTTGTTTCTTTAGTTTTTGCAACTAACAAACGTCCACGCTTATCATCTGTTCTCTTTTTAAAGATCTCTTTCGCTTTTACCACCTCCGCACCTCCAACAAAGCGTTTTGTTTGTCATCAGCACAGAAACGAAATTATGAACCTCTTTTTAATCCTTGTCAACAACTTTTTATTTATTTTTTAAAAAATTTAAAACTTCTTAAAAAATCAAATTCCACTTCGTCGTTGACAACTCCCTACTTTTTGCTTCACTTCATTGTGTCGCTGCAGCAGAGAAATGAAATTATGTACCCCTCATACCTATATCGTCAAGCGTTTTTCTTGCAATTTTTCATTTGTTGCTTTTTTGACCCACATCAATCTTTATGCAAACAAACAAAAGAAACACCAGATACAACAGGACAAGTCTGTTTATTGCCTTGAAATTTCCGCAAATGCCTGGAAATACTCGGGAAAAGTCTTTGAAACACACTGTGGATCGTTAATTCTGATCGTTGCGCCCGTTTTCCGAGCGTTGGAAAGTGAAGCCAGTGAAAAACACATAGCCATCCGGTGATCGTCATAGGTATCAATGGCGGCATCCAGAATACGATCAGGCGGAGTGATTTTCAGCCAGTCCTCACCGGATTCCACAACAGCACCCAGTTTTTCAAGTTCTGTCTCCATTGCGGCAATGCGATCGGTTTCCTTGACCCTCCAGCTGCCGATATTACGCAAGACACTTGTTCCATCAGCATACAAAGCGAGTATGGCAACCGTCATGGCAGCATCCGGAATCAGATTGAAATCCTCATCAATCGCTTTCAATTCGCCACCTGATGTAACTTCAATATAGTTTTCCCCGTAAACAACCTTCGCACCCATCTTTTCGAGCACATCAGCAAACCGGATATCTCCCTGAATACTGTACTTCCCGACCCCTTCGACCCTGACAGGGCCACCTGCTATTGCAGCAGCCGCCAGAAAGTAAGACGCAGAAGAAGCATCACCCTCAACGTGGACGACTCCCGGACTGCGATAGGCCTGCCCTTTGCGCAAGGTAAACGATTTCCATTCATCCTGTTCGATTTCCACCCCGAAACTGCGCATGAGATTCAGGGTTATTTCTATATAAGGCTTGGAAATCAGTTCACCCACAACATGAATGGTGACGTCTTCAGTCCGTGCCATCAAAGGAGCGGCCATGAGCAAAGCGGTCAGAAACTGACTGGAAACATTACCTTTGACATGCAAATCATGCTTTACGATATGGCCGGCACGAATGCGAATCGGCGGATACCCCTTGTTTTCCGTATATTCGATTTCCGCTCCGGCTTCGTTCAAGGCATCCACCAGATCCCCGATAGGACGTTCGTGCATGCGCTTCACGCCATGCAGAAAAAAATCGCCTCCACCCAATGCGGCAAGTGCTGCCGTCAACGGACGGATGGCCGTACCGGCATTTCCAAGGAACAAATCGGCTTCTTTTCGGGGCAAATGACCGTCTGCACCGGTCACTTCATATTCATTGGCAATACCTGTTTCATCCCAGCGTATCCCCAGCGACTTCAACGCTTCAAGCATCACTTGCGTATCGTCGGAAAAAAGCAGGTCCCTGATCGTGGTCTTGCCGTTTGCAAGAGCCGACAGCAACAGGGTCCTGTTGGATATACTCTTCGATCCGGGCAAACGCACCGTACCGCAGACATGTTTGACTGGAGGAAGATCGATATATTTTGGAAAGTCAGCCATCAGTTGATTTTCTTTTTTCAGGATTTTCAATCGCATTGAGCCAGTTCATTCTCGCCGTTTGCGCGTTTGAGTATATTGCTTCCAATCCGTTGCCATCGGCCTGATCGACCAATTCACGAATCCGTTCGATTTCTTTCAGATATGCATCCAGTTCAACAAGCAATTGCTTGCGATTGGCCAACGTAATGTCCCGCCACATTTCCGGAGACGAACCGGCTATTCGGGTAAAGTCCCTGAAACCACTCGCGGCATACTGGAAGAACAAATCAGATTTTGGATGATTTGCGACATAATCCACCAGACCATACGCCAGTAAATGTGGCATATGGCTGACCGTGGCAAAAACCGTATCGTGATTTTCCGGACTCAGGTGATGAATGATGGCGCCACATCGCTCCCAGAGATCGGCGATCTTTTCAACATCATCTCGGCTGTTTTCAGGTAACGCCGCTATGACGGTTTTCTTTCCGACAAACAAATCGTCTATAGCCGCCTCCGGACCATTCGTTTCCCTGCCAGCAATCGGATGCGCCGGTATGAAACGGACGATTTTATCGCCCAGTACTTCACGAGCTCTGGCAATGACATCCATCTTGGTACTGCCCGTATCTGAAACGATCAGTCCGTCATGCCAATAAGGCAAAATCATTTTCAGCACATTGCCGGTCTGTGCAACCGGAACCGACAGTACCACCAGATCAGCTTCTTTCAGAGTGTCTTCCACAGGCAGGCCGATTTCATCGATAATTCCCAGGGCATGTGCACGCTCGAGAATATCGGCACTTCTTTCAAGGCCAAGAATCTGTCCCTTATAGCCGGACTTCCTTAAGGCAAGTGCCAATGATCCACCGATCAGCCCGACGCCACAAATAACGATTTTTTTGAATGGAGTCACGGATTAAGCCAATACTTCTTTAAGTGCAGCAATAAACGCCTCATTTTCTTCAGGCAAACCGATCGAAATACGAAGCCATCTCGGCAATCCATACGCCTTCACAGGACGAACGATAATACCTTTTTTCAACAGCTCCAGATTGACACGCGAACCGGCCCCATCATCATCGCCGACCTTGACCAGCACGAAATTGCCATGAGAGGGAACATATTCCAGCCCCATTTCCTCAAACGATTTCGTCAGATAACGATAACCGTCCGCATTGATCGTGGCACTTTTTTTCAAAAATTCCTGATCATTCAGGGCAGCAACAGCGGCGGCCTGTGCCAGTGCATTCACATTAAACGGTTGCCTGACCCGGTTCAACAGTCCGGTCAATTCAGGATGTGCCAGTCCAAACCCGACACGCAACCCCGCAAGGCCATAAGCCTTGGAAAATGTCCGCGAAACCAGAAGATTGGAATATTTTTTGACCCAGTCCGTAGAATCATACTGGATCGAGGAATCCAGATATTCGTTATACGCTTCATCGATAACAACGACGACATTGGAAGGTACCTTGTCAAGAAACGCTTCAATATCAGCCGGTTGCATGAAAGTACCGGTAGGATTGTTCGGATTGGCCAGAAAAACCAGACGGGTATCAGGTGTAATGGCATTCAACATGGCATCCAGATCATGTCCGAAATCCTTTGATGGAACCTGAATACCTTTCGCACCTATCGCTTTGGCAACAAGAGCGTAAACGAGGAAAGAGTATTCTGAAAAAACAATGGATTGTCCCTGCTGTACAAACGTTCTGGCCGCCAATTCGATAATGTCATTGCTGCCATTGCCCAGCGTAATCCATTCCTGACCAATACCATAACGTTCGCCAATGACCTTTTTCAGCGCAAAACCGTTGGCATCCGGATATCGCCCTGTTTCCCCCACCTCATTGGCAATAGCCTTTTTCGCGGATTCAGGCATACCGAGCGGATTTTCGTTGGATGCGAGCTTGATGATTTTGTTTTCATCGAGTCCGAATTCGCGGGCGACTTCAGAAATGGGTTTGCCCGCCTGATACGGGGCAATGGCACGAATATATTCCGGTGCAAACTGATCTGACATGATTTTTCCAATCTAATGAACAAACTTAAATGGGATAAGAACCCAGAACCTTGAAATACGCGACCTGATCCTTCAATTCGGTCAACGCACGCTGGATTTTTTCTTCCTTGACGTGACCTTCGATATCCACGAAAAAATAATATTCCCAGTTTCCTGTCCTGGCCGGTCTCGATTCAAATCGCGTCATGGAAACGCCGAACTTATCGAGTGGTGCCAGCATCTTGTACACAGCCCCTGCCTTGTTTTGTACTGACAAAACGAGCGAAGTCTGATCCTTGCCGCTCGATTCCGTCTCCCTGCGTCCGATAACGGCAAAACGGGTCCGGTTCTGCGGATCATCCTGAATGTGAGCGCTTACCACCTGCAAACCATAATGCCGTGAAGCGATTTCGCCGGCAATCGCTGCCACTTCCGGATTTTCAGCTGCCAGGCGGGCCGCTTCGGCATTGGAGGCAACCGCCTGTCTCATGATATTGGGATAATGCTGGTTCAGCCACCCCTGACACTGGGCCAGTGCCTGCGAATGGGCGCAAATGGAACGAACACCATCCATGTTGCCGGAAAGCGTCATCAGATTATGCTGAACGGCAATGGAAACTTCACTGCTGATCGTCAACGGAGTCTGCATCAACAGATCCAGTGTCCGGTTGATGGCCCCCTCAGTCGAGTTTTCAATCGGGACGACACCGAAATCGGCCGTTCCGGCTTCTGCTGCCCGAAACACTTCGTCAATCGATGCACATGGAATGGCATTGATCGATTTTCCGAAATGCTGATAAACCGCCTGTTCGGAAAAAGTGCCTTCCGGCCCGAGATAAGCCACAATGACTTTCTTTTCCAGAGAACGGCAGGCCGACATGATTTCACGGAAAATGGTTTGCAACTCATTATTGCCCAGGGGCCCGGAATTTTTCTCTGCAATTCCCCTCAACACCTGCGCTTCCCGTTCAGGGCGAAAAATAGGGGCATTGACCTTGTTCTTGACATGCCCCACTTCCTGTGCAACACGTGCCCTACGGTTTAACAAATCCAGCAACTGGGCATCAATAGCATCAATTTGATCCCTCAACGGTTTCAGCAATTTTTCCATGAATCACAAACAATCAGAAAATGAAATAACAGAACAATCGGTCAAAAACAGCGACATTCATCGTTCAAAAGAAGGTATTGTAAGGCAGAAATCCCCCAACAACCCAGTTTCGGACATTCCGGAATTTTTGACAATTCAATGATTTTGCTGAAAAGCCCGCATAAAAGCAATCAGTGCACGAACGCCCTCGACAGGCATGGCGTTATAAAGAGAAGCCCTCATCCCGCCAACCAGACGATGTCCCCGGATTTGCACTATTTTGTTTCGTGCCGCTTCATTGATGAATGCATCGTTTAAGGACTCGTCTGCAAGAAAAAAAGGAACGTTCATTCTTGAACGGCTGTTCGCAAGAACGTCATTGCGGTAAAAACCGCTCTTGTCGATAAAGTCATACAACATCGACGACTTTTCAACACTGGCCTTTTCCATGCCGTCGATTCCGCCCTGTTTTTTCAGCCATTGCAGAACAAGGCCGCAAACATAAATGGCATATGTCGGCGGTGTATTGAACATGGAATTGTTTTCGACAAGGTTTTTCCAGTCAAAGACCGAAGGGCAAAAGGAGGCAGCATACCCGATCAGATCGCTACGAACGATCACGACCGTCAAACCGGCCTGCCCCATGTTTTTCTGCGCACAGGCAAAGACAACACCATACCGTGAAAAATCAATCCGGCGCGACAGGATTTCCGAAGACATATCGGCCACCAGTGGAACCTCTCCCGTATCCGGAGTGAAATGAAACTGGTTTCCGTTGATCGTTTCATTCGAACAGATATGCACATAGGCGGCACGATCGGTCAAATGCCAGCCATCTTGTCCCGGCACTTCACAAAAACCGGCACGTTCCGATGAAGCAGCCACATTGACGCAGCCATATTTGCGCGCTTCATTCAACGATTTGCCTGACCAGACTCCGGTATGAACAAAATCGATCGTCGGACTCCCCTCCTGCCGTCCAAGCAGATTCATAGGAATGATCGCATTCATGGCAGAAGCACCGCCCTGCATGAAAAGGATGTGATGTGAATCGGGAACATCGAGCAATTCCCTGAGATCGTCCTGCGTCTGCCGCAAGATCGATTCGAATTGCAGACTGCGGTGACTCATTTCCATCACCGACAGGCCACTGCCGTGCCAGTCCGACATTTCAGCAGAAGCCTGTTCCAGCACCTCCAAAGGCAACATCGCAGGCCCTGCTGAAAAGTTGTACGGACGCATTATGCTTTCTCTGCTTCAGAACCTTCCTTGTCGGACACTTCCGGATTCTCATCCTCGATATCTGATTCAAGGATACGTTGCAAACCGCTCAGGGTCGTGCCTTCTTCCACGGCAATCAGGGTCACGCCCTGCGTTGCCCGCCCCATTTCACGGATCTCGGAAACCCGTGTGCGGATCAGAACACCACCCGTCGTGATGAGCATGATTTCATCATTTTCATTGACCAGTGTGGCGGCGACAACCTTGCCGTTACGTTCCGTCGTCTGAATGGCAATCATACCTTTCGTACCACGACCGTGCCGGGTATATTCCGCCATCGGAGTCCGCTTGCCGAAGCCGTTCTCGGTCGCCGTCAGGACAGACTGGCTTTCATCACCGGCCACCAACATCGCAATCACTCTCTGGTCATCATCCAGATTCATACCGCGCACGCCACGTGCCGTTCTGCCCATAGGTCGGACATCATTTTCATCGAAACGTACGGCCTTGCCAGCATCCGAGAAGAGCATGACATCATGACTGCCATCCGTCAAAGCGGCACCGATCAGAAAATCGCCCTCATCCAGCCCAACCGCGATAATGCCCGCCTTGCGGGGATTGCTGAAGTCGGTCAGAGGCGTTTTCTTGACAGTCCCCTGACTGGTTGCCATGAAAATAAAGTGATTGGCAGGGAAACTCCTGTTCTCACCGGACAACGGCAGGATAACCGTAATTTTTTCATCCCCCTGCAACGGGAACATATTGACGATCGGCTTGCCACGGGAATTGCGTGAACCCTGCGGAACCTCCCAGACTTTCAGCCAATACATCCGCCCCCTGTCCGAGAAACAAAGGATATAGTCATGCGTGTTGGCGATAAAGAGCTGATCGACCCAGTCATCTTCCTTGGTAGCCGTTGCCATGCGACCCCGTCCACCCCGTTTCTGGGCACGGTATTCGGACAATGGCTGGGACTTGATATAACCGCTGTGAGACAGGGTCACAACCAGATCCTGAGGCGTGATCAAATCTTCCGTTTCAAGGTCACTCGCATTCAGCTCGATTTCGGAACGGCGAATGTCTTTGGCCTTCTCGCCATATTCACCGATCACTTCTTTCAATTCTTCATCAATAATGGCCAGGACGCGTTCCGGTTTCGCCAGAATATCGAGCAACTCGGCAATCTGGGCCATCACATCGCCATACTCGTTCAGAATCCTGTCCTGTTCCAGTCCGGTCAGACGTTGCAGACGCATCTGCAGGATTTCTGTCGCCTGTTCTTCCGACAGTTTATAAAGACCATCCGGCTGAATACCGAACATTTTCGGCAAACCTTCCGGACGGAAATCATCAATACTGTTGGCGTGATCCGCGCCGGTACGTTCCAGCATGGATTTGACCAGCGACGAATTCCACGAACGGGACATCAGCTCCTGACGTGCAATCGGAGGCGTCGGAGCCGCACGGATAATGGCGATGAAATCATCGATATTCGCCAGAGCGACAGCCAAACCTTCCAGAACATGTCCACGCTCCCTGGCTTTTCTCAATTCGAAAATCGTACGGCGCGTGACGACTTCACGGCGATGCGCCAGAAAGCATTCCAGCATCTGCTTCAGGTTCAACAGCTTCGGCTGGCCGTCGACCAGAGCAACCATATTCATGCCGAAGGTGTCCTGCAACTGGGTTTGTTTATACAGATTGTTCAGAACGACTTCAGGAACCTCATTGCGTTTCAGTTCGATCACGACACGCATGCCGGATTTGTCAGACTCGTCGCGAATGTCGGAAATGCCGTCAAGTTTCTTTTCCCTGACGCTTTCAGCAATACGTTCCAGAAGGTTCTTCTTGTTGACCTGATAAGGCAGCTCATCGATGATAATCGCCTGACGCCCATCCCGTCCGTATTCCTCAAAATGCGTTTTGGCGCGCATGACAACGCGGCCACGACCGGTCCGGTAACCCTCACGGACACCAGCAACACCGTAAATGATGCCACCTGTCGGAAAATCCGGGGCCGGGATGATATCGATCAGTTCGTCAATAGTGCAATCAGGATGGTGCAACAGCTGCAAGGCGCCATTGACGACCTCAACCAGATTGTGCGGCGGAATATTGGTTGCCATACCGACGGCGATACCGGAAGAACCGTTGATCAGCAGGTTCGGTATTCTGGTCGGCAAGACGGACGGTTCTTTTTCCTTGCCGTCGTAATTAGGAACGAAATCGACCGTTTCCTTGTCGATATCGGCCAGCATCTCATCGGAAATCCTGTCAAGACGACACTCCGTATAACGCATGGCGGCAGCGGCATCCCCGTCTATCGAGCCGAAATTACCCTGCCCGTCAACCAGTGTGTAACGCAGGGAAAAGTCCTGTGCCATCCTCACCAGCGTATCGTAAATGGTCTGGTCGCCATGAGGGTGATATTTACCCATGACCTCACCGACGACACGGGCACATTTCACATAAGGCCGGTTCCAGGTGTTGTTCATCTCGTGCATACCGAAAAGAACCCGGCGATGCACCGGCTTTAAGCCATCCCGGACATCCGGAAGAGCCCTGCCCACGATCACGCTCATAGCATAATCGAGGTAACTTTTACGCATTTCGTCTTCAAGAGAGATAGAAATGGTTTCTTTCGCAAATTGATCCATGAGAACACTTCTGTCGGACAGAATAAATCTGGTTTAAATACAAAAATTCCGCATAATCTACAGAACGGGAAAACATGATTTTACCACGGCCGTATTGCAATCTTTTTGAAATGACTTAAGGAAACTTAAGTAATTATTTCTACTTGATTTTTACTTCCAGCGCCCAAGGTTTTACTTGATTTTTCGGCCATGACGGGATATATAGGTAAACACAGCGGTCGCTATTGTTTTTCTACAGTGAGACAATCTGGCCAGTCGGTTGCGAAAAAGCTACAAATTGATAATAAAAGCAGAATTAATGAACAAAATAGAAAATTGTTTGAACTTCTTGGGTTATCTAGCAATCTTCAATGTGTCAGAATAGCTGTAAACGCATTAATAGAAGAAAATCGAATCTATAATGTGATTGTCATGTTATTGTAATTTCGAAGTTAGAAAAATATGCATGCGCAGCCTGCTGCGGATATCTCAACTAAGAGGATAAATATGAATAAATTGCTTAAAGTTATTTTCGCTGCATCCGCAGTTGTTGCAGCGTCTGCTTCGGCACAGACGATGACCGAATATATGGCAAAAAAACCATATAGCGGTTACCTGCAGACCCAACGCGACACCATCGTTCGCAGCGGTACCGGCCTTTGCTGGCATACCGGTTACTGGACTCCGGCTGACGCTGTTCCAGGTTGCGACGGTCCTTTGACCCAGCCAGTTCAGGCTTCTGCTCCACTGGCTGTAGCTGTTCCAACAGCTGAAAAAGTAACTTATGCTGCTGACGCATTCTTCGATTTCGACAAATCCATCGTCAAACCAGAAGGCAAGGCAAAACTGGACGAACTGGTCAAGGCCCTCTCCGGTATGGACACTGAAGTCATCGTTGCTGTCGGTCATACCGACTGGATCGGTACCGACAAATACAACCAGAAACTGTCCGAACGTCGTGCCAACGCTGTCAAGGCATATCTGGTTTCCAAAGGCGTACCAGCCAACAAGATCTTTACTGAAGGTAAAGGCAAAAAACAACCAATCGCAAGCAACAAGACCCGCGAAGGACGTGCTAAAAACCGTCGTGTTGAAGTCGAAGTTGTTGCAAATCGCGGTGCAAAATCCTGATAGGATTTTTACACTGGTCAAAAACCCCGCTTATGCGGGGTTTTTTGTTTTCTGACGATATAATGTTGTTTTGTCGCTGACATCGACGTCATGAATCTCGATACTGCTGAATTAAACAAATTCAATGCCGTGGCAGACAGCTGGTGGGATCCTTCTGGAAACTTCCGGCCACTGCACGATATGAATCCGGTTCGCCTCGGCTGGATCAAAACATACGCACACCTGGAAAACAGGAATGTGCTGGATATTGGCTGCGGTGGCGGAATCCTGTCCGAATCCCTGGCCAAAGAAAAAGCTGTCGTTACGGGAATAGATTTGGCTGCCAATGCCATCGAAACGGCCCGATCCCATTGTATTGAATCGGGACTGTCAATCCGTTATCTCATCAGTTCTGCCGAAGAACTGGCCGGGAAAGAGCCGGAAAAATATGACGTTGTGACCTGCATGGAATTACTGGAACATGTCCCAGATCCTGCTTCCATTGTCAACGCCTGTTCCAGACTGGTCAAACCGGGAGGAATGGTCTTTTTCTCAACCCTGAACAGAAACATTAAATCGTACTGCCATGCGATTATCGGCGCCGAATATATCTTGCGCCTGTTACCGAAGGGAACGCATGACTTTCAGCGCTTTTTAACGCCAGCCGAACTTTCCCGTTTTATCCGTTCGGCCAATATGACCGTGTCAGCTATAACAGGTATAACGTGCGACCTGCGTGCAAGAAAATTCAATCTCAGTAAAAATACTCAAATCAACTATATGCTTGCCTGTACAAAACAGGCCTGAATCTCGTATGACGACATCTTCCGCTTTCCTTAAAAAACCGAAAACCGTTCTTTTCGATCTGGATGGAACCCTGGCAGACTCGGCACCCGACCTTGCCGGCGCCATCAACGCTGTCCGGATAGAAAGAGGACTGCCACCCGTTCCTTATGAACAGCTTCGTCCGGTCGCTTCCGCAGGAGCACCCGGCCTGATCAGGGCAGCTTTCCAGATAACCCCAGAAGACGCCCAGTACAGTACATTGCGTGAACGCTTCCTATCCTTCTACTCGAAAAATATTGCTGTTAAAACAAGCCTGTTTGACGGTATTCCGGAATTATTGACACAATTGAGGGAAGTCGGAATCGGATGGGGTATCGTCACCAATAAAGTCAGTCGCCTGACTGACCCGCTTGTCAGGAAAATCGGGCTTGAAAGTGCCGATTGCATCATTTCCGGTGACACGGCAGCCCGCGCCAAACCATTCCCTGACCCCTTGCTGGCAGCCGCAAAAGCTCTGGATATCGCGCTGGAAGATTGTTGGTTCGTCGGGGACGATTTGCGTGATATTCAAGCAGGCAAAGCGGCTGGCACGAAAACGATTGCCGCACAATGGGGATATTGCACTGCTCCGGAAACCTGGAATGCCGACTTTCTTGCTGACACCCCCTCCCGCATAATGGCACTCATCAATACTTTGCCTTCGGTTTGAAGAATTATCATTTCCCCAAAACAAAAAAGCCAGCATATCGCTGGCTTTTTTAATGAGATAAAAAGATCAGAGTCCGGCCGCTTTGCGCAAGTCAGCCGCCTTATCCGTTTTTTCCCAGGTGAATTCCGGCTCATCACGGCCAAAATGACCATAAGCCGCCGTCTTGATGTAACGGGGGTGCAACAGGTCAAGCATCTGGACAATGCCCTTCGGACGCAGGTCGAACAGATCGTTGACCAGCGCCGCGATCTTGCTGTCGGCTATGACGCCAGTGCCTTCGGTATTGATCGTGATATTGATCGGCCGTGCCACACCGATAGCGTAACTGACCTGAATCTGGCATTTCTTCGCCAGTCCGGCGGCAACGATATTTTTGGCGACATAACGCGCAGCATATGCTGCAGAACGGTCCACCTTGCTGGGGTCCTTGCCTGAGAAGGCACCACCGCCATGTGGGCAGGCACCACCGTAAGTATCGACAATGATCTTGCGGCCAGTCAAGCCACAGTCACCCTGCGGGCCACCGATAACGAAACGACCGGTCGGATTGACCAGATATTTCGTATCTTTCAGCCATTCAGCCGGCATGACCGGCTTGATGATTTCCTCGATAACCGCTTCTTCAATCTGCTTGTGTTCGACTTCAGGTGCATGCTGGGTCGACAAGACAATCGTTTCAGCCGCAACAGGTTTTCCATCGACATAACGCAGGGTAACCTGTGATTTGGCATCCGGACGCAACCATGCGATACGACCATCCTTGCGCAACTGCGACTGGCGCTCGACCAGTCTGTGAGCGTAATAGATTGCCGCAGGCATCAGCTCAGGCGTTTCATCACAGGCATAACCGAACATCAACCCCTGGTCGCCGGCACCCTGATCAAGATCGAGGCCACGGCCTTCATCAACCCCCTGGGCGATGTCCGGCGACTGTTTGTCATATCCGACCAGTACGGCACAACCACGATGGTCGATACCATAATCGTTATTGTCATAACCGATACGTTTGATCGTATCGCGTGCCACGGAAATGTAATCGATATTGGCCGTCGTGGTGATTTCACCCGCCAGGACAACCAGCCCGGTATTACACAGGGTTTCCGCAGCGACACGCGCATAGGGATCCTGTTCCAGAATGGCGTCCAGAATGGCATCCGAAATCTGGTCGGCAACTTTATCGGGATGTCCTTCAGAAACCGATTCTGAAGTAAAGAGATAATCTTGAGACATAAAAACTCCAAAAAAGAGCCAATTGCGTTCGCAGCCCATTTCGAAGTCTGCGACGCTTTAGCGAAATTTATAAACCGCTTCGCAAGTTGTCGTTTAACTCAGCGGCATCGTTATTCTACGCCTAATTTGTTGGATGGCAAGAACCCGTATCAGACTCGGAACCCGACACTATCATTTCTTCAAAGAAAGAAAAACATGTTGCCGTCCCCAACAAAAACACGTATGTACACAAACGTAATTGAGAATCAGTTACATAAAAGACTCAGTGCAAACAAATACAAATTTCTTCATTCAAATTTGTTATCATCTTCCCTTCGGCAAATCGCAAATTCATATTTGATTACAGTCAATAAAATCACTTTATTTATGTTCATCCAGATTGTTGCCTCATCAGGACAGGAAAAAGCATGAGGTTCTTTATCATCATTTTATGGTTACTCCACTGGCTGCCATTGCCCATACTGGGCCGCCTGGGCAAACTGATCGGCACAATTTGCTTTCATGCAATGCCACGCCGGCGAAAGATCACACTTGCCAACCTGGCTCTTTGCTTTCCGGACAAACCGGAGGCTGAACGCTACCAGATCGCCAGACAGCACTTCCAGAATTATGGTCGCAGTATTCTGGAACGCAGCATTCTCTGGTGGGCTTCAGTCAAAAGAGTGAAAAAACTTATCGTTGTCGATCCTGTTTTTCCCATGGACGAAGTCAAGGCCGGGCCGGTGATCTTTTTATGCCCCCACTTCGTCTGTCTCGAAATGGCTGGTGTCGTCATTACCCTGAATACCCCGGGCTGTTCCATTTACATGCCGCAGAGCAATAAAATACTCGATGAGATCCTGCGTAAAGGAAGAATGCGCTTTAACGATGACATTATCCTTCTTTCCCGTAACGCAGGCATCAAACCGATCGTTCGCGCCCTTCACAAAAACATACCTTTCATGATGCTGCCGGATCTCGATTTCGGTACAAGAGACGCTGCATTCGTTCCCTTTTTCGGTGAACCAGCCGCCACCCTGCTGGCTCCGGCACGTCTTGCCGCTGTTACAAACGCCAAAATCATTCCGATGATCACAACTTTCCTTCCCGACTACAAAGGCTGGAAAGTCACGATTTATCCTCCCTTTGAAAATTTTCCAGGTAAAGACATGATCGCGGCAACCAGACGGGTCAATGAATTCATCGAACAACGGATTCTGGAAACACCTGCCGAGTATCTCTGGACGCATCGTCGTTTCAAAACGCGTCCACAAGGATATCCCATGATTTATGAAGACAACGATTAACTCATTGTTTCTCTTTTTCAGGTCTTTTCGTCATGAAATTGAAATTCACAAAAATGCACGGTGCAGGAAATGACTTTGTTGTTTTGAATGCCATCGATCAAGTCATCAAACTATCTCGGGAACAATATCGCTTTCTGGCCGACAGACGCTACGGTATCGGTGCCGATCAGATTCTTCTTGTCGAAAAACCCGATAATCCGGAGGTTGATTTCAGGTACCGGATTTTCAATTCCGATGGCGGAGAGGTTGAACAGTGTGGTAACGGTGCGCGAGCTTTCGCAAAATTCGTGACCGAATCCGGTTTGACCCGGCGAAATCCGATCAGGGTGGAAACGAAAGTCGGTGTCATTGAGTTACATCTGGAAGAAGACGGCAGCGTGACTGTCGATATGGGAAAACCTGTTTTTGAAACATCAAGAATCCCGTTTCTGACGAAAGGATTGGTCAGTGATGAAATCGGTTCCGAAACGATCTGGTATTTGATACTGAACACGGGCGGAATCAGGAAATCCATCCCCATATCGGTAGTCTCGATGGGCAATCCCCACGCCGTTCAGCTCGTCGATGATCTCAATCGGACACCCGTATTGGAAGAAGGCCCGCTGATCGAAAATCATGAACGGTTCCCTGAACGGGTCAATGCCGGTTTTATGGAAATTCTGGACCGGCATTCCATAAAATTGCGGGTATATGAAAGAGGCGCGGGTGAAACACTGGCATGCGGTACTGGCGCCTGTGCAGCCGCAGTTTCGGGAATACGAAGGAATCTGCTTGATTCGCCCGTTACCGTTCAGGTCCGTGGCGGCGAATTGAAAATAACCTGGGCGGGCATCGGACATAATGTCATAATGTCCGGGCCGGCAACAATTGTATATCGTGGTGAAATCAACTTGTGAGGCATTATGAATATCGATCCTGAACTTTTCCGTGTTCTTGAACATGCACAAATCGATCTGAACGACACTCCAACCAGTATCAAACCGTTTTATCGTTCCAAAAAAGACTACAGGAACATGCTCGATGAAGATACGGCTGAATTAAGTGACCAGCAAAGTGTCTTGAACGCTTCAGGAAAATATTCTCTTCTCATCATATTTCAGGCCATGGATGCCGCAGGCAAGGATGGTGCCATCAAGCACGTCATGTCCGGAGTCAACCCTCAAGGATGTCACGTCCACAGTTTCAAGGCACCAACCGAAGCGGAACTCAGACACGATTTTCTCTGGCGTTGCGTCAAACAGCTTCCTGAACGTGGGGAAATCGGTATTTTCAACCGGTCTTACTATGAAGACGTCTTGATCGCCCGGGTTCATCCGGAAATCCTGGCAAAGCAACAATTGCCGGATATGAGACCTGGCGAGGATCTCTGGGAACAACGTTACGAGTCCATCCGTGATCTGGAAAAACATCTCCACAGGAACGGGACAAGAATCATCAAGATTTACCTGCACCTATCCAAAGACGAACAGCGCAAGCGCCTTCTTGAACGCATCGACATTCCCGACAAAAACTGGAAACTCAGTCTCGGTGACTTTGAAGAAAGAAAATACTGGGACAAATACATGGAGGCATTCGCAAAATGCCTCTCTGCCACCTCGACGGACGAGTGCCCATGGTATATCGTGCCCGCCGATGACAAAAACAACGCCCGCCTGATCATCTCGTCCATCATTCTGAAAACGATCAAGGACCTGAAGCTCTCCTATCCGCACGCAACCAAAAAACACTATCACCAACTGGAAATGCTGCGCAAAAAATTGGAAGAGTGACGATACGACATCCGTGTTCAGCCACTCCCGAATACGAAAATCCATTGCCAAAGGCCAAACCGGTATATCCGTTTGGCCTTGTTTTTTGAAAAATCACCCTGAAATACCTTGCAAAAACGTTAACATAAAATAATTTGCAAAATAATTGAGAATTATTTTTATTTGCATTTCCGATCCCAAATACCTCTCCTGCAAAATTGTCAAAACTTTCTCTGCATCAGCCAAAATCACATCAAGCATTTGTTTTTTATTATATTTTTTACAAAAAACCCTTGATTCGCCCTCTAAAAAAACTGCTAAAATCCCCTGAAAATTGTTGCCAAAAAGACATCAAAATGAGTCTTGAAAAAGTTGAGCACGCTCTGCAGGATTTTAAAAGTCATGTTTTAATATCAAAAACGTAATGAACAAAAACTGATGTTCATCAAACGGATTTCAATATTCCTGCTGGTTGAAAAGAAGAAAATTTTTGAAACCGGACAGATCATTAAAATTTTTATTTAAGGAGAAAACACATGTCATCTTTGATCAATACCGAAATCCTCCCTTTCAAGGCACAGGCTTATCACAACGGTCAGTTCGTCAAGGTTTCCGATGAGGACCTGAAAGGCAAATGGTCTGTCGTATTCTTTTATCCAGCCGACTTTTCTTTCGTCTGCCCTACCGAACTGGGCGATCTGGCGGATCATTACGAAGAATTCAAGAAACTGGGCGTGGAAATCTATTCCGTTTCCACCGACACCCACTTCGTTCACAAGGGCTGGCACGATGCATCCGACACCATCAAGAAAATTCAGTTCCCGATGGTCGGTGACCCAAGTGGCCAGATCAGCCGTAACTTCAACGTCCTGATCGAAAATGACGGTGTTGCACTGCGCGGCACTTTCGTTATCAACCCTGAAGGTGTCATCAAACTGTGTGAAATCCATGATCTGGGCATTGGCCGTTCCGCTTCCGAACTGATCCGCAAGGTTCAGGCAGCCCAATACGTTGCCACCCACAAGGGTCAGGTATGTCCTGCTTCCTGGCAGCCAGGCGCAGACACTCTTGCCCCATCCCTCGATCTGGTTGGCAAGATCTAAATATCTTCCCTTTCTCCGGTCGAGACAAACAGTCCGGCCGGAGATACCCGTCAAAAAAATAAAAAATATTGAACACCTCTCAAGCGGAGCAGATAAAGCATGCTGGACAATCAGGTAAAAGAACAATTGAAAAACTATCTCGCAAAACTGGTCAATCCGATTGAGATAGTGGCATCGATTAACGACACACCGAAATCCAAGGAAATGACCGGGTTGCTGCAGGATATTGCAGAACTTTCAACCAAAATCACTCTGGTAGAACGCGCCGGTGATGACAAGAGATCGCCGTCCTTTTCGATCAATCGTCCGGACGGCAGCGTCAATCTCCGTTTTGCCGGCATTCCCATGGGCCATGAATTCACATCACTGGTTCTGGCACTGTTGCAGGTTGGTGGTTACCCGCCCAAAGTCGAACCGGACGTTATTGAACAAATCAGAAATCTGGAAGGAAAGTACGAATTTGAAACGTACGTTTCCTTAAGCTGCCAGAACTGCCCTGAAGTCGTTCAGGCACTGAATCTGATGGCCGTCATCAATCCCAATATTTCCCATGTCATGATCGACGGCTCCATTTATCAGGACGAAGTCAATGCCCGACATATCATGGCAGTTCCCAGCATTTTCCTGAACGGCAATGAATTCGGACAGGGCCGGATGAACATCAAGGAAATTCTGGCCAAGGTCGATACCGGCAGTTCCAAACGTGAGGCAGAAAAGATTTCAGCCAAGGAACCTTTTGAAGTTCTCGTCATCGGTGGTGGTTCCGCGGCGGCCACTTCAGCCATTTACGCTGCCAGAAAAGGCATTCGTACCGGCCTGATCACTGAAAATTTCGGTGGCCAGATCCTGAATACGACCGATATCGAAAACGTCATCGCCATCAAGAAAATCGAAGGCACGCATCTGGCAGCCGTTTTCGAAGACAATATCCGCAATCATGAAATCGATGTCATGATGCCGCAACAAGCCGTGAATCTGATTCCAGGAGAAATGATTGAAGTTCAGCTCGCAAATGGTGCGTCCGTCAAGAGCAAAACCGTCATTCTCGCCACTGGCGCGAACTGGAGAAAGATGAACGTACCCGGCGAAGAACAATATATCGGCCGGGGCGTCGCCTTCTGCCCACACTGCGATGGCCCGTTGTACAAAAACAAGCGCATTGCCGTTATCGGTGGCGGCAACTCTGCTGTTGAAGCGGCAATCGACCTGGCCGGTATCGCCGAACATGTCAGCGTTCTCGTCCGTGGTACTACATTGAGCGCCGATACTGTTTTGCAGAACAAGCTGTTTACGCTCAAGAACGTCACTCTCATCACGCAAGCCTTGACCTCCGAAGTAAAAGGCGATGGACAGAAAGTGACAGGGCTTGTCTATGAAGATATGGCAACTGCCTCGAAACGTACCCTGGATGTCGCCGGTATTTTCGTTCAGATCGGGCAAGTGCCGACGACGGAATGGCTGAAGAACACACCAGTCAAGCTGAATGAGAAAAACGAAATTGACGTGGATACCTTTAACAAGACCAATATCCCCGGCGTTTTCGCCGCCGGTGACGTCAGTTCGTCCCCATACAAGCAAATCGTCATCGCCATGGGGGATGGTGCCAAGGCAGCCTTGAGTGCGTTCGATTATCTGATTCGAAACTGACCATATCAGGCTATTTCAGAATGAAAAAAGGGACTGGAGCAGCAGTCCCTTTTTTCATTTGGGATAAAATAAATTTTTCACTGAAAATTTCAAGAATTTCGTATGAATAGCGAAGCCATCAAAAAAGCGGCACAACTCATTCATGAAGCCGATAGCCTGTTTATAGGAACGGGAGCCGGCATGGGCGTCGATTCCGGTCTGGCAGACTTTCGGGGCAATCAGGGATTTTGGAAAGCCTATCCCAAACTGGGCCATGCCGGTATCGAATTCACTGAAATAGCCAACCCGAACGCCTTTATCAAAAATCCCAGACAGGCATGGGGATTTTATGGGCACCGCTTGAACACCTACCGCGACACACAACCTCATGCCGGTTTCGACATACTGAAAAAAATGGGGGAAAGCAGGCCACAGGGCTATTTCGTTTTCACCAGCAATGTGGATGGACAATTCCAGAAAGCCGGTTTCGATCCATCCATCATCACGGAATGCCATGGTTCGATTCACCATCTCCAGTGTCAGGACAGGTGTACGGATGCGATCTGGGAAGCCGACGAATTGCAGGTTCAGGTCGATACCGCCAATTGCCTTTTGACTTCCGAGCTTCCCCGCTGTCCTGAATGCCATTCCCTTGCCAGACCGAATATCCTGATGTTCAATGATTGGGGATGGATTGCCGATCGGACGGAAATGCAGATGATCAATCTGAACCGGTGGTATGCCCGGACGAAAAAACCGGCAATCATTGAACTCGGTGCAGGCATTCATGTCCCTACCGTCAGGCGGGTGTGTGAATCTTTCAACGTCCCCATGATCCGCATCAATCCGGGAGAACCACAGGTAAGAAGCAAAAACGACGTAAGCCTGCCCTTGGGGGCTCTTGAAGCGCTGGAACAGATATACAATGAATTCCGGAAACTGAACGACTGATTATCAAAACCGGATCCAAAATGACGTTAACCGCACAAGACATCTGGAACGACGTGCTCGCCGTCCGAAAAACCTCGCCACTGGTTCATTCCATTACCAACCTCGTCGTCATGAGCTATAACGCCAATGTTCTTCTTGCATTGGGCGCTGCTCCGGTCATGGCACACGCACGAGAAGAGGCAGAGGAAATGGCGTCTATTGCCGATGCTTTGGTGCTCAACATCGGAACGTTGCAACCGGAATGGATAGACGCCATGAAAATGGCGGCAAAAAAAGCGGCATCGTCAGGCAAACCGATCATTCTGGATCCGGTTGGCGCAGGAGCGACGTCTTACCGGAACAAAGCGATTGAAGAATTGCTGGCAACAGCCCGGCCTTCTGTCATTCGTGGCAATGCCTCTGAAATCATGAATGTGGCCGGACTGACTGCCTCCACGAAAGGGGTCGAAAGTCGTGATTCATCTGAAATGGCAATCGATGCCGCACAGTCCCTTGCCCGGAAAATCGAAGGCATCGTCTGTGTATCAGGAGCGACCGATATCATTACCGACAGACACGGAAAGATAGCCACGCTTAAGAACGGCCATCCCTGGATGACCAGAATTACCGGAACAGGCTGTTCCGCTACAGCCATGATCGGCGCTTTCGCGGCAATCCAGCCGGATTACTGGCGTGCAACGGTATCTGCCATGGCCTATCTGGGTGTTGTCGGAGAAGTGGCGACTGAAGAAGTGATGAAACAGAATCAGGGTGTCGGAAGCCTTCAGATAAAAATACTGGATACCCTTCAGTTACTTGTCGAAAAAGAATTCCAGACACGCCTGAAAATGTCAGTCAACCATTGATCGAGCCATCTGGAACGAGATCCCGACCATATTCTTCAGATGGAAAGCCGGATTCAGGAAGACTGTCCGGTGGCTACAGCCATACGGGCCAGTGCTTTCCGCCTTTTCATTTCAGCTCTTTCTGCACGCTGTATCTCCGCTTCCTTGCGGCTTAAAAGACAGCCACACCACTTCTGGCGATACAGTCCCAATTCCTTGGAGAGATTGATGCCATCCCACCAGTAGGGACGGAAATCCCGATAAAGGAATGCGACACCGGTTTCCTGTGCGATTTTTTCCGCTTCGGCACAAATCGCTTCATGATGCTGGTACCGCGAATACAGCAGGCTTGTCGTGAAGAATCGGAACCCGCGTTTTTTCGCTTCCAGTGCCGTTTCCAGCAAGCGCTGCCGATAACACAGCACACACCGTTCGCCTTCAGCGGTAATCCCTTTCAGATCCCTGATCCAGCTTCCCGGTTCCTGTGCCTCTCCAGCCAGGACAATCGGATAATCCATCTTTTCAGCGGCAAGCAACGCCGAAGCTCGCCGCGATTCATACTCCTGTTCAGGATGTATGTTTGGATTGAAGAAGAAAGCCGTCACCTCAAAACCTTCCTCCCTGAGATGAACCACGGGCATCAGCGAACAGGGGCCACAGCAAATATGCAGAAAAACTGCGTTTTCATTCATTACAAAATCACTCCGGAATTTCCAATTACCCGCTATTATTCAACACGCACGCTATAAGTCAAAGTAGCCTGGCCATTAGGAGGGACCTTGACGTTCCAGACTGCGGTCATGCCATCTTTGGTATGAGGGTGGTTTTCTTTCAGAATCGCCCAGCTTCCCGGTATTGGTTCACGAACCTGAACGGTTACGCTATGGCTTTTTGCATTTTCAAGCACGACTTCATAAGTACTTTCATATTTTCTGACAGACTGGTCCTGCGACGGCAAGAGTTCGAGCTGCATCTGTTTTCTTGAACCTGTCACGTCGAAAGCGTCGCCCATCTTCAGGCTGACCGTACCATCGACCGGGGTATGCGACATCATGCTTTCCCCCAGAAACTGCTGATTGCCGCGTCCGTCTGTCTGGTAAAAACGGACAGTCCCGCCCGGAAAAGGCATACCGGGCCGGTCACTTTTCACGTTCCTGAATTCAACTGTCACACTGACAGGCAAATGGTCATTGACGTTCGGCATGCGACTTCTGTAATAATAACTGCCTCCATTCAAGACCCACTGCTTCTTCACTTTCACGTCATTTGCATTCAGAAGGGAATATTGCCTCGTCTGGTTGTTCGCCAGCGTCACCTTGTTGGGTAGCGTATATAAATGATAATCGGCGAAGGATTCTTCAGCGATCTGATTCGGCGCTGCCTCGACAGCATCGAATTTTGCCGAACGGGCTGCCGCCATCAACATCGGACGGGCATTCGTCATATTCGGACTTCCGGCAATCAGTTGAACCCGTGCATTCCTGAATTCAGTACCGCTGTTGTTACTGATAGCCGCCCAGCCCGACAGATTCATCCTGTTTTCCTTATCATTCAGCTGGGCAACATAATTGGCATGCCAGCCGATGCCATTTGTAAGGTAATCCAGTTCCAGTTGCTGGCTACGACCGGTGCTGCTGTCCAGCTCAACAGTCAATGTCGGCTTCGCCTGCAATCCGGCAGGGATGTGGTCGTAAACAATCCGACCGGGAATGCTTGTTTCAATCCGGTTTCCGATTCTCAGGACAATTCCATCCCGGGCCGAAAGCACTTCAGCCTGTTCCTGTGTTTCAGTTCCGGTTGTCGGGTTCGTTTTCACGACCGTCACTTTTTTGCCGACATAACTGTCCAGAAGCGTTTGAGGTGTCAACAGATTATTGTCAAAATAGATCTGGGCCACATTGATCCTGCCGGAAGACAGATCTTTCAACATGACGGTTTCGGGCTGAATCCGTTCACTGACGTCAACAAACCGGACTTTCACGTTACCGTTTTGCATAGGCACATTCCGTACATCCCGCACCAGTGCCAGATCGCGTTCATATATTGTCAGAGAAACCTGTTTCTGGTCGTTTTTCCCTGTTTGCAAAGTCGTTGCCGCAAATGCAAGCGGCGTCATAAAAATCAGCGAAAAAAGTAACGATTGCTTGAAAGATTTCATAAACAGGCTCCGTAAAAAGACCGTTAATCGGCAACAGGATGACGTGTCGGAACACTCCGGAACAATTCGATTCATCATGACCAGTTTGCCCTATACATTGTAAATGATCAGCCTTTTTTACGTTTGAATACAAAACAGGTAAAAGATTCCCGGCAACCCTTTCCTGATATCCCACAAAAAAACAGGACAACCGGAGTTGTCCTGTTCCCTGAAAACGAAGTGACGCGTTTTCAAATCTGTGCCAGAGCCTGATCCAGATCGGCAATCAAATCATCCGAATGTTCCAGACCGATGGACAAGCGGATCATGTCTTCGCTGACACCGGCTTTTTTCAGTTCTTCAGTACTCAACTGACGATGGGTTGTCGACGCAGAATGGGTTGCAAGAGAGCGGGCATCGCCGATATTGACCAGACGGGTGAACAGCTTGAACGCATCCAGTACCCTGGCCCCCGCTTCACGGGCATTCATGTTGCCGGAAGGTTTGACGCCAAATGACAAGAGGCTGGGGGCCTTGCCATTCATATACTTCTGCAGCAAGGCATGATCGCGATGATCCGGCAACGCGGCGCAGTTCACCCAGGATACTTTGGGATGATCGTTCAGGAATTTGGCAATCGCCAATGAGTTTTCGCATGTTCTATCCATGCGCAATGGCAGGGTTTCGATGCCCTGCAGAATCAGGAAAGAATTCATCGGGGAAAGGGCGCCACCCATATTGCGCAGCGGAACCACTCTGGCACGTCCGATATAAGCCGCGTCTCCGAACGCTTCCGTATAAACGACGCCATGATAGGAAACGTCCGGCTCGTTCAGGCGTTTGAATTTGTCCTTGTGTTCTTTCCAGGGGAACTTGCCGCTGTCCACAATGGCACCGCCCAGACTGTTGCCATGACCGTTCATCGATTTGGTCAACGCATAAACGACGATGTCGGCGCCGAACTCGAACGGTCGGCACAGATAGGAAGTCGGAACCGTATTGTCCACGATCAGGGGAATGCCGTGAGCATGAGCGATATTCGCCAGTTTTTCGATATCGGTGACATTACCGAGCGGATTGCCGACGGATTCACAGAAAATCGCCTTCGTCCTGCTGTCGATACGGGCCGAAAAATCATCCGGCAGCAGAGGATCGGCAAATCGGACTTCAACGCCGTACTGTGGGAATGTATGGGCGAACAGGTTATAGCTGCCACCGTAAAGCGTACTGGAAGCGACGATATTGTCGCCGACTTCCGTAATCGTCTGGATGGCATATGTCACCGCCGTCATCCCGGATGCCAGCGCCAGTGCCCCGACTCCACCTTCCATCGCCGCGACACGTTTTTCCAACACGTCGTTTGTCGGATTCATGATACGGGTGTATATATTTCCCGGTACCTTCAGATCGAACAGATCGGCACCATGCTGCGCGCTGTCAAAAGCATAAGCCACTGTCTGGTAAATGGGAACGGCGACCGATTTGGTCACGGGATCGGGAGAGTAACCGGCGTGAATCGCAAGAGTTTCGAATTTCATGATCAATAATTGAGAAATGGATGATAAATATGTTTCACATTGTACAGATTGCCGCGGATCCGTACAAAAAGAAAACTAGACGAGCCTTTCCGGATGGGCATAAACCGTATGTCCGCTTTCCCGGACAAAACCAAGCAGGGTCAGATTGCATTGATTCGCCATACGGATAGCCAGTGCCGTTGGAGCGGAAACTGCCGCCAGCATCCCTATCCCGGCCGAGGCGCATTTCTGTACCATTTCATAACTGGCGCGGCTTGTCACCAGTGCCGCGCCAGCCGACCGATCAAACTTTTGCATGTAAAGCGCACCGATCAGTTTATCGAGCGCATTATGACGTCCGACATCTTCCCGTACCAGTGTGACACTTCCATTTTCATCAAGCCAGGCGGCAGCATGAGTCGCGCCCGTTCTTTTTTTCAGTGCCTGTGCATCATCCATCTTCTCAAACCCCCGATGGATCGTTTCCCTTTCGAAAATGGGATCCGAACTGACCGGAGAAGGCATTCTGACCGCTTGCGAGAGTGAATCCGTCCCACAAAGGCCACAGCCGGTACGGCCGGTCAGATTACGCCGTCTTTCTTTCAGATTCTGAAAACGCACGCTGGCAATATCGAGTTCAACCTGAATGCCGTTTTCAGCCTCAACGATATCGATACCATAAATTTCTTCCGGAGAATCGACAATACTTTCCGTCATTGAAAAGCCGAGAGCAAAATCCTCCAGATCACCAGGCGTTGCCAACATGACAGCATGGGATATGCCATTGTAAATGAGCGCGACAGGCACTTCCTCGGCAACCGTATCGTCTCTCGACACCGCCTGCCCGTTCCTCCAGTGACAGACACTGATTTTTTCGGATTCCGCATACTTTTTCATATCCCGTTCCTTCAGGGGAGAAGTGCGACAACGACAGCCGATTCATCGACCGAGGCAAACACCTGATCATTCAACAATATTTTCCTTTCGGCAGGAGCGAACCCGACCAGTTGCAAACCGGACATTATTTCCATTGTGACTTCGTCTTCCCTGTCACCAGAAGAAATACGCGCGACACGTCCGCAAAACTGGTTTGCCGACGACAAATCGGCAGAATTGATTTCGTCAAAAATTTTCACGGCAGTTGCCTTGCACATGGCAACGACCTGATTCCCCGGCTTCAAGGCCAGCAATTCAGCGCTCGTTCTCGTAATTCTGGCAATCAGGACAGGCAAATCGTCATTCACCTCAAGGCAGACACGAACGATTTGCCCGCTCATTTTCAGCCCTTTTACACGGCAAGGCAGATAATTGCGCATGCTTGTCCTGATCGACAGATGCGAAAACCGTGCATCGACCGCATCGATATGGTCTCCCTGAAACCGATTCAGCACTTCCTGCCGTTTCATTTCCAGAACACCGGCAATCTGAAGCAGGCGCGCGCCCTCATCAGTCAATTTTGCACCACCGCCTCCGACACCGCCCACCACTTTTTCAACGAGCGTAACCCCCGTCAGGTTGGTCAGAGTATCGATAGCCTGCCATGCCGCCTTGTAACTGATCCCGGCTTCACGCGCTGCCTGCGAAATGGAACCCGTTTGCCCAATCTGCCGCAAAACCTCGATCCGTTTGTCGGTCGTACCATGAGCGAAAGCATTTGCCAGAGAAACTGAATCTGTCATATTCAACCACACACCAAAATAAATTATTTGAACAATTTAAAAATGTTCTGCTAAAATCGCTATTCCAATTACGAATAGCGATTGAATTCAACCATGAAAAAATATTTCCAAATCTCTTCCCTGATTGCCGGGCTTCTGCTCCTGGCAAGCTCGACTTTTGCATCCGCCGAAAACGTTCATGTTGCCGTTGCGGCCAACTTTGTCGAACCGCTCAAGAACATCAGCGCACAGTTCGAGAAAGCGACTGGCGACAAAATCATGATCACCAGCGGTGCCACCGGCAAAATTTACGCCCAGATCAAAAACGGTGCGCCTTATGACGTCTTTCTGGCAGCCGATTCCAAAACACCTGCGAAACTGGAAAGCGAAAACGCTATTGTACCCGGTAGCCGCTTTACCTACGCAATCGGCAAACTGGCCCTGTGGTCAGCAAAACCCGATTATGTGGACAATAAGGGGGAAATCCTGAAAAAGCAATCGTTCAGACACATTGCGATTGCTGCTCCGAAACTGGCACCTTATGGCCTTGCTGCCCAGCAAACCCTTGAAAAGATGGGATTATGGCAAACCGTTCAACCTAAAATCGTTCAGGGAGAAAATATCGGACAGACTTATCAGTTCATCGCATCCGGAAATGCCGAACTGGGTTTTGTCGCGCTCTCCCAGATCTATAAAAACGGCAAGGTCACGAGCGGTTCCGCCTGGATTGTGGATTCAAAAGATTACGCGCCGATCAAACAGGATGGCGTTTTGTTGAACCACGCAAAAAACAACGCTGCTGCAGCCGCTTTCATGAAATACCTGAAAACGCCGGCATCCTATGAAATATTGAAATCCTACGGCTACGCTCACGATTGATCAATCAACATGCCGGAAATCGATTTATCTGCCGTCTGGCTGACGCTAAAGCTGGCCACTCTGACGACCACCATCCTGCTCGTTCTGGGGACGCCTCTTGCCTGGAAACTGTCTCATACGAATGGATGGTGGCGTGGTCCTGTTAACGCTGTCGTTGCGTTGCCTTTCGTCTTGCCTCCGACCGTTCTGGGTTTTTACCTGCTGACCCTGATGGGGCCGAACGGTCCCGTCGGAAAATTCTGCGATTGGGCCGGTCTGCCCACCCTCCCGTTCAGCTTTTCGGGACTGGTCGTCGCATCTGTCATCTACTCATTGCCATTCGTGGTTCAGCCGCTGCAGAATTCCTTCGAGGCCATTGGCAGACGGCCTCTGGAAGCGGCAGCGACACTGAGGGCCTCCCCACTGGACACCTTCTTCAGTGTCATTCTCCCGATGGCAAAACCCGGATATCTCACCGCCACTGTCATGGGATTTGCCCACACAGTCGGTGAATTCGGTGTCGTTCTCATGATTGGTGGCAATATCCCTGACAAGACACGTGTTTTGTCCGTATCCATTTATGATCACGTCGAAGCACTGGAATACACACAGGCGCACTGGCTTTCTGCCGGAATGCTGGTATTCTCGTTCCTTGTTTTGCTGGCTCTTTATCTTCTGAACCCCAACAGGAGGCGAGCATGAACAGTCTGTTTTTCAAAGGCAAGGTCACCCGCCAGGACTTTGAACTGGATTTTGGCCTGGAACTGCCCGGATCGGGAATCACCGCCTTTTTCGGGGAATCGGGAGCTGGGAAATCCACCCTTCTGAGAGCCGTTGCAGGCCTTGTCCGGCCTTCCTGCGGAAAAATCAGAATCGGTGAAGATGTCTGGCAGGATGATGAAAAGAAAATCTTCGTTCCGACGCATAAACGTTCTGTCGGTTTCGTGTTTCAGGACTCCGCCCTGTTTCCCCATCTTTCCGTAAAAAGAAATCTGGAATACGGCATGAAACGCGTGCCGGCCGAAAAAAGGATCATCTCGCTGGAAAAAGCACTGGATCTTCTCGGAATAGGGCATTTGCTTGACCGGATGCCGGACACGCTTTCAGGAGGTGAACAGCAGCGTGCCAGTATCGCACGGGCTCTCGCGACCAGCCCTGACATCATACTGATGGATGAGCCTTTGGCGGCTCTCGACATGAAACGGAAATCGGAAATCATTCCCTACCTGTCACGCCTGAATGATGAATTGAAAATCCCGATTCTGTATGTCAGCCACGCTCTGGAAGAAGTCAGTGTACTGGCAGATCATCTGGTCTTGCTGGATAAGGGCAAAATCATTGCGTCAGGCAAAATCAATGACATGCTCACCCGGCTGGATTTGCCGCTCGCCTGGTACGATACTGCTTCCGCCGTTATAAACGGCAAAGTCACTGAAGAGGATAAACAATACTCTTTAAGTACCGTCCGGTTTTCTGGCGGCAATGTTTTTCTGCCTTCGAAAAACCTGGAGATCGGCCAGAATATACGCCTGCGTATTCAGGCCAGAGACGTCAGCCTGACCACGGAAAAACCGGTCAACACCAGCGTACTGAACGCTTTCGAGGCAAATGTCGTCAACCTGTCTGACGATTCAAACGGGCAGGTTTTAATCGAACTCGACGCAAAAGGAACACGTTTATTGTCGAGAATCACAAGTAAATCGGTAAATACCCTCAAACTGGACATTGGCAAACCCGTCTTTGCCCAGGTAAAGGGTATCGCGGTAATCGACTAAAGCCTTGCAAATACTGTCCGTCAAAACCCGACCTGGAAAAGGTCGCGTTCGGCAGGATTTTTTTCTTGTGGCTATAATGAATGAAAACCGTTCTCATTAAGCCATTAAAAATTGCTTTACGGCAATATTCAAGATATGAAAAAATAGTTAGCGGTTAACATTTAAAAATATTAAAAAGCTCTACAGACGGAGGTTTCAAATGAATGCCAAAGCCCAGGTTCCACAATACGAATTGCTCATCAATGGCCAATGGGTCAAACCCAAAAGCGGAAAATATTCGACCATTCTGAATCCGGCGACGGAAGAAGTCATCGCCTATGTTGCCGCTGGTGATGAGAATGATGTCGATGCCGCAGCCAAAGCGGCCCGGGCTGCCCTGAAAGTCTGGAACAGCATCAGTGCCGCCGAACGCGGTCGCATTCTGAACCGTTTTGCCGATCTGCTCGAAAAAAATCAGGAAGAACTGATCCTGCTCGAAAGTATCAATGCCGGCAAACCGATTTCCAGCGTCAGAAGACAGGATATGCCTGCGGCTATCGATACCCTCCGTTACTATGCCGGCTGGACTGACAAGATCATCGGTCAGGTTATCCCTGCCAGAACGGATGCACTGACTTACACC
Organism: Pseudomonadota bacterium; assembly: GCA_023449275.1. Lineage (GTDB taxonomy): Bacteria > Pseudomonadota > Gammaproteobacteria > Burkholderiales > Burkholderiaceae_D > Oxalobacter. The sequence goes on along the minus strand of JAEXJM010000015.1, from coordinate 16,359 downwards.
GTCCGTGAACCGGTCGGTGTTGTCGGTGCCATCGTCCCGTGGAACTTCCCGATCATGATCGGCATCTGGAAAATCGCTCCGGCACTCGCATGCGGCTGTACCCTGATCGTCAAACCGGCCGAACTGACCCCGATGACCGCGATCCGTATCGGTGAACTGGCCCTGGAAGCCGGCATTCCTCCGGGTGTCCTGAACATCGTGACCGGTAAAGGCAGCGTCGTCGGTGACGCGATGGTTGCCCATCCGCAAGTCGACAAAATCACATTCACCGGTTCTCCGAAGGTCGGTCGTGGCATCATGCAGGGCGCTTCGAGCAATTTCAAAAAACTGACACTGGAACTCGGCGGCAAATCCGCCAATATCATTTTCGATGACGCTGATCTGGATGCCGCCGTTCGGGGTTCTGCATCCGGCATCTTCTTCAATGCCGGCCAGGTCTGCTCGGCAGGTTCCCGGATTCTTGTCCACAAAAAAATCCATGATGAAGTTGTCGACCGCCTGATCGACCGTGCAAAACACATCAAAATCGGCGACACGGCATCGAAAGAAACCATCATGGGGCCACTGGTTTCCGAAAACCAGTTGAATACCGTCATGGAATACATCGATATCGGTAAAAACGAAGGTGCATCCGTCGTATATGGTGGTGACCGTGTCGGCGACAAAGGCTTCTATGTCGCGCCGACGATTTTCACAGGCGTCAAAAATGAGATGCGCATCTCGCAGGAAGAAATCTTCGGGCCTGTCGCCAGTGTGATTTCCTTCGAGGATGAGGAAGAAGCCGTCGCCATCGCCAACGGAACCGCTTTCAGCCTGGCCGCCGGCGTCTGGAGTGCGGATGTGACCCGCATTCACAAAATCGCACAGGATATCAAGGCAGGTACCGTCTGGGTCAATACCTACGGCTATACGGATGTTCGACTCCCATGGGGTGGCACAGGTGAATCCGGTTTCGGTCGTGAACACGGTGAAGCCGCCCTGGAAAACTTCACCGAACCGAAAACCATCTGGTTGTCGCTGAAAAGGTAATCGGTAAAAACCATAAAAAAACCTCTCCATTGGAGAGGTTTTTTACTGCCCAGAAAACCGGATCAGGCCGCTATGGCATCGTCAACGGCACTCGCCAGTTTTTTCTTCATCTCGCTATACGCTTCGATGAGATACTTTTCCGCCCATTTCTGGTCGTCGATCTTCTGAATGCGAACCGCACTGTATTTGTACTCCGGTGTCTTGGAATACGGATCGAGATGCTCGATCGTCAGCTCGTTACAGGCGCCGATCCACCACTGGTAAGTCATATAAACCGCACCCCGGTTCGTCCGTTCACTGACTTTGGCACGGCTGATAACCTTGCCGCGACGGGACTCCACCCAGACCAGCTGCTCATCCTTGATACCCAACTCCTGTGCATCCGTCGAATTCATCTGGACATAACCCGGTTCATCCGCCAGTGTCTGCAGAGCCGAACAGTTACCTGTCATGGAACGGCAGGAATAATGCCCGACTTCACGAACGGTAGACAGAATGATCGGATAATCCTGGTCAACCTGATCCAGAGGCGGTCTCCAGTCCGATGCTATCAGCTGGGCCTTGCCATTGGGTGTAGCGAACTTGTTGCCCTTGTACATCCATTGTGCACCAGGATCATCCAGTGTCAGACAAGGCCATGGCACATACCCGAGACCTGCCATTTTTTCATAAGTCGCCCCATAATAAAGCGGGCACAGTTCCCTCATCTCATCCCAGATTTCCCTGGTGTTCCTGTACTTCATCGGATAGCCCATGGCCGTTGCCATCAGGCTGTGGATTTCCCAGTCCGGTTTGACATCGCCCCTGGGTTCGATCGCTTTTTCAAAGTACTGGAATCCCCGATCGGCCGCCGAGTAAACCCCTTCGTGTTCACCCCATGACGTCGCCGGGAAAATGACATCGGCCTGCATGGCCGTCTTGGTCATGAAAATATCCTGTACGATAATAAGTTCCAGTTTTTCGTAGGCTTCACGCACGGAAGACAGATCCGGTTCGGTCTGGAGCGGATCTTCACCGAAAATATAAACCGCTTTCAGCTTGCCTTCGGCAACATTGTGGCCGACTTCGGTAATCGGAATGCCTTTTTTGGCAGGAAGGGATTCGACACCCCATGCCTTTTCGAACTTGGCGCGGATTTCAGGGTCTTCAACCGACTGGTAACCGGGGAATTGCCCTGGAACGGCACCCATATCGCAAGATCCCTGAACGTTGTTCTGTCCACGAACGGGGCCGACACCGACGTTTGGCCGGGCAAGGTTGCCGGTCATGACAGCGATATTGGACAATCCCATGCAGGTTTCGACACCCTGCCCCCATTGCGTCACACCCATGCCCCAGAGAATCGTGGCGGAAGGCGCTGCGGCATACATGCGGACGGCCTCACGCACCATCTTCGGATCGAGGCCGGTGATTTCCGCCGTGTTTTCCGGAGTGTATCTGGAGACGGTTTCGCGCATCGCCTCGAAACCTTCGGAATAATTTTCGACAAATTCCCTGTTATAAAGGTTTTCCTCAATCAGGGTGTTGATGAAGGCATTGACCAATGCCATGTTGGAGCCGTTCTTCATTTGCAGATGAATATCTGCAATGCGGGACGTTTCGATAACGCGCGGATCGCAAACGATGATCTTGGCCCCCTTCTGCTTGGCTTTCAGGATACGGCGCGCGACGATCGGATGGGAGTCGGCAGCGTTGTAACCGAAGATCAGGAGACATTTCGACTCTTCGATTTCAACGATCGAATTGCTCATCGCACCACTACCGAGCGTTTTTTCCAGCGCAGTCACCGATGGGCCGTGACAAACGCGTGCACAGCAATCGACATTATTCGTACCGACGACGGCTCGTGCGAATTTTTGCGCGACATAATTGGCTTCATTGCCGGGGCCGCGGGCACAACCGCTGACGAATATGGAATCTGCGCCGTGCTTTTCCTTTATTTCCATCAGTTTGGAACTGGCGAAACGGATGGCCTCATCCCAGGATACATTGGTAAAAGGCTCACCTTTTTTATAACGCACCATCGGCTGGGTCAGGCGCGGCGTCAGAAGGCGGGTATCGTTCAGAAATTCCCAGCCGTAATAGCCCTTCAGGCAAAGTTCGCCCTGATTGGTCACACCATTGGCACCTTCAGCCTTGATGATTTTGTTGTTTTCGACAGTAAAGCTGATTTTGCAGCCCGACGCGCAATACGGGCAGACGACGAGTTTCTTTTCCATATTCTCTCCCAGTAGTCCGGGATGTGTTACCGGATCTGTTTCGGATCAATCGAAGGAATTCTCCGACATTTTCAAAAGCGTATCATCGCGTCTCTTGTCAACCTTGTTTTCCAGTGCGCCCGTATCCACGATATGCAGGGCATGTGTCGGACATACGGACACACACTGCGGGCCTTCAGGAACATTCAGACAGAAATCACATTTCTGGGCGATCCGTACCGACTTGCGGACAGACACCGGTCCCAAATCGGCCTGCTGCACCGGCTTGGAAACGATTTCCATCGCACCGAACGGGCACGCCAGAACACAAGTCTGGCAACCGATACAGCGTTCCTTGATCAACTGAACGGTATTGGCCTTATAAACCAGTGCATTCGTCGGACATACGTTGACGCATGGTGCATTCTCGCACTGACGGCACTGTACGGGCGCAGTCAATTTCAACCCCTTGACCAATCTTAATCTTGGTCTGAAATTTTCAGGGGTCAAATCATTTTCCGCTCCCGTAGGATGAGCCAGTACACACGCCACCTCACAGGTACGGCATCCGATGCATTTATCTGGTTCCGCGATTACAAACCGGTTCATTCTTTCTGTCTCCTGCCTGTCCAGCTATCACTGGAAAATATTTAAAAAATAAGGGCGTCCCCTGCAGAATGATCTGTAAAAAAGGGGAAAAAGAGAACACCAATGACTACAATATAATGGAAAATTGGAATTCGTGCTGCCCGCTTGCATTTTGCTAGTTGGTAATTATATTCTATTGAATTCATTTTCTGTGCGGAACCTTTCATATTTTGATGTTAATATCTATACCTTATCCAAAGTGTTCATACAAAAAGGGCAATTCCACAACAACTCCATGAATACTTGAAACAATATATCTGGCAGACTCACAAACCATGGCTACGGAAACTAGTAAAGAAACGAAAAAAACCTGTCCCGTTACAGATATTCTTGAAAATCTGAGGGTACAACTTCATACAGACAAGCAATTGACGCCCCAGGCACGCCCTGCTGTCGCACGCGTTGCCCGTATCGTGACTGAGGTGACATTGGGTCGCGGCAATATCAAAAACCTTGAAGAACTGGCCAAGGCCGCCAAAGAACTCGAAGCCATTGTGCCGTCTCTCGGTGCTACGGTTCTGGCCTCCCTGAACAAAGACCGCAAGGAATGGGTCGCCCACGTCGAAAGCAATTCCTGTGACGCCGGCGTCTGTTTCGTTCCACGTTCCGCTCCCTGTCAGGTCGCGTGCCCGGCCCATATCGATATCCCAAGCATGATGGCGCGCGTCGGTCACGGCGATTATGCACAATCCCTTGCCGTACTGGCAGCCGATACGCCATTGCCGGATTCCTGCGGCTTGGTCTGCCCGGCTCCATGCGAAGACGTCTGTGTCCAGAATGCCGTCAGCGGTGCCCCAGTATTCATCCGTCCGATGAAACACGTCGCCGCCCGTTGTGCCGACATCAGACCCAATCTGGCAAAAGCGGCGCCGACCGGTAAAAAAGTCGCCATCGTCGGTTGCGGCCCTGCCGGTTTGACCGCAGCCTATTACCTGGCACAAAAAGGCCATGACGTCGAAATTTTCGACGAACGCGAACACGCAGGCGGCATCATGCGTTACGGCATTCCGAACTATCGCCTGCCAGAATCCAAACTGAACGCCGAAATCGATGTCGTCAAAAATCTGGGCGTCAAGATCAATCTTGGCCATACCGTCCGGGATGCAAAAGAATTCCAGAAAAAGGGGTACGATGCAACCCTGCTTGCAATCGGCCTGCAGAACTCCAAGCCTCTGGGCGTTGAAGGCGACAAGCAGGATTTCGTCATCGGCGGCATGGATTTCCTTTCAGCCGTCCGTTCCGGCAAGAACCCGCAAGTCGGTCCTCATGTCATCGTCATCGGTGGTGGCAATGCCGCAATCGACGTTGCCATGACCGCTTTCCGTCAGGGCGCAACCAAAGTCCAGATGTGGTATCGCCGCAATCGTGCGCAAATGCCGGCCAATCCACACGAAGTCGAACTGGCGCTTGCGGAAGGCGTCGAACTGGTCGAATTCTGGGCACCCACCCGCATCCTGCCAGACAAACGGATCGAATTCGAACGTTCCCGCTACGCACCGGATGCCAAAACGGTCGCTCCCGTGACGGTTCATGCAGACCACATCATGGCAGGTATCGGACAGGATGCCGACCTGAGCTGGCTTGAAGGAACGAACATCAAAACGGAATGGGGCAATATCGTCGTCGACCAGGCCTCTCTCCAGTCCGATGAGCCCGGCATTTTCGCTGCCGGTGATATTGCCCACGGCGCCAGTACCGTCGTTGCCGCCATCGGTTCCGGCAAACGTGCCGCTGAATCCATCCACTCATATCTGATGGGTGTTCCCGCCGATTATGAATCCCTGGAACCTCAGCGCCGTGACGAAGTGCCCTTCCTGGAATCGACCCCGGCTCAACGTGTCTCGCCGGAACGCGCCCATATCGAGGAAATCGATCCGCAAGTCCGTAAATTCTCCCATGAATTCATGCAATTCGACTGGGATGAAAAAGTGGCTGCCGTTGAAGCGGAACGCTGCCTGCGCTGTGACATCTGTATCGGTTGCGGCCTGTGTGAACTGGCCTGTATCGAAGTCGGCGCGGAAGCCCTGAAAATGGTCGAAACCCAAAACGGCCGTATGGTCTTCAACGATTTCACGACACCGGCAGAAAAATGCATCGGCTGTGGAGCCTGCACATCCGTCTGCCCGACCGGTGCCATTATCGTGGAAGACCGCGACGGCTACCGTGTCACGGAAATTACGGGCACAGTCGTTCGCAAACAGGCACTTGAAGTCTGTTCCTGCTGCGGCGAAACTTTCTCCGCTTCCGTCATTCAGGAAATGGATACCCGTATGGAACTGGGAAAAATGACGCGTGACGGAGTTCTGTGCCCGACCTGTGCGCGTGCCAAATCGGCAGAATCCATGCAGACGATGCAATGGATGAGCAACGCTTTTTAAGCAATTGAAGCAGTAGAAATCTGATCAGGTGGTTTGACGGTTCAATATCCAGTCAACCACCTGATTTTCATTATTGAGATCGAGCCACTCGATGGATGGGTTCACCCCCTCTGGCCTTGCCGAATCCGAAGCGACCGCCTCGATGTTTCTCTCTTTCGGATACATGGGTTCCTTGCCCAACGAAGGACGGTACACCTCGATTCTCGGAATCAGCGCGTCTTTGAACCCTTCCACCAGCGTCAGATCAGCCGGATTCATCCGGAAAATCAGTTCTTCCAGAGTCGGTTCCGCCTCATTACGCAACTCATGAGCCAACATGAAGCGATAAGGCGAAACCAATACAACCTCGGCAGCTCCAGCCTTTCTTATCCGGGCACTGTCCTTTCGGGGCGGTTCAAGTTCAACGTCATGATGGCTGCTCTTGACGACGTTGACTTTCAATCCCATATCAGACAAAAGGGGCAACATTTTCTCCAGCAAGGTCGTCTTCCCGCTTCCAGACCATCCGGACAAGCCGATAACAGGATATCTCATTATTTTTCCTCACAAAAATGTGAACATCTATTTACTGACATCCAGATACTGCCAGTCGGACAGCAGAATCGGATGTTTTTTGAATCCCATCACCCAGGGACGTACCAGCCAGTTTCGGGTTCTTGACACGTGCACCGACCAGGCGGTATCCGCTTCCATTTGCCGGTTCATCCGGACATACAAGCGATCTCTCGCCTTTCCGGGGGGCAGCTTCACGGCCTGACGGTAAAGTCTGTCAAACGCCTTTGACTGGTAACAGCCATGATTGCCTTGCCCGGCATTCGGGCCGTAAAGCAATTGCATGAAATTCTCGCCTTCCGGATAATCGGCGTGCCAGGCGCCACCCCACATCATCAGACGGCAGCCTGTCGCATCTTTCACGTTGTCGGCAAAATTACCCACCTCGAATTCTGCCTTTACGCCAATCTCATCCAGCCCCCGTTTCCAGATTTCGGAAACAACACGTGAACTGGCATTGGCTTCCGTACGTATTTTCAACACCAGAGGCGAACCGTCCGGCATTGTACGGTAACCGTCGGCACCCTTTTTGTATCCGAAACGATCCAGCAAACGCGATGCCAGTTCGGGTTCATAAGCAATACTGCTCCGATAGGACGGGTCGTGCCCGACCACTCCCGGCGGGACAATCATCTGTGCCCTGGTCGCCTGCCCGTTTCGCAAAAGGGCAATCTCGGCCTGCGTGTTGTACGACATGGCGATTGCCCGTCGCAAAGCGATTTTCTCCCTGCCGTATCCGCCGGTCACAGGATCTCTCATATTGAAAATGGTATAGGTGATTTCCGGTTCCGTCATACGATACAGGCGGATACCCTGTCCTTCCAGATCGGGCTTCAACCGGTTGCCATTCAGTGCGACAGGCGCTGCCAGTTGAGGCAACTTGTCGAAGTCTATCCGCCCCTCCTGAAAGGACAGCCAGCGTGACTGCTCCTCTTCAATAATGGCTATCTCGACGCGACCGATCTGCGGCATCCTCTTGCCTTTCATTTCGCGTACCAGCTGTTCATCCCATGTCGTGCCTGTCGATTCGAAATCCCAGACAAAGCCGCGGTAATTCGGATTGGCGACCAGAACGACCTTGCTGCGAGGCACGTATTCAGAAAGCATATACGGCCCCGTCCCCACCGGATGCGAACCGGTGTTGTTTCCGTATTCCTCTACCACTTCTTTCGATACGGCAGCCAGTGCTCCGTAAGCCAGTACATAAAGGAAATTGGAATCCGGCGCATTCAGCCTTATTCGTAACGTATAGCGATCCACTGCCTGCAATCCGGCAACAGAGGCATCATAATCGAACTTGCCGGTCTTTTTGGCTTTTTGTACCTGTGTGTCCAGCCCGACGATTTTCCCACGGATAAAGTTGGCCGATGGCGAACGGTTTTCCGGATCGGCAAGCCGCTTGATGGAATACACATAATCTTCCGCCGTCAATTCTCTTTTCTTGTTTCCGAAAACAGGGTCGGGAGCAAACCAGATATTTTTTTTCAGCCGGAATGTATAGGTTTTGCCATCCCTGCTGATCACCGGCATCGCTTCTGCCGTATTCGGTACCAGTTTCGCCGGACGCGCCAGATAGTCGTAAGTCAACAGCGTCTCGAAAATCGCGTCAGCCACCCAACCGGAATAATAATTCTGTGTCTTGACGATATCGAACCCATCGTCAGCCGCTTCAAAAACACTGCGAATGACCTTGTCCGGACTGGCGGCTGCCCATGACAGGCTCACCATTGACAGGCTCGCCATTACCAGTCCGATACCGCATAAAAAATGTCCGATACGATTTTTCATTCGTTATTTCAATCAATTGCCTTTTTGCCCTGCATCCATTATTTCACACCGTCGAAACAGAATCATGATTCCGGCAAAATGGATTAAATTTTCTGCTTGCCAATATAAAGCATTATAATTTCAGGTTCAGATAATCGTTCCCATTCTCTTCAATGAAGGTCTTTCGCGGTTTTTCATACGATGTCCCACGTGGCCCCTGTGCCCTGACCATCGGAAATTTCGACGGTGTCCACCGGGGACACATGGTCCTGCTTGCCCGATTGCGCGAAGCGGCTGACCGCCTTCATTTGCCAGCAGCTGTCCTGACCTTCAATCCGCATCCAAGGCAGTATTTCGCTTTTCAGGCAGACAAATCGGTAACGGCTCCGGCCACAATCACCCCTCTGCGGGAAAAAATACAGGCTCTTTCCCAGTGCGGCGTCGATCAGGTTACCATAGCCCATTTCGACAACATCATCGCCAGCCTGACGGCAGAACAATTCATTGAACGGATTCTCGTCAAGGCCCTTGACATCAAATGGCTGATCATCGGCGAAAAATTCCGTTTCGGCAAGGGACGGATCGGCACGACGGACATGCTGAAGGAAGCAGGCAAAAAATACGGATTCCATGTCGAGGTTCTTCCGGCCGTCAAGGATGAAAACGGACGGATATCCTCTTCCTGCATCCGGAAGGCGCTGGAAGAAAGCGATTTTCCGAAAGTCGCCGAACTGCTGGAAAAACCTTACATGATTTCCGGCCATGTCGTCCATGGCGACAAGATCGGCCGCAATCTGGGCTTTCCGACAGCGAATATCCCGATCCGGCATTACAACCCGATTCTGTCAGGCGTATTCATCACACAGGTTCACGGCCTGACAGACGAACCCCTGCCGTCCGTTTCCATGATCGGGACGAGGCCGACAATTGTCAGCGACCGTCATATCATGCTGGAAACCCATATACTGGACTATAACCGCAATTGTTACGGGAAACTGATATCTATCGAATTTTTGAAAAAATTGCGGGATAATCAAAAGTTTCCCGATTTGAATGCATTAAAGGCCGCTATCGGCAAGGATGCCGATGCCGCCCGAACATTTTTCGAAGAACGCCAACATAAAAGTTAACTGAAACACGGACATAAACGGTAAAATCTTTCGTTTCTTCCGTCGCAAACCATATTGTGTGATAAAAATGTCTAACAAACCTTCTGAGAAGTCCGGAAAGCAGAACAACAACAAACAGGGTAAAGAATATCCGGTCAACATGCCGGACACACCATTCCCGATGCGCGGCAACCTGGCGAAAAGGGAACCTGAATGGGTCAAACAATGGCAGGACAAGAAGATTTATCAACGGATCAGAAAGGCGGCCGCCGGCCGTCCGCAATTCATATTGCATGATGGCCCTCCATATGCCAACGGCAATATCCATATCGGGCACGCCGTCAACAAAATCCTGAAAGACATCGTTGTCAAATCCCGCGGCCTCGCCGGTTTCGACGCGCCTTACGTTCCGGGATGGGACTGCCACGGCATGCCGATCGAAATCCAGATCGAAAAACTCTACGGCAAAAACCTGTCGGCAACCGAAGTGCAGGAAAAGGCACGCGCCTATGCAAAAGAACAGGTCGCAAACCAGAAAAAGGACTTCATCCGTCTGGGCGTTCTCGGTGAATGGGACAATCCCTACCTGACCATGAATCATGGCAATGAGGCCAACGAAATCCGTGCACTGGCCCGCCTGCTGGAAAAAGGATACGTGTATCGTGGTCTGAAACCGGTCAACTGGTGTTTCGACTGCCGTTCCGCGCTGGCTGAGGCGGAAGTGGAATATCAGGACAGACGCGATCCTGAAATCGATGTCGGATTCCCGTTTGCCGAACAGGCCAAAATCGCCGCCGCCTTCGGCCTGGACAAATTACCGAATGACCGTGGCTACGCCGTCATCTGGACAACGACCCCATGGACAATCCCTGCCAACCAGGCCTTGAACGTCCATCCCGAATTCGATTATGCACTGGTCGAAACGGAAAAAGGCCTGCTGATCGTCGCGGAAGAACGGGCAAAACTGCCATCTTCGGAAGAAGGCCGTACATTGCTGCAAAAACGTTATGGATTGAATGACTGGAAGATTCTGGCAACGGCAAAAGGCGCCGCGCTGGAAGGTATCCGGTTCAGGCACCCCCTGTATGAAATGCATGAGGGCTATCAGCGTTTTTCGCCGGTCTATGCGGAAGAATATGTCACGATGGATACCGGTACCGGCATCGTCCATTCAGCTCCCGCCTACGGTGTCGATGACTTTCTGTCCTGCAAACGACATGGCATGAAAGACGATGAAATCCTGAACCCGGTCATGGCAAACGGTCATTATGCCTCGACATTACCTCTCTTCGGCGGCATGATGATCTGGGACGCATCCAGGCTGATCTGCAGCACCATGCAGGAAGCCGGTACACTCTTCAACCTCGATATGATGACCCACAGTTACATGCACTGCTGGCGTCACAAGACTCCGATCGTTTATCGTGCGACCTCCCAATGGTTCGCCGGAATGGACGTGAAGCCGAACGGTATGGACATGACCCTGCGTGAAACCGCATTGAAAGGTGTAGAGGAAACGACTTTTTACCCGGACTGGGGCAAAGCCAGATTACAGGGCATGATCGCCAACCGCCCGGACTGGACCCTGTCGCGCCAGCGCCAGTGGGGTGTCCCGATGGCATTCTTCGTCCACAAGGAAACAGGCGAACTGCATCCGAGAACGCTCGAACTTCTGGAAGAAATCGCCAAACGTGTTGAAAAGGAAGGCATTGAAGCCTGGCAAACGCTCGATCCGAAAGAATTGCTGGGGGATGAAGCCAGCCAGTATGAAAAGAACAAGGACACGCTGGACGTGTGGTTCGATTCCGGAGCGACCCATTTGACCGTGTTGCGCGGATCGCACGCAAAAGAACTGCGTTTCCCTGCCGACCTGTACCTTGAAGGTTCCGACCAGCACAGGGGCTGGTTCCATTCCTCATTGCTGACTTCGTCAATGCTTGATGGCTGCCCTCCATACAAGATGCTGTTGACACACGGTTTCGTCGTCGATGGCGAGGGCAAGAAAATGTCGAAATCGATGGGCAACGTCATCGCTCCGCAGAAAGTGTCCGACACGCTCGGCGCAGATATCCTGCGCCTGTGGGTGGCCGCAACTGATTACTCCGGAGAACTGTCCATTTCAGATGAAATCCTGAAACGCGTGACGGAAGCGTATCGCCGCATCCGCAACACCCTCCGTTTCCTGCTTTCCAATACGGCCGATTTTGATCCGCTCAAAGATGCCGTCGCTATTGACGATCTGCTGGAAATCGACCGTTACGCGCTGGCTTCCATGAAATCATTACAAAATGAAGTCATGGCACATTACGAAAAATTCGAGTTCCATCCAATCGTCGCCAAACTGCAAACCTACTGTTCGGAAGAACTGGGCAGCCTCTACCTCGATATTCTGAAAGACCGCCTGTACACATCCGGTACGGTATCGAAAGCCCGCCGTTCGGCACAGACAGCCCTCTGGCATATCACACATGCCCTGTTGCGCCTGATGGCTCCGATCCTGTCATTCACAATGGAAGAAGCATGGGCTGTATTTGCCAGCAAGGAAGAATTCGAAAAGAGTGATGAAACCCTTTTCACCCTAACCGCTTATTCCCTGCCGGAAATCAAGGACGAAAAAGCCCTTCTCGACAAATATGGCAAGCTGAAAACCATTCGTGCCGAAGTGATGAAACAACTCGAAGAAGTGCGCATCGCCGGAAAAATCGGTTCGTCCCTGCAGGCTGAAATTGAAATCCGCGCCAGCGGCGACAAATTCGGTCTGTTGAAGAGTCTCGATAACGACCTGAAATTCCTGATGATCACGTCCCGTGCCGATGTCATCGAAGTCGCGGATGAAAAAGACGAATCCATCACGGTCAAGCCATCGACGTTCGAGAAGTGCGACCGCTGCTGGCATTACCGTGACGATGTCGGTGCCGACTCGAAACATCCGCACCTTTGCTCCCGTTGCGCCGCAAACCTGTTCGGCGAAGGCGAAGAACGCGAATTCGTCTGATCTTTTTGAAATACATTGCCTCCGGTCTGCAATGGCAACCGGAGGCATTTACAACGACTTTTATATGGCAACCAGAAAAACCGTTTTCAAAACGAACAGCAACAGCATCGTCCCCTGGCTGGGCATTGCCATCATCCTGGTCCTTCTGGATCAGTTCACAAAAATATGGATCACGCATGTCCTGAGTTACGGACAAGCCATCCGGGTAGCCCCCTTTTTCAATCTGACCCTTGTTTATAATGAAGGCGCCGCATTCAGTTTCCTGGCAACACAAGCTGGCTGGCAACGCTATTTCTTTACAGCAGTCAGTATTGTCGCTATTGTTTTCATCGTTTATCTTTTACGGCGTCATTCCCAGCAAAGACTGTTCTGCCTGTCTCTCGCATTGATACTGGGAGGCGCCATCGGAAACCTTATCGACCGCTCCTTTTACGGTCATGTTATTGATTTTCTGGATGTTTATGCCAATGGCTGGCACTGGCCGACCTTCAACATCGCCGACAGCGGCATTTGTGTCGGTGCCGTTCTGTTCATCATCGATGAACTGAAACGGGTCAATAAAAAATAGGCTTCGTTTTCATCTGGAAATCAGGACTCTGGAGAAATTATGGACTTGTCCGGCAAGAAAATATTACTGGGTTTGACAGGGGGTATCGCCTGTTACAAATCGGCCGAATTTGCCCGCGCCATGATCAGGGAAGGCGCATCCGTTCAGGTCGTCATGACCGACGGCGCAAAGGAATTCATTACGCCACTCACCATGCAGGCCCTGACAGGCCATACCGTCTATTCCGGCCAATGGGATGACCAGCCCGACAACAAAATGCCGCATATCGACCTGACCCGTCAGGCCGATGCCGTCGTCATCGCTCCCTGTACGGCCAATTTCATGAGCAAGCTGGCGAATGGCCTTGCCGACGACCTGTTGTCAACCATGTGCCTTGCACACCCTGGCCATGTTCCATTTATCGTCGCTCCGGCGATGAATGCCGAAATGTGGAAAAAACCGGCAACGCAAAGAAACCTCAACCAGTTGAAAGAAGATGGCGTCCTGATCATGGGTCCCGCGTCCGGCTTTCAGGCCTGCGGCGAAATCGGCGACGGTCGTATGCTTGAACCAGCGCAGATGCTCGAGGAAGTCATCGCGGCACTCCAGCCGAAAGTCCTGGCGAACAGGCGCGTTCTGGTAACCGCCGGCCCGACTTTCGAGCCGATCGATCCGGTCCGTGGCATCACGAACCGTTCCTCCGGCAAAATGGGATATGCCATCGCCCGTGCAGCCCGTGAAGCGGGTGCGGACGTGACGCTGATTTCCGGACCGACGGCACTGGACGTGCCATACAATGTCAAGCGTGTCGATGTCATGACCGCCGTTGAAATGCGCGATGCCGTCATGTCGCACATCAGTCATCAGGATATTTTCATTTCCGTCGCGGCGGTAGCCGACTGGCGTGTTGCCAATGCCAGCGACCAGAAGATCAAGAAAAACAAAAGCGGAGATACGCCTGCTCTGGAATTTGTCGAAAACCCCGATATTCTGGCCTCCATCGCCGCTCTGCCAGACCCTCCATACTGTGTCGGCTTTGCCGCCGAGTCGGAGAAACTCAGGCAACATGCCGAAGAAAAGCGCAGGAAAAAGGGCATCCCGCTTCTGGTCGGCAATATCGGACATGAAACTTTCGGCAAGGATGACAATACACTCATTCTGTTCGATGAAACCGGAACACTCGAGCTGCCGCATGGCAGCAAACAGCTTCTTGCACGCCAGTTAATCGGACAGATCGCGAAACGACTTTAAAGAAGTCCCCATGAAAACGATAGATATCAAAATACTGGATGCAAGAATGAGGGAACATTTACCCTCATATGCCACGAGTGGAAGTGCCGGTCTGGATCTGCGGGCCTGCATCGACGAACCGATGAACATCCTGCCGGGCGAAACAAAACTGGTACCGACCGGTCTGGCGATACATATCGCCGATCCGGGCTATGCCGCGCTGATTCTGCCGAGAAGTGGACTCGGGCACAAGCATGGCATTGTACTCGGCAATCTTGTGGGGCTGATCGATTCCGATTATCAGGGCCAGTTGATGGTCTCGACATGGAATCGTGGAACAGATGCATTTACTTTGAATCCTATGGAACGGCTTGCCCAGCTGGTGATCGTTCCCGTTCTCCAGGTCGACTTCAACGTCGTCGAGGAATTCGAGGAAAGCGACCGGGGCACTGGCGGATTCGGGAGTACTGGTAAAAAATAAAGGATGAGGCAAGGAAAAGCATGAAACGTATGCAATCTCTGAAAGAATTCATTAAGGAACAACGGATCTTTCCCAAACTGGCCTGTATTTGCTGTGTCGCTGTCCTCACCGCCTGTGCGACAGATTCCGGCTGGTACGAGGAAGAAGCGGAACCGGTCATTGAAACGACCGGTGTCAAAAAACTCGAACAGATCGTCGCCATGCAGGACCGGCTCGACAAGGTCGGCGGCAAACTGCTGATCAACAATGCCGACCTGTGCCGCAGACAATTGCGCAATCTTCTCGGCTTTTCCGTCGCCAACAAATATTCCTACTCTCCGGCCCTGGCCAGTATGGCAACGGAAACCTACGGGCTGGGTGAACGACTGCAGGTCATGAACGTTATTGAAGGCAGCGGAGCGGCAGCTGCCGGACTGAAACAAGGCGACCAACTGCTCAAAATCGACAACCGCAACGTTCCGACCGGCCCCAGCGCCGAAAGGGACACTGTGGAAATGCTCTCTTCCATCGTCTCCAGAAACAAGCCTGTCCGGCTGACCGTACTGCGAAACAAATCCCGACATAATGTCATCGTCCCATTGACGCCATCCTGCGGGTTCCGTATCGAACTGGGTCATGCCAGCAACGTCAGCGCCTATTCCGACGGCAGCCGTATCCTCGTTACGCAAGGCATGATGATATTCACGAAATCCGACCAGGAACTCGCCTACGTCATTGCCAAGGAAATGGCCCACAACGTTCTGGATCATGCCAAATCGCTGAATAACACACGCGCCGCATCAGCCCTGATCGACAACCTGATTCACACCAACGCGAACCAGAAGCCGTCGATCAACGCTTCAGGCCTGAAGCCGATGTCCAAGAAATTCGATATCGACGCCGATACCCTGAGCCTTGCGATGGCCCTGCGTGCCAATTACGACATCGACGATGCCCCCCGATTCTGGAGACGGCTGGCCTACCGTTTCCCGGCAACCAATGTGAGAAACTACACGGCACAGCATCCGTCCACTTCCGCCAGAATGGACGTACTGCCCCAGTCCGTCATCCGCATCAAAGAGATCGATAAACGACGCAAGGCACTGGCCGTCAAATAAAATCCCGTCACCACCGATCCGATATCCGGTTCAGGAGCCGGCGAACCCCGCCGCTCCTGAAATTTTTTGAATCTTCCGGTTAAAAACCATAAGAAGGGAGTTGGACTTGGACTCCGAGCTCATTTCTGCACTGCTTGCCATTTTTTCAATTGGCGTCATCAGCATTACGCTGGCAGCCCTGCTGTCATTTTCGATACTCGCCAGAATGATCGAACTGATGATCAGCCTGTCGGTCGGCATGATGCTGTCCACTTCCCTGCTGCATGCCTTGCCCGAAGCCTTCGAAATGCATGTCGAGCCAGACCGTTTGTTCCTCACCCTGTTGATC
>JAEXJM010000023.1 GCA_023449275.1 Pseudomonadota bacterium | reverse complement strand
GTTTCATATACATCCGGATATGGCAAGATCCTGGATTCCGACAATGCTTTCCTGTTTTTCCCCATGAAAATACTGAAAAATTCACAATGAAAGCATGTCATTCTTTTCGTTATAACCGGCTTTATCTGGCCATTTTTTGCGCTTTTGCCCTTGGAGGGGCGAACCTTCCTCCTGCCTATGCCAGCAAGGCTGGTGATAATGCCAATCTGCAATTTCAGCTGAACAGCAGTACAGGAACTGAAATCGTCAATATCGAAAAATATCCACACGACCCCATCGATGCCTTAAATGAAACCCAGAGATATATCTGGTTAAACGGCAAGGAACCCATCGGGAAGGAGCTTGAAATAACGGTTTCAGGAAATGGCGGAACCAGTGAAAAGTGGTCCGAAAACGATCAGGACAGAACAGATGCGACATGGATAATGGGCTCATTTGCCAGTACCGATCTGCCAAAAAATCCTGACAATCTCAAGTTACTTGCCGATATGACGGCACCCGATAACAAAGGTGTCACCGATAGTGACGGCCACACACATTTCTATTCCGGTTTCAATTCCGGAACGACTGTCAAATTGACACTGGCAGAAGGCACCGCCGATAACATCACCACATTCGCCACCAAGGCTTATGGCGGGAGAAACGACATCGGTGGTGGTCTTGATTTGACAAATTACGATGAAAACGCCGGAAACTCCCTGAACAATACCCTTGAAGTCACGTTGTCGGATTATTCCCAACTGTATGCCAAGCTGTTGTTTGGGGGACGGTCTGCGCAACTCGAGGGTGTCGATGAAAAAGTCCACGCCGGTTTTAAAACCAACAACAATCGCGTGATTATCCACGGCGGTGCCGGAAACATCACCAACACGGCATCGGACAGCGATTTTTTCACACCAAAAAAAACACCGACCCTGATCGCGAAAGGGATTTTCGGTGCCGAAGGGTACGAAGCCAGCCATAATCTTGTCAGCATCAACGACACCATCATTGCCGCCGGTCTGGCAACAGCCCGGAAACTGGGACTGGTAGGCGGCCGCGGCCTGTACGATAAGCGGATAGGTGAAAATTCTGTCGATGCCAAACAAACCGCCATTGCCAATAATAATGTTGTCACGATCAATAACAGCTATATCGGATACGATCTTCCGTCTGACCAGAACGACTGGCGAAAATCTGATGCGTGGGACACCGGTTTTTCCATATACGGCGGCTGGTCCACCGGAGAAGCCAAAAACAATATCGTGTCTGTCGAAAATTCCATTATCAACGGCAATATCATCGGTGGGCTGGAATTCCAGAATATCATCGAAAGCGACAAAAACCATTTGAGAAAACTGAATGCCAACCTTGTTTCCCTGCACAATGTGACACTGGTCGGCAATTCTTCCATCTACGGTACAGCGACTGCAAACGGCGAATATCAGTCCGGCAGCGATCTGCGTCTGAATGAAAGCCAGACCAAAGCCGTCAACCGGAGAAGAGGTATTGCATATCTAGCTGGCAAAAATGAAATGAATTCCGCCTATGTGCGTTACATTCACTTCGGACAATATTACGATACGGCGTATCTGGAGCAAAATTACACGAACGATATCGATGTCACCCGGAATTACTATTTGAGTGAATTGAAGGATAAAAACCTGCCGGAACAGTCGGAATATTATCCAGCTTCTCCGCTGGCAGGTGTCGTTTATACCAACAATCCCGACTATAAACATTACAATGACGAGAAAATCCAGCTTGGCCAGCAAGTGGCCGGTTCTTTTCTTTTGAATCGGAGCGGTTTTCATTCCGATCTGTCTTCACAGAATTCCAGCCAGTCCAATGAAACAGATGGACTGCATAACTTCTGGGTAGGGGCCTATGCCAATCTGACCAACACCGTTTCCGGTGACGGGACGTCGCTTGACACGGTACGGCACCTGTTCAATGCATCAAATGAAGTCAATCACGGTTATGGTACCGATGGCAATTCCGAGCTGTCCCTGCTGGCCCATGACAACGGCATGATGGTAAACAATAACGGTCATACACTGATGGAGGCTTTTTCAGGCAACCGGAACCAGAAAGATGCCAGTGGCAACGATACCGATGCAAACGGAGAAGGATATTACAATGGACAGGTTCTCTATCTGGGTGTCAACAGCGGCAAAAGCACGACCGGAGATATTCGTGCCATCGATATCGATTTCAAGAAGATTGAAGAATTCCGTTTCAAAAACGATCAGGACATCAATGCATTCGGGAATACCCAGATCGGCATCTCGGTTTACGGACGCGATGCAGTTTATGCCAGTGCCCCGATTGGCGTCGGTAACACTACCGGCAAACTGGATGACCTGACGTTCGATATAAATGGTTTCGACATCATGCAGCAGGGCGACAAGGTTGCCAGTGCGACCTATTCTTTCTACAAATACCTGCACTTTGATGGTTATTACAACAAGGACAATCGCACGATTCAGACTGTTGCTGGCGCAGAAGGCGGTACCGGCATCGCGTACTGGCTGAAAAAACTCGACGTTTCAGATGGCAAACAGGTCGTTCTGAACGGTCTGACAGATCCCCGCGACACGACAACCGATCCGGACAACTATACCTTGTCCGCACAGGTAAACGGTAACGGCGGTATCTATATCCCACAAGAAAACACCGTCATCATGGGAGACGAAAACAGCCGGTACTATCAGGAAGACCAGCAAGAAGTGGAAGCAAACCGGACCTGGTTCAATACCTATCGGGGTGAAACCACAGTAGCGCAAGGAGCCACCCTTCGGCAGGGAGCCGACCAGGCACTGGGTTACACCCGAAATCTGACACTGGCAGAAAAAACCACTTATGCCCTGAACGGAAAGACACAGTCCGTCGGCGGTTTGCAGCAGGAAAATGGTTCCATTATCAATTTCAACACTTCGGACAACTCACCGGACGAATCCGGTCATCTGACCATTACCGGAAACCTCTCGCAAAATCCGGACGGCATCGCTTCCGCTTCGATCGAAGGTACCCTTGTCGGTAACAGCCATGCCGTTCTCAATGCAGAACACAGCAATCTGGCCATCCATACCGACAACACCGGCTTCGGTGGCACCGTCAACCTGACCCATTCCGCAGCTGCGCTGGAAAATGCCAAAGCGCTTGTCTCCGCTTCGATCAAGGTTGGCACCGCTTCACATCTGTATCTGAATGGTACCGACTCCGGCCAGCATCATCTCAACAATCTGGACAATGCCGGTACGGTCTATCTTTCCAGACAGGGAACGGCGTCTCCTGATACCTTGAACAAGGTCTATATGACGGGAAACTACAAGGGAGAGGGTGGAACGCTGGTTTATAACACCCGATTGAACGGGGATCATGATTCTCCGACCGATTTCGTAACCATCACCGGAACTGCAACAGGCATGAGTCAGGTGCGCGTCAATGCACTTCCGGATAGCCATGGTGCACAAACGGAGCAGGGAATTCACATTCTGCATGCCGAAAACGCAGATACCGGTTTTGTCCTGACGGAAAGTGGCCCGATTGTAGGCGGAGCTTATTATTACGGCCTTGAAGGACGTCATGAAGGAACCTCCGGCGGAAAACAGGACTGGTATCTGGTCAATTCCGGCGAAGTCCGTTCTGAAGCGGGCAGTTATGTCAACAATTCGCTGGCCCTGACGCGAATGCATATGCGTCTTCATGACCGTATGGGACAGGCATACTACAGCGATCCATTCACCGGAGAAGTGAAAGAACAGGCTGCATGGGGCAGGGTAGTCGGCGATCATACGCATTACCGTATGGAGAACGGCGCCACGAAAACGCATGCAGAAACGTACGTAACCCAGATCGGCGGAGACCTTTTCCGCAAGACCCTGGACAAGGACTGGAAATATACCATCGGCGCTTTCGGCGGTGCACTCGACAGCCGTTCCCGTACCCAGGGCCGGTATCATGCCAAATCCGAAGTGGATGGCTATGCATTCGGTGTCTATGGCACGCTTTACACGGGCAATTCACCGGACAAGGGCTTCTATCTGGACAGTTGGCTGATGTGGGGAAAATATGATAACGAAGTTTACGGTTCCCTGCCCAAATTCACTTATGATTCCGATGGATGGGTCGCTTCGCTGGAAGTCGGCAAGACACTCCCGATTGGCGAAACAGGCAAGGCCGGAATCGATCGTGTCATCTGGAGCTGGCAACCGCAGGCTCAGGTCATCTGGGACGGAGTAAAAGCAGACAAGGCAGTGGACAGCAACCATACGGTCTATCGCCAGCTAGGCAATAATAACGTCATACTCCGGCTTGGTGCCCGACTTCACGCCAACCATGAAGACAGGGGACTCGGTTTCATAGAAGCGAACTGGATTCACAATTCAAAAAAACGGGGCGTTTCGATGAATGGCGACCAGATATATCAGGACGGGGCACGTGACAGCGGTGAAATACGTATCGGCGCCGAAGGGCATCTGGACAAAAACCTCCTCGGATGGATCACGCTGGGCGTCCGTGCCGGCAAAGGCGGCTACCATGAGGAATCCGCCCAGGTCGGTGTCAAATATCTTTTTGACTGACACGGTTTACCAGTACCATCGTATCCTGTCAAACTCCCGCCTGCACATCTGTATGGCGGGAGTTTTTGTGCCATCGTTCGAATCCATCGCCTCCAAGAAACAACGCATATACCTCAAATAATGCAAAAACCTGCTTTTCACTGAAAAACATCGGAAAAAACTGCTGAAAAACAGAAATATCCGGCAAGAAACCACTATTTGAAGAATCATTCCGGTCAAGTCAGCGTTGGCTCTAAAACAATTTTCATTTCAGAAGTACCACGGAAAAGCCTGTATTCCGTTCAGATATGATAAAGCCTTGCCTCAATAAACAACAGGAGCATGGTACACAGGCCTAGCCGAGGGAAAACGGCAGAAATGGTTGAGAATGAGTAAAGATAAGCGACTGGAGCAGGAAACGATTGACAGAATCATATTCCCCGATAATCTGTTGTAATGTCCGGTTGGTCTGTTTCGCTTTCACACCAGTTCCATGTCTGATATCGCCATTACCCAAACCGCTCATCCTGCCAATGTCAGGAAGAACAGCCAAGTTCTCATATTTCAGATTCAAACCCCGCATCGATTTTTCCGTTCAGGCAAAACAGATGGGATACATCAGAAGAAAGCAGCCGGACTTCTGAATGCGGAAGAAAATCATCCTGAGCACCACATCAAATTTCGCATAATTTGTATTATGTAAAATTAAAAGTGGATATAAAGATGATTTTGTATTATCACTTGTCACTTCGCCAGTTTACGAGTCCCCTAATACGTTATACGTGCACATAAAGGTTTTTCGACAACGGGCGCAAATCAGCCATACTGCTTTTGAATATGGCTGCATCAATTGGTATAGTGGAAAACCTTGGTATAGTGGAAAACCGGACAATACCTTCAAAAACGTCTGGCAACCATTTGTGTATCCATGCACCGATTTATTCAGACAAAAAGGCTTTCAGTTGTCCGGCGAATTTCCGAGGGAGCTTCAGGTGCAGAAAATGGTCACCATACTCATCCTTGCCATAAACAATGATCCTGCCATGCGGGACGGTTTCCGCAATCCAGCGCTGGCTTTCCACCCAATTGCTGTTTTCTCCTGATATGACCAGCACCGGACGTGTGATCTTGTGGCAAAGCACATCTCTCCAGTCATTCTTGATGTGGTCAAACAGGATAAACTGAAGGGCATCCATGTCGGGCGGTACGCATTCCTCAGCGAACAGGTGTGAATTTTCAAAGGCAGGTGCGCCATTAACCTTATAAAAATCAAAGACATCCGTATTCACTACCAGCCGGTGAAAAGATCCTTTTTTGCAAAACATGGATATCATGGTTTCAGCAGAAGTCGTGAAGGCCCCTGCCTTTTTACGCTCTTGCTCGGTCCAGTCACTGTGACAATAGATTGAGGGAGCTTCATCAATAAAGACAAGCTTTCCGATTCTGTCGATCCCATACAAATCGATATAACTCCAGATAACGGAACATCCCATCGACCATCCGCATACATGAGCTTCACTGATATGAAGTGCATTGAAGAAATCATTGACATCAGCCGCCAGACGCGAAATCCGGTTCCCGAATGTCACCTTGTCCGACAGGCCATGATTGCGTTGGTCAAGGACATACACGGCATAATCATCCTTGAGCAAATGGATGAGGTTGATATATTCAGCCCCGTTGGATGACCAGCCCGGTATGAAAACAAGCGGCCTTCCCTGACCTGCCGTCCAGTACGAAAGTGAAACACCGTCGTTTGTCTGGAACCTGCCGATTTCCAGACCTTCCACATCTGATAGTTTGCAGGGCAATCCCGGGATAACATTGGGAAAATCGTAATCCCGCCCAAAATACTCCAATGCACTCTTACGCATGATTTTTACTCCTCGATATGTCTTTTTAACAGCAAATGGCTTCATGAATGAATCCATTATAGAGAGCCGTTTTTACCTCCGGAAGCAGGTAAAATGACAATCCCCCTTCCATAAATGAGAGGATTTTGTATGGATTTGAATGCCCTCAGGATGTTCGTTCTGGTCGCCCGTTGCGGCAGTCTCTCGGCTGCATCACGCAGTCATGACATTGCGTTGCCGACTCTCAGCAGAAAAATTCTGGAACTGGAAAAAGAACTTGGGGTGTGCCTTCTGGAACGGACAGTCAAAGGATGCAAGGTGACTGAAACGGGTTCGCGGCTGCTGAACCATGCCAGTACGGCAATGGATATGCTTTCTGATGCCGAACACTCGGTTTTGCCCGGAGAACCTCATCTGACGGGACGGTTGCGTCTGTCTCTGCCGCAGTCTTTTGATCCATGGTGGGACATCATCCGCCGGTTCCAGAAGGCTTATCCCGGCATTGCCGTGAATGTATATACCAGCGAAAGAAGACTTGACCTGATTTCGGACGGAATTGATGTCGCGCTACGCGTCGGCACTATCGCTGACGATTCCGTTGTTGCCCGTCACCTGATGGATTTTCGCCACATTCTGGTTGCCAGCCCCAAACTGGTTGACGTGTCGCCACCACTGCGTGAGCCATCCGATCTTGCATGTTTTCCCTGTGGGGCATGGGGTTCGGCCATTGATGCCCATCCTGTATGGATACTCGGACAGCATGCCTATGATATTCCCGCCATTTTTACGGTAAATGATTATGTTCAACTGCGTGAAGGTGCCCTGTCGGGATGTTTCATTACGGAACTGCCGGCTTTCATCGCTGCAGAGCATATCAGGACGGGAGAACTGGTTGAACTGCTGCCAGAATACCCTTTGCCCCATTCTCCCCTGCATCTCGTGTACAGAAAACAGGGACACCTTTCTTCAGCGGCCCGGGCTTTTATCGATTTCAGTATGGCACACCTCTCCGTACTGTCGGAAAGGTGCCACGTTCCGTCTGACAGCATTGCCGGCCAACGCCACGCCTTTCAGGAATGAAAAAGTATTCTATTCCTACTGGCAATAGCATGCATAAGCAAACCGGCTTGTTTCAGACCGGCAGCCGCAAAATCCACCCGTTTTCCAATATTCTGGCAGGAATAAAAATTTCCAATATTGCAACACACACAACAGGATAAGCGGCATCGACTTGCCATAATCCATGTAACCTCACTTTCTGGAGAAGATGGCATACCTCAAGGCCCTTATACCGTGAAACCAGCTTCCTTATAAAAACGGAAACCGATAAAATGTTTTTTTCGTCCTTTCCTGTAAACGCATGACACAGCATTGTTATTGTTTCACTTTCAGCCTTTTCAACGGGATTATCCGAAGAAGACAGCAACGGCGTCACGCACAATACATGAAAAATGCTGTCCATCCCCGTTATGGATGCCTGTTGTAAAAGAATGATGTCAATGAATAGCCGGAAAGCCGAATTTCTGATGGCCAGTGTGGCACTGGCATGGGGGTCTTCCTATCTGCTGATGAAGCTCGGGCTGGATGGCATCGGCCCTTACAACCTGATCGCCATGCGTTTCGGTATCGCGTTTTTCGTCATGTCGCTGCTTTTCCTGCCCCGTTACCGTCAGATGACGGTTCCCACGTTCTTCAGGGGTATCGGAATGGGCGTTATCCTGTTCCTGATTTTTTACGGCATGGTCAACGGCGTCAATCACACGACGGCATCGACGGCCGGTTTCCTGACAAGCACGACTGTCGTGATCGTACCGGTTCTGGAATGTCTGATCAAAAAGACGCCGCCTTCGAAAACGATCGTCATCAGTATTACGGTCGCCATTACCGGTCTGTTCCTGCTGACGGCAAAAGACGGGATTTCCCTTGACCTCGGTGCCATTTACTGCCTGACAGGCGCCCTTTTCTACGCCATATATATTATCGTCACCGACAAGGTCGCCAAGGGATCGGACGCCTTTCTGATCAGTGTTATCCAGCTGGGTGTCGCTTCCCTGCTGGGCACCGTGTTCATGTGCCTTCTCGAAACACCATCATTACCGCAAACGCCTGTCCAGTGGGGTGCGATCATCGGGCTTGGACTGATTTGCAGCGCGTATGGCTTTGTCGTCCAGCCGATTGCCCAGCGATACGCCTCACCTGAAAAAATCGGCCTGATTTTCTCGCTGGAACCGGTGTTCTCCGCCCTTCTCTCCTACATTTTCCTGCATGAAATCCTGGGAATGCAGGGTTACATCGGCGCAGCCCTGATTTTTGCCGCCGTGATTTTTACCGAGTTGTCCAAAAAAACGGCAAAATGAAGGTCGTCATACTGTTTCACTGAATGAAACAAACCAAATAAATCACTTTAATATCATTCTTTAATTTATTGAATTCCAATTATAATGTATCAAAAATAAAGGCTATCCCGGTACACAGGAAAACCAGCGCAAAACCCCATCGCTGGATGGACTGGATAACGGTATTGGCAAAGAATCTTTCCATTGCCGAACCGGCGAGAATGAATACCAGATCGAACAGGAAACCCATACCAACCAGAATGATGCCCAGTATGGTGTACTGAAGCCAGACATACCCTGCCCCGTCTGAAACGAATTGGGGCAGGAAAACGGAACAGAACAGCAGCGCTTTCGGGTTCAGGAGGTTTGTGAAAAATCCCCTGCCAAGCACTGTCAGTTTTTTTTCCGTTCTGCCGACGATTCCCGCCGCATCAACCTTTCCCGAATAAAAAACCCGTGTCCGTACCAATCCAATCGCCATCCAGATGAGAAAGGCACCTCCGGCATAATGCACGAGCTGGAATATCCAGGGAAAGCCTTTCTGCATGAAGGCAAGCCCCGCTCCGGAGAGAGTGACATGTATGGCACGCGAAGCTGCCAGTCCCACTGCAATCATGAACGCATTGAAACGCCCCCGGTGAAATGCGGCATCCAGCACGAGCAGCATATCGGGCCCAGGTATCAGATAAACGGCAACCAGACCTGCTACAAAAAACCATAGATCAGACATACAACCGTCGTTTTTCCATATGAGCAGTCAGGCCACATCCCGATTGTCCGGCCTGCAAATGAAAAATAAAGGACACTGTTTTCACGGGAACGTCCTTTTTTCCGGACAAGGCCACCACTGTGCCAGCTGGCGGCCCTGTTCTTTACGCACATCAGACGGTGTCATAAATACGGATATCCGGTTGCGCTTTCAGATAAGGGCCAAGGCCCCCGACGACATCGTTCATGAAAAGCGCTGACTGAAGATAGGCTCTGGCGTTATCTGCCGTATCGAAGCCATGCAATACCTGTACATCATCGTCACGGATCAGCAGTTCTTTCGATTTCGCACCGGTAATCTGCGTCAGAAAGGCATCCCTGTACTGCTTGTAAACCCCGGCGGCAGCCGGACGGTTTTTATCGTCAATGTTGAGCGTGATTTCAAGATAAGCCATGTTTTCTCCTTTGTGGGTCATTTGTCTTTCCCGCCAAAGCGGTTGAATGAACTTTACCCATCTGCCGTTCCCCTGTGAAATTGTCTTTTCACATGCGATTTATTCAGGTAGCCTATAAATATGAATCTGAATCAATTGAGATATGCTCTTGCCGTGGCGAAAACCGGCTCTTTCACGCAGGCGGCGGAACAGTGTTGCGTGACACAGCCGACGCTGTCCAATGGACTGGCACAACTGGAGGAAGAATTCGGGGAAAAGCTGTTCATCCGTACGACCCGTACCGTTTCGCCGACGCCATTCGGTGAACATGTGCTGCCCTATATCGAAAAAATGCTTTTCTCCCAGGCCGAACTGGTGGAAACCGTCCGGAACTATCGTGCTTCTGCTCCCCGCCTTATCCGGATCGGCGTTTCGCCTCTTGTCCATACCGCCCGTTTCGCCCGTATTCTCGAACCGTTCCGCCAGACCCATGACGGTATGGACATCATTTTCAGCGAACACAATATGGCCGACCTGTCCCGCATGCTGGACGAGGGCCTGATCGATTTCGTGGCGGGCATTGCCAGTGAGGACAGCAGGCAAAGCACAAACCGGACTTTCCTGTATGAAGAACCGCTCTTTTTCATTCCGTGTGCAGGGAATGTATTCCCTGCCGGCAAGACAGCCACTGTCGATGATATTGCGGAAGAAACCCTTGTCATGGTGCCGGACGGGTGTGGACTGGCGAGGGCAATCCGCGCCCTTTTCCGGAGCAAGCGTAAAAAACTGAAGGAATATGCCGGAAAGGCCCTGAGTTATCAGGTGCTTGAAGAATGGGCATCGATTGGGCTTGGCGCAGCCCTGCTTCCCGAATCAAAACTTCAGGCCAGCAAAAACGATGCGCTGCCGCTCGTCGATGAAAATGGCGACAGGGTAAGCCTGATCTTCGAAGCCCTCTGGAAAGACCGTCTGGACAAGCCTTATTTGCAGGAATTTGCCCGGTACATACGTTCACGAACCTGAACGGAGAACGCTCTGGCTATAGGTATCCGGCAAGCGACAGGCTGGCAGACACTGCCGGAATTGCGATAGCCGGTTTGGCCACATCGGGAATTTCACTGGCAAACACCAGGCGGCAGATATCAGGTGGCAGATCATTGCCGGCAGCATGAGCAGGTAACTGACCAGACCTGACCACAGTTCAGGAACTCGCCACCGGTCTCAATATGGCAGCCAGAAAATTATTTGTGAATGCTTATTCAACCTGAAGCCAGTCAAATGAAACAGACTGTTTCCATGAAAAACAAATCCGGCAGTGAGGCATTTTCATGCTTTCAGGGATTTCCTGACACATGCCAGACCAGAATCCCTTTACACGGCCAATCCGTATCTGCTCATTCCTCCAGATGAGACAATCAGGCAGAAAAACGGCATTTTTGTCGCTGTTTACGGACGCGATGGGCGGATAAACTGGCATGTGCCGATACGGCAGGCATTGAAGGAAGAAACGCCTTTGAAATCCACCTATGCAACGAATTCAACCGGAGTCGACATGAAAAAACTTTTTGCAGGACTTTTGCTCATATTCTTCATCATCCCGCCATCTCTTTCGGCAGCGGAAACTCCGTCTGACAAAGTCCTCATCGTCTATTACTCGCAAACGGGCAATACCGGTTATCTCGCCCGTCAATTGCAGAAAAAAACCGGAGCGGACATGTTCCGGCTGGAAACGGTCAAGGCTTACCCCCGTGACACCCCGGGCAGGATTGACGTGCCGAAAGCCGAAATCAGAACCGGCAACTGGCCTGTACTGAAAAGAATGCCTTCCGGTCTGGCGCAATACGACCTGATCCTTGTCGGGACGCCGGTCTGGTTCGGATCGGTCTCCAATCCGGTCATGCGTTTTCTGAAACAGGCTGATTTCGGTGGCAAGAAAGTCGCTGTATTCTTTACGCACGGTGGCGGCCCCGGAAACATCCAGTCCGATTTCAGACAACTGGCGAAAAACGCCATCGTACTGGAAGGGTTCGGAAGTGGCCGGCCACAGCAGGATAATGGAATGGATGAAGCGATCGACCGCTGGTTTTCCCGCCTTAAAAAACAATAAATACTGTATTGAAAACAATACGTTGAATATTCAACTTAAACGGTTTTATCATCATTGGAAAGCGTCATGCCATCTCTTCCGAAGTGACGATATGCATGCCGGGTTTCCGGGTGATAGCCGCTTCCAGCAGTTTGTCGGCAATACGGCCTGCCGGATTGGTCCGGTACCGTCTTGGCAAAACGGGATCGAGCACGGCCTTGAAAACACCGAGCACCGTTTCCATCGGGCGGGACTTGTCCCGTTTGCCGCCGATCAGGCCGGGACGGACGAACGTCAGAGACGCAAAGCCGATACCGGCAAGATCTCTTTCCACTTCCCCTTTCACCCGGTTGTAAAAGAAACGGGAACCGGTATCGGCACCAATGGCGGAAGTCAGGACAAAAGCCGGAGTCCCGTGTTCTTTCGCCAGCCGGGCAGCCGCCAGTGGATAGTCGTAATCGACATGACGGAAAGCTTCCCGCGTTTTTGCGACTTTGATGGTCGTGCCCAATGTACAGATTATCGCATCGGCCTGCCACCACGGCGCGGATTCAGGAAGGGAATCGAAATCGACAATCGGGGAAAGCAGTTTCGGATGAATG
Organism: Pseudomonadota bacterium; assembly: GCA_023449275.1. Lineage (GTDB taxonomy): Bacteria > Pseudomonadota > Gammaproteobacteria > Burkholderiales > Burkholderiaceae_D > Oxalobacter. Next base: position 29,179 of record JAEXJM010000023.1, on the reverse strand, counting down.
GCACATGAACGCCTGCCGGGCGCGATGATGGAACCGATCCGGGTATCGGCCAGAGCCTTTTCAATAACGTGCCTTCCGACAAGGCCCGTTGCACCGATCACCAGCAATCTCATCATTTCTCCTGCCGACAAAATCATCCGTCACAAAAGCTCATTATACCGCCGTCAGCTTATGGCAAGGCATCAGGCGGACTTCCTGTCACGTCATCGACCTTCCCTGAAAACGCATCAGGCCGGTAAAGGCCCCGCTCAACCGGAACCCGCACGGGGATGACCTTCGGTGCGGGCCAGGCATGAAGTGAATTGAATGTGGGAGAACTGAAACAGATTCGTATCTCTTCCTCATTTTTGGTATTTTTCCAGCGCTCGAAACTCAAAAAACTGCCGGGAATAACAGAATCCTTTCCCTGCCCCGGAATGGCCCAATGCAGGCCAAGCAAGCCGCTGACACAGGCGATATTCGTATCGTGCCCCGTCAGTACCGTCAGCTTCGGGGCATTTTCGCAAAGCAGGGTATCGCGGATCCAGGCCAGCATATGTGCCCCACCCGCCTTTGCCAGAAGCGGTTCACGGTGAGTGGCATTGAAAACCCCGTTATGGATCAGGATCAGTTTTTGCAGGACGCTTTCATCGACCATGCCCCATCCGGCGTTCCTGTCGGGCCACTGCGCGTATTCCAGCAGCATGATTTCCGCCAGCGTCGAAGCCGTAAACCATTTGCCCGACATGTCGAGTTTCGGCTTGCGGGGATCGATCTGCATATGTGACGGCAAACCTTTCAGCGTACACGGTTCCGCTCCGCCCAATTCCCCGCAAAAAGAGAGCCTGCAACACTCGGTGATATCCTGAAGCAGATCCAGTGCCTCGTCGATCGCCGGGTCTTCCGCCATCCGTTCGAGCATCGCCTGTACTCCGGCAAGCGCCTTTTTCCTGTTCATCATCCGGTAACTGGCCGGATCGGGATGGAAAAGCAAATCGTACAGGATTCCGTATTTCGGCCGGATATGGCATAAGGGAAGCAGCCCTTCGAAAACAGCCATGGCCGTTTGCCGGGTACGCTGGTCCTCATCGGCAATGACTAGATAGTCACTTGCGGGAGGACAGCCGAATTCCGGTATCAGGCCATGCCGGACAAAAAAGGGCTTCAACGCAGCCCATTGCGCCACAACGAGTTCCCTTCCCCGTTCAGTCAAATCGCCGGGGGTGCCGGGCCACTCCGGCCAGTTTTTCCGTGACCATTTTTCGAGTGTGGCGACGTTTTCTTTCGGAGAACGGATACCGTGCCGGGTCAAAATGACGACGCCAAGCAAACGGCCATCCGCATCACCGGCATCAGCCTGTATCACTACTGTATCCTTACGGGTCGGCATGGTGGAAACCTTCAGTCAGGGAAATTTCGTGGGAAACGTTTTTCCATTTTCCTCCTGAACGAAACGCTTGCCTTGTCCGGATTCAAGTCTCATTCGTTTAAAGACGTCGCATCACCGGAATGGCAGGCACGACGGGCCTCCCCAAAGCCTTCGCGCAACCGGCAAGTTGGAGTAACATTCGTCTTTCCCGTCATTCAGTCCTTTCAAATGAAGCAACCATCACAGGCGGCAAGAGCTTACCTGCTTGCACTTTCGGCAACAGTCTTGTGGAGCACGGTATTTCCTCTCGTCAGGGTCGTCGCCTTTTCCATGTCGCCGGTCGAAATCGCATTCTGGCGCTGGATGTTCACCTTTCTCGCCATGCTGCCATTCGGCATTGCCGCGTCGCTCCGTTGCCTTCCCCTTCTGAAACGGAACTGGAAATGGATGGTTCCCGCAGGCGTACTGGGATTTTCGACATACAGTATCCTGATGTTCGAGGCAGGCCGTACGACCGATACGACCAACCTGTCCCTGATTGCGGCGACAGCTCCGGTTTTCATGGCTTTTTTCGCTGTCGTATTCCAGAAAGAACGCCTGTCCCGTTCCCAGATCGCCGGACTGGCCACCGCTGTCACCGGCGTTCTGGTACTGGAAGGCGATTTTCACCGCCTGCTTGACCTGTCCTTCACCATCGGTGACCTGTGGATGCTGCTGGCCGCCTCGCTTTTTGCCGTTTACAGCATTCTGGTGCGCAAAAGGCCGGCCAATATGCCCCAGACGGCATTCATGACCGTCATGCTCGGTTACGGCTTTGTCACGCTTTGCCCACTGATGGCGCTGGAAGCCATGTCGTCCACTTATCACATGCCGGACGGCACGGCTTTCTGGATCATCCTGTACATCGCCGTCATCCCTACCCTGACCGGCTATCTCCTGTGGAACCGTTCGGTCGACATCATCGGTGCATCCCGTGCCGGTATCGTTTACTACAGCATCCCGCTTTTCAGCAGTATCGAGGCCGTCATTTTCCTGCATGAAACCGTCCGTTTTCCGCAGATCGCAGGCGGCTTTCTCATCATCGGCGGCATTCTGCTGTCGTCCATGAACGTTCTCAGGCAGATGTTACGCCATTAAAAAAACCGCCCGTGAGAGAATCAGGCAAGAATCGGACAGGTTCATATCTGGTTGTCCCGACTCCCGAAGATTATATTGGACGTGTCCATAACGACCGATATCATTCATCCGCCGCAAGAAGGAGAACATCATGAAAAAAAGTCTGATCGCCTGGTTTTCCCGCCGGGGAAACAATTATTTCAACGGGAAAATCATCCATTTGACCGTCGGCAATACGGAAGTGGTCGCGAAAAAAATCGCCGCCATGACCGGAGGCGACCTGTTCCATATCGAAGCCGTCAAACCCTATCCGGAAGATTATGAGGAATCGACCGAAGTCGCGAAAAGGGAACTGGGTACCCATGCCCGTCCCGAACTGACGGGAACCGTCAGCGATTTTGAAACATATGACACGATTTACCTCGGCTATCCGATCTGGTGGGGAGTCATGCCGATGCCGGTACTGACTTTTCTGGAATCTTACGATTTCACCGGAAAAACCATCGTGCCTTTCTGTACCCACGAAGGCAGCGGTTTCGGTACGAGCGAACGATACATCCGACAGGCTTGCCCGAAAGCGACAATTGCTGGTGGACTGGCAATCAGAGGTGGCGCCCGTGACAAGTCAGACCGGCAGATTGCCGCATGGCTGGAAAAAACAGGGAATACCGTCGGGAACTAGAGTGCCTTGAAACGTTCGGCAGCCGTCCGGAAAGAAAACCCGGCGCGCTCGGAACCGTGGGCATACAAGTCATCCAGAAACGCCTTTTCTTCAGCCAACGCGTCTTCGGCGATTTCTTTCCACCAGTGACGGTTCGGGCCGGTCGTCCCGTCGTGCCAGCGGTAGCCACGGGCTTTCAGGCTGTCTTTTGCCTCGAACGGTGCACCGAAAGCCTGCACCGTAACGGTTCTTTTCCCCGACAGTTCCAGAAGGCTGGCCAATGCCTCGGGCTGGCAGTGAAGCAGCCAGGCCAGCGCAAGACAATCGATGGACGCCCGGTGCGCCTCGTAAAAATAACCGGATTTCAACAGCAATTCTTCCAGTTTGAGGTTTTTGAAGCCAAGGCCGTTCCAGTCAATCCCCACCAGCGAGCAGGCCCACCGCTTCTCCCCGAAACCCCTGAAACGTTTTTCGAAAAACGGACGGTCGAATGCCGCATTATGCGCGACGATCAGGGCGGCATCGCCCAGAAAATCCGACACCATCTTATCGTCGATACGCTGCCCGCGGACGGCATCGTCCGTAATGCCGGTCAGCTCGGTAATGAAAGGCGTCAACGGACGGCCCGGGTCTTCATAGGCGCTGACGATCCGTTCGATGGAAACGAGCCGTCGCTCTTCTGGTGAAAACAGGGCTTTCACCAGACCCAGTTCGATGATGACGTCCTGATCGTATGAGAGACCGGTCGTTTCCGTATCCAGAAAAACGATGGCGATTTCATCGCCCTTTTTCTCCGAAAAGGAAAAAGGCAGGACAAGATCGGGTTTGGTGACGGGAATGCGTTCGATGACTCTGAAATCGTCCGTCTTTGCAAGCATGTCGGCCAGTCGCTTCCTGAGAACCTGCACATCGTCCACCGGTTCGGCTTCGGTAACGGATTCCCCAACAAGAGGAGCTTCAAAAAGGTCTGGCTGCACAGCGGAAAATAAAGAGTCTTCCATCGGAAACGGTCGCTTTCAAACAAACAATTCAGAATAATGCACACAAACCGAATGATACAGCCTGACAAGCTTCTCCGCGACCCAAAATGGCAGTTTTGCCCCGTCCTGTCAGTCTGACATTCACATTGGGCAGGAAAACACATGAAAAAAATCGTATCCTGACGAAAGAACGTAGGCGATCGGAGGCAAGTCGAAACCAGTCCGGCAAACAGGACAAAAAAACCGCAACCATGAACTATGACGGCGGTAAAACAAAACCAACTCTCCTTTCCTGCAGGCCGTTTGGCATTTCCGGGCAATACGATCGGGATATCCGGGATTATGGTTCTTTCGATCCTGAAACCGCTTCCCGTTCAGCGCGCCGGCGTTCCATCCAGAGCTGCCATGCATTGAATCCGTTTTGCCAGACGATATAAGCACTCGCGGCAACCGCCGTGACCGGCGAAAGGTAGGTCTGTGACAACCAGGCTGCCAGAATGGCGTTTTTCTGTCCCATGGCCTGCCCTGCGGTAATCCTGTCGCCAAAGAACGAGCCAAGCCATTTGCCGCATGTAAAAAGCACGAAGCATATGACCGCTGCGGCAATCATCAGCCAGAACGCCATCATGCCGTCGTTCGGTTCCGAGACCAGTGTATGGATGGTTCTGCCGATAACGATCATGAGGGTGATGCCCCAGAGATAGAAAGCCCATTCCTGCCACTTCGACAGTCTCTGTCCCAGAGACGGCGCAAAACGCCTGATGGCCATCGCCATGATGAAAGGCAGGATCAGGAGCGGGAAAACCTTTTGCAGGATGATGAAAAACGCTTCCCAAAAACCGGTATTGCCGGTCATCGGATGAATGAACGGGAAAAGCAAGGGAGCGGTGATCGCTGTCGCCAGATTGGACAGAATCATATAACTGGTCAGACTGGCGGCGTCGCCTCCCAGTTTTCTGGTCACGACGGCCGTGGCCGTTCCTGTCGGTGTCATGACGATGACCATAGCCGCTTCGGCAATGATGATATCGAATGGTTTCACGGCAACGTAAACAGCGATGCTGCCGAACAGTTGCACGGCAACCATCAGGAAATGGAAAGGACTGAATTTGAGGCTGGACAGCGGGATTTTCGAGAACGTCAAAAGCAGCATCGTGAAAATCAGGTATGGCACGAGAAAACCGAGGTGCCGCAGGACGGGAAATCCGATTGCCCCGAATATGATGCCCAAAGGCAATGTCCAGTTTCTGACGAATGCGATTACGGTTTTCATGGCGTCACCTGACTATGCCGGATATTGGAAAAAAGCCGGTTTGTACATCTGTACAAGCAGTTTATTCCTGTGCCATCCATTCAAAAAATACTTTTTTTGTTTGAATTTATATGAATCCCGTATAAATGAAGGGGCTGGAAAAAAGGGGATAACTTTTGAAAGTCACTGCCCCGCTTTTTCAGGGTACAGGATCGGCTGTGCAGGCTGATTTTCAGATGTCGGCAGGCAAACGCGACTGGCCTGACGGCCTTCATTTTCCTGAATGCTGTCGCAAGCCTGACAGACATTTTCAGGCCATGAAAACGGTCATGGCAACCATTTGAAGTCCATCTGCCGCCAGAGGGCGTTCAGCCTTTTCATGGCAAGTGCCGGTTTGACGGCATTTTTGTCCGGCGGATTCTGGACGGATGGATCGACGGCATTGACCATCAGCTCGATCGAGTAGCAGCGGTTCTGATGAACCGTACGATAGGCTTCGACCGCGATGCTTTTGCTCATGGCGGCATCTTTTGCCGTGAAATAGGTATAGATGATATTGTTGTTTTTGAAGGTTTTCAGGCTTTTCGGATCGGCACTGGACGGCACCGCCCGGCATTGGGAGACCACGGCAGGATCCGTGCTGACTCCGATGCGGATATCGGCAACGGTCGATCTTTGCGGGGTCGTCGGGATCGGGATCGATACCAGCTGGTGTCCGTTGTCTTTCTGTCCGAAATAGCTCCAGTTTCCGGATTGGAAATAGCTTGCGTCAAACTGGCGTGACGGTTTCAGGCCGGCAGGATAGACGAACCGGAAGCCGTAAGTACTGTCGATCCAGGTACTCATTCTTTTGGGCGTTCTGGCAATCCGCTTGCGCAAGGTGCTGACATCGATAACGGCACCGTTTTTTTTGCATTCTGATGGAACGTCTTCCGGATTCAGGGGCTGGTTATCCTGATGTCCGGCGAATGAAATGGAAGCCAGCGGCAACATGCCGCCTATGACAAGCAAGATTTTGGCTATATCCTGTTTTCTCATACTTTCCCTGATTATTTGCCTTCTGCCGGTCCATCGGGCCGGGATGTGTAACTTTCCGACCGTGTCACGTCGGCATGGAATGCAACGGCCCGGCCGTTTCGCGGATTGAGCTGGCAGGAAAACCGGAAATAATGCCAGCCTCCCTCTGCCCTGACCTGCCCTGTTCCGGTCAATAATTCATTGCCTTGCAGTTTCAGGCTGCCACTTCGTGCATCGCCCAGAAATACCCTGTCCGCATCACTGTATTGTTGCTGGAAATATTGCAGGGCAAACGGACGGCACATGGTTTCCGCCACCTTTTTCGCATCGCTCCACCGCATTGCCATCCGGCGCTCCGACGGGGACTGTATCCTGGAAAATTCGATCCGGATGACCTGCTGCTGGCGGTAAGACAGGGCGCTTTTGCCCGGTTCGGTGACATTCTGTGCGCTGGCGGTATTGAAAACAGCCAGCCAGGCGGCGATTCCTGCCAATCCGGTCAGGATTCGTTTTGACATTTCCAGCCTCCATCAGGTCGGTAAAACGGCTCATCTGCCTTTATCTTCAGTTTAACAGACAGATTGTTCTTAATATTACCAGCAAAACGCCAGAAAAATAAATGTCCGGATTCAATTTTCCCTGAATGCCGGCCCCCAGAAAAACCGGTCAGCGCAATGGAACCGGATTGATATCGAGGCCGGCGGAAACGGCGCCATACCCGACCGATGCACCGAATTTCTTCAGGAAACGGTCGGAAAGTTTTTCCTGTTCCGTGTAGTCGATGACATCCGGAGCCTGAATCACGTCACGGGCGACGCTTTCAACGGTTCCGAGATCGTCAGCCAGCCCCAGCCTGATGGCTTCAGGACCGAGAAAAACAAGACCGCTGTAGATTTCACTGTTCTCTTTCAGCCGATCCCCCCTGCCCTGACGGACGGCTTCGATGAATTGCTGATGGATCTGGTTCAGCATGGACTGTGCGTACCGGATTTGCTGCGGTGTTTGCGGACTGAACGGATCGAGGAAACCCTTGTATTCGCCCGCCGTGAGCAGGCGGCGTTCGACGCCGAGCTTCTGCATCAGGCCGGTAACGCCGAAACCGTTGATCATGACACCGATGGAACCGACGATACTGGCCTTGTCGACATATATCCTGTCCGCAGCGGCAGCGACGTAATAGCCTCCCGATGCGCACAATTCCTCAACGACGACATACAGGGGCTTGTCCGGATATGCTTCCCTAAGGCGACGGATCTCATCGTAAATCATGCCGGCCTGTACCGGACTGCCGCCAGGACTGTTGACTTTCAGGATGACACCAGTCGCCAGCGGTTCCTCAAAGGCCTTGTCCAGTGCCTTGATGATATTGGCTGCCGATGAATTGCCGGACGATTCGATGGTTCCCCGGATTTCGACCATGGCGGTATGTTTCCGGACGGGAACGGCTTCCTGTCTGGAAAAAGACAGGCTATTGATCGACACGATCACGAAGATGACCAGAATGATGGTCGTCAGTTTGAAAAAAATCCCCCAGCGGCGTCGTGCGCGCTGTTCTTTCAGGGTTTGCAGCATCAGTTTTTCGAGAACGTCGCGTTCCCAGCCGTTTTCACTCATTTTCAGACCACTCCGGATAAACTGTTTGGCTCAATTGCCATTGCTTTTTCACCTGCCACGCCAGACCGGTGCATTCCATCCATCTATTGCGAAGCCGGCGAACAGGAGAATCGGGAATTATAGGCATAAACGGGACGGAAGATGAAATTTTTGTCCGGCCTGCATGGATAAAATCAAACCGGACGGTATTCATCGGCAGGAGGGAAAGCACAGCCGCTTCCGGCCTTTCCGGCGAGAATACATGAAACGGTCGTTTCATGTCTGCCAATTCCTGTCACCCGCCATCATCCGGAATGGCAAGGATGAAAAAAACGGAATCATCAGTGGTACATTCATTTCCCGTGAAAGAAGAAGGTTTTCACAAGAAAGGATTGTAAGTCGGCAAGGGGCTTCCGGCACGGCCGGAAACATCACCCTGTTCCATTGAACGATGACTGACAGCCGGGCGGGTATACAACTCTCTTTGCGCTGTCTGCCGGATTCCGGAAAGCAAGGCGCTTCGAACCGCAAAAGAACCTGCCGGACAAAAGAAGGAAAGTGATGATCTGGCCGGTGAATGTCCTTCATGCCCTTTACTGTTGAAGCATTCAGGATAACCGGCAGCACTGGCATTCCGGATTCATGTCCGGAACGTTTTCCGCTTATGCGTACTGATTGAGCCAGTGGTGCAAGTCCTCGACCGAATCGGCAGAATATATCGGGTGCTGCCGTTGCAATTCCGCCGGTGAATGCGCACCGTATTGAACCGCGATCCCTCTGGCACCGGCATTATTCGCCATCAGCAAATCATGGGTCGTATCGCCGATCATGACTGTCCTGTCCATCGGCTCGCCGAGCTGCTCGGTCAATTCGTAGAGCATTGCGGGATGGGGCTTGGAATGCGTCTCATCTGCTGTCCGGCTGGCATCGAAGTATCCCTGCAAACCGACTTCCTCGATAGCCCTGTTCAATCCGGCACGGCTCTTGCCGGTTGCCACGGCCAGAATGTAATCCTGGTTTTTCAGGTCGTCGAGCATCTCACGGACGCCATCGAACAGGGAAAGCGACAGGCTGTTTTTCAGGAAATGGGCACGATAACGCTCGATCAGCCTGGGATAAAACGCTTCTTCCACATCCGGCAGGACGGTTTCAAGCGCTTCACGAAGGCCAAGCCCGATCACATGAGCCGCTTTTTTCCGGTCGGGAACAGGCAATCCCAGATCGAGGGCGGACTCCTGAAGGCTTTTGACAATGGCGGACGTACTGTCCATCAGTGTCCCGTCCCAATCAAAAACGATCAGATTGAATTGTTGTTTCGGCATATCGAATCAGTCCTTTTTCCGGCGTCTTTTCGCGGTTTCAGTCCGGATAAAAACAGGCAAAGGCCGGAATAAACGGTTTGACGAAACCGGATTTTACCCCAAACACGTCAGGCATTCTTGTCGTTTTCAGACTCGAGGCTCTTCAGGTACCCGGCACATTCATCCGGTAACGGGGCTGAAATGCTGAGAGGCTTGCCGGTTTCCGGATGGGTGAACGTGATTTTATACGCATGCAAAAACATGCGTTTCAAGGCATCTTCGCCCTTTTTCCCTTTCTGGATCGCCCTGTTCAACTCAAAATCGCCATATTTCTCGTCCCCTGCAATGACATGGCCGGAAGAAGCGAGATGTACCCGGATCTGGTGGGTACGACCCGTTTTCAGTTCCGCCTCCAGCAAGGTGAATTCAGGGAAACGTTTCAGGACATTGAAAATGGTATGGGACGCCACGCCCGATGCATCCACTCTGACCCTGCGCTCCCCTTCGGCGGTGTGATACCGGAGCAACGGCAGCCTGACGTGCTGTCGCTGGTTCTTCCAGTCCCCCTTCACGAGAGCCTGATAGCGCTTGTCGATTGTGCCTTCCCTGATCTGTTCGTGCAATTTGACCAGTGCCGACCGTTTTTTCGCCAGAACGAGAATGCCGGACGTTTCCTTGTCCAGACGGTGAACCAGTTCCAGAAACCTCGCTTCGGGCCGCGCGGCACGCAACTGCTCGATAACGCCATAGGAAACGCCGGAACCGCCATGAACGGCGACTCCGGCGGGCTTGTTGATCACGAGAATGCTGTCGTCCTCATACAGGATATCGAAACTGGCGCCCGGAACGTGTTTTTCCAGACGGGCCGCGAGCTTGACCGGCGGAATGCGGATCGTGTCGCCTGCCTGCAAGCGGTAAGTCTGGTCGATCCGTTTTTTGTTCACACGAACCTCACCGGAACGCAATATCCGGTAAATATGGCTTTTCGGCACACCTTTGCAGGTACGGAACAGGAAGTTGTCGATCCGTTGTCCGTCATCGTTTTCAGACACGGTGACCTGCCGAACCTGCTGCAATGATGAATTATCCGCAGTATCGACCTGTTTTTTAACGTTTTTACTGATATTTCCTCTATGAGTCCGGGTCATTTGAATATATAATCTGCCATCAGCCGATTTAATTTATGGCTGTCTGTGTACAAGAATAACAAGCATTCTACACAGTTGGGGCTTCCATTGGCCCCCGTAATAAACAAATTTGATGGAAAAGATGTGTACGCACCATTGCCGTGAAACCCGGGCTTGCGCCATTGCGCCAGCCGGGCAGGACACGAAAATGAGGATTTTGCGTCTGGATACGAAGAATATTGATGGCAGGCAGAAACAGTTTGCTGCCTGTCTGATGATGTGTTTGATAACCGAAGATTTTTTTAAAGTCCGGCTTTGATTTGCCCTTGTTCAGGATTTTACCTTTTCTTGACTGAATGACATGCATATTGCAGGCGTAATCGCTGACCCAAACAATCAGACCCATCCCCGCCCGTGGGACGGCAGGAACGGCTCGTGCCGTTTTGTCCTGTTTCGGGCTTCTCTCTTTTATCCCGATCCCAGTCCTTCGCGTACACCCCGGCAAAATTGATGAAACGCCCGCCGGGCGTTTCAATTAAAGGACCGTTGGCCGAAAGGCCACGGGGTGAACGTATATGAAACGCATGTTGTTTAACGCGACACAGCAGGAAGAATTGCGCGTCGCGATCGTCGATGGGCAAAAACTCATCGATATCGATATCGAATCGAATTCACGGGAACTGCACAAATCCAATATTTACAAGGCAGTCATCACCCGTATCGAACCTTCTCTTGAAGCCTGTTTCGTGAATTACGGCGAAGACCGTCACGGTTTTTTGCCATTCAAGGAAGTCGCACGTGCCCTTTTCAGGGACGGCATCGACGTCAGAAACGCCTCCATCAAGGATGCCCTGACGGAAGGCCAGGAAGTCATGGTACAGGTCGAAAAGGAAGAACGTGGCAACAAGGGGGCTGCCCTGACCACCTTCATTTCGCTGGCAGGCCGTTATCTGGTCCTGATGCCGAACAACCCGCGCGGAGGCGGTGTATCCCGTCGCGTCGAAGGGGAGGAACGTCAGGAACTGCGTGAAGCGATGGACAAGCTGGACGTCCCTCCGGGCATGTCCATCATCGCCCGTACCGCCGGTATCGGACGCAGTGTCGAGGAATTGCAATGGGATCTGAACTACCTGCTGCAACTCTGGAACGCCATCGAAGGCGCTGGCAGTTCCGCTCCGGGCGCTTTCCTGATCTATCATGAATCGTCCCTCGTCATCCGTGCCATCCGCGATTACTTCCAGCCGGATATCGGCGAAATCCTGATCGATACGGATGAAATCTACGAGCAGGCCCGCCAGTTCATGAGCCATGTCATGCCTGACATGGTCAATCGCGTCAAACGCTATCGTGACGATGTCCCCCTCTTCTCCCGTTTCCAGATCGAACACCAGATCGAAACGGCCTATTCCCGTGTCGTATCGCTTCCATCCGGCGGTTCCATCGTCATCGACCATACCGAAGCGCTGGTTGCCGTCGATGTGAATTCGGCCCGCTCGACCCGTGGCACCGATATCGAAACGACCGCATTCAACACCAACTGCGAAGCGGCCGAGGAAGTCGCCCGCCAGCTCCGCCTGCGTGACCTCGGCGGCCTGATCGTCATCGACTTCATCGACATGGAATCGGCGAAAAACCGCCGTGAAATCGAAAACCGCCTGAAAGAGGCGCTGCATTACGACCGGGCGCGTGTCCAGATGGACAAGATCACCCGTTTCGGCCTGATGGAACTGTCGCGCCAGCGCCTGCGTCCTTCCCTGTCCGAAGGCAGTCATATCGCCTGCCCGCGCTGCAACGGCACCGGTCATATCCGCGATACGGAATCCTCCGCGTTGCAGGTTCTGCGTATCATCGAGGAAGAATCGATGAAGGAAAGCTCCGCCGTCATCCACGTCCAGATCCCGGTCGATGTCGCCGCCTTCCTGCTGAATGAAAAACGTGGCGAAATCATGAAGGTCGAAAACCGCCACAAGGTTGAAATCGTCCTGATCCCGAACAAGTACCTGGAAACCCCGCACTACAAGCTCGAACGCATCAAGCACGACGATCCGAGACTGGAAGAACCGCAGTTGAGCTACAAGCTCGCCGAACAGACCGAAACCGACATGGGTTTCTCGGCACGCCAGAAAGAACCCGTCAAGCCGGCTCAGGAAGCCATGGTCAAGAACATACCGGAGGGAATGCCTGCCGCGCCTGTCGTCGAACGCAAACCGGCCGGGGAAGAAAAAGGTTTCTTCAGCAAACTGCTGGGCCTTTTGGGTATCGGCGGCAAGGATGAAACACAGGCCGAACCGGCTGAAAAACCGGTGAAAAACAATACCCGCAAAGGCGGCAGAAACAACGACCGCAACCGCAATCGCAACCGCAATCGTGGTGAACGCGAAGACGGCAAAAACCGTGCAGCCGCCACCCCGGCGGAACCGGAAGCCGCCGTCACACCGGATGTGGATGAATCTGCGGCCCCGAATACGCCAAACGCCAAACGGAGCCGTCGCCCGAGAAACGCCGACAGAAACACCGAGAAAAACGACCGTCAGCGTGAAGACAGAAAACCGGCCAAAAACGGGGAAAACACCAGTAATACGGAAACACCGGCCAAATCGGATGTAACCGCTCTGGTTCCCGTCACCGAAGCTGTCCAGATCATCGAAAGCGAAACACTTGCCGTTATCGAAAACGAAACGGCTGAACGTACTGCCGGTGAAGAAGAAACCCGTCGCCGCCGTCGCCGTGGCGGACGCAACCGCAGCCGTCGTGACCCGAATGCCGAAACGGTGGAACGGCAGGATGACACCACGGTCACGGAATCCCCTGCTGAACCGGTCTCCGAAATGGCTGGCGAATCCTCTGCCAGTGATACGATGGCTACCGAAGCCAAAGCCCCTGACGCTCCGGAAACGGCAGAACAGGCTGAAGCCCCTGCACGCCGAGAAGGCCGCCGGTCGCATCCGAGACGCCGCCAGGGCAACCGTGAAGAATCCGTCGCTACCGCCGAAGCGGAAGTGAAGGAAGCCACGGCTGAAGATACTGTCGTGATCGAAAATCTGGCAGAACCTGCTCTCAAGGCAGAAGAGCAAGCCACAGCCGGACAGCCGGAACCTGTCGTATCCGAACCGGTCATCGAACCGGTTGTGACCGACGTCGAAACGGAACAAACCGTTCCCGCCGGAACGGTTGCCGAAACCCCGGTTGCTGTGGAAACCGTCTCCGACGGTACGACGGCTGTCCGCTTTGTCGCCGAAAACGTGATCGAGGTCGAAACCGTTTCCGTCGAAGCAGGTGCCCCGGCCCCTCTTCCGGTTCCAACTCCGGCCGAGGTTTCTGCCGAACTGGAACGCATTCTGGCTGAAGCCGGCCTGACGATGGCTTCGACCGATCCTGAAAAACTGAAAAAAGTACAGGAAAGCACTCCGGAAGAAGCAAAAGCGGCCAAACCGCCGGTTCGCAGACGCAGAAAACCGGTCATCATCGACGAAGGCCCACTGATTCAGGTCGATACCCGCAAGGAATAAAAGTCCGTTTTTATTCCCTTCCGAAAAAAACCGCGCCGGATGACGCGGTTTTTTTCGGGCCATCCCATGAGATGCACCGGTATTCAGGACATCCGGCAGGATCGTCACTATCCTCGCATAAAACCGTTCAGATGACGAAAACGATAATGTCGCCATGACAAGGGATATGCCGATGGCCCGCCTCAAGGCAATTGCACCATCGAGAAATGAACCCCATTGCCCAGGCCGGCATATCCGGCAACCGGTGATCTGCCTGGTAGAAACGGCGCTGGTTTTTCACTTTGCATGCGGCAAAACCGGTTGTACGGATCCCTTGTCTTTCGTTGTCTGCATCCATAATGGAAAAAAACGAAAGTCATGCCAAAAATATAACCCTGCCTGTCAACCTGTCTCATACCCTGTGCGTTATCAAAAAGCAGCGGCCGGAAAAAACCCGTGTGCCCGCCTCTCAGGCTCCAGAGAAAACTCCGATTGACGGTATCAGCCGGGCTTTCTCCAGACTGCCTCAGGGATAGGCCATTTCCGGAAAACTGATGATTGGCAAGTTTGCCTCTTTACGGCATGTTCCCTAATGAGGCAGCAGGATTTAACCGGGTATCGGTGGAAAACGGGCGATCCACCACAAGACATACCGGTTTTTATCCGTTCCTGCACAATTTTCCGTTTTTCCCACTCATTACAACCATTTGTTTGACCCGGGCCGGATCCGTACCGGGAAGATAAGGAATTTTTTCAGTCAGATTAAAACGTAACATGTCGATTTTCTCCATCATTTCCGGAATAGTGTCAGCCGGACGAAAATGTGTTCTGTACCCCGCAGTCCTTGCCTTTTCCCTTGTCACTGCCGTTGCGCATGCCGCGCCCCTTCCCTCATTCATCACCCTGTGTTACCACAATGTGGTTCCCGTTCTGGACGGCAGCGTTCCGGACGACACGGCCCCTGTTTCACAGGCTGAACTGAAAGAACATTTCGACTGGCTGAAAAAAAACGGCTATACCGTCGTCAGTGTCAATGACATTCTGAAAGCGAAAGAAAACAAAAAGGAACTGCCGCCCAAATCCGTCCTGATCTCGTTCGATGACGGATACCGCAGTTTCTACGAAACGGTTTATCCCATGCTGAAATCCTACGGCTATTCCGCTCTTCTGTCGCTTGAAACAGGCTGGCTGGAAACCCCAGACAATAAAATGGTCAACTACGGAGGAACCAGACAGCTTCCCCGTTCCTTTTTCCTCAGCTGGGAACAGATCCGGGAAATGGCCGATTCCGGTATCGTCGAGCTGGCATCCCACTCGCACAACCTGCATGAAGGACATCAGGGCAATCCTCAGGGAATGCAGCTTCCCTCTGGTGCATACCGATGGTACGATCCGAAAACCGGCTCCTATGAATCCGTCGATGCCTTCAGGAAAAGGGTTCGTGATGACTGGAAACACTCTGCCGATATCATTTACGAGAAAACGGGCCGTCGGCCACAGGTCGCCGTATGGCCATATGGCCGTTACAATCAGGTCGGCGTCGCTGCCGCCCTGGAAGCCGGATATGAACTGACCGCTTCACTGGCTTTCTATGCCGACTGGCCGACCATTCCACGACTCATGATGCATGAGGAAATCGACCTTCCGAAAATGATGCAGAAAATGGAAGCCGGTGTCATGGCGGGAAGTACCCTTCATTCCCGCCGCAACGCCATGGCACAACTCCCTGTATCCGATCTTCCGGTACAGCGCGTCATGCATGTCGATCTGGATACGATTTACGACGACGATGCCCGGCAACGCGATAAAAACATTTCCCTTCTTTTCGACCGCGTCAAGGCATCCGGTGCCAATGTGATCTATCTTCAGGCTTTCGCCGACCCGGATGGAAACGGCACGGCAGACGCCCTGTATTTTCCGAACCGCCACCTTCCGATGCGGGCCGACTTTTTCAGCTACATTGCATGGCAACTGGCGACACGCTACAAATGCGAGGTTTATGCATGGATGCCCGTACTGGGTTTCGACCTGCCGAACCGCCCTGTCGTTACCGCCGTTTCGCCTGACAAGAAAGTCTTTTATACCCGCCTGACCCCCTTCGATGCGGAAAACCGGCGCATCATCAATGAAATTTATGAAGATCTCGCCAGCCATGCTCCTTTCATGGGAATCATTTTCCATGACGATGCCATCATCGGCGATTACGAGGATGTCAGCCCTGCCGGAAAAGCCTGGCTTGCCGGTCTCGGATTGCCTGATGACCCGGAAATGATCCGCAAAGACCCGAAAATGATGCAAAAGTTCACCCGTGCGAAAAGCCGTGCACTGATCGACTTCACGAAAGAACTCCAGACGACTGTCGAAAAATGGCATCCCCCTGTTTTCACGTCGCGGAACATCTACGCTCCGGTCATCCTGACGCCGAATGCGGAAGAATGGATGGCCCAGAATCTCGACGATTGCCTGACAACGTACGACTATACCGCAGTTGAAGCGATGCCTTACATGGAAGGCGCGGCCGACCATGCCGAAGAATGGATGGAAACACTCATCGCAAAAGTCGCCGAACACCCTCTCGGCCTGCGCAAGACCGTATTCGAATTGCAGGCAAAAGACTGGCGCCCGGACAACCTGAGGCCCATGCCGAACGAAATCATGGCAAAACAGATGCAACAGCTGTTAAAACACGGTGCCTACAATTTTGGCTATTATCCTGACGATCCCATCATCGGTCATCCGGATACCGGCATGATTTCCAAATGGTTTTCCATTCGGAACTGAACAGGAGTGATATGCTTGACCGCCTGACTGAACTGCTGTTCGATTTCGCCTTCTTCTATCCGCTTTTGATGTCGTATCTCTGGATGACGGGAGCGTTGCTCTATTATTACCGGCACGAAAGAGGCAAACGTTATACGAACCCGCCCCGACTGCCGGAATATCCGCTGGTTTCGGTGCTGGTACCGTGCTACAACGAATCCTCGAATGCCATCGAGACATTCACGGCACTGGCTGACATGCATTATCCCAATTACGAGATTCTCGCCATCAATGACGGCAGTTCCGACGATACGGGAGACCAGCTGGAAGCGCTGGCCAGAACCATTCCCCGTATGCGGGTTGTCCAGCTGGCGACCAATCAGGGCAAGGCCGTGGCGCTGAAAGCGGGAGCGATGGCCGCCAGAGGGGAATTTCTGGTCTGCATCGATGGTGACGCCATACTGGATCACTATGCGGTGACCTGGATCATGTCCCATTTTCTCCGTGACCATCGTGTCGGTGCGGTAACTGGCAATCCCTGCATCCGTACCCGCAGCACGCTTTTGGGCAGAATCCAGGTCGGCGAATTTTCAGCCATCGTCGGGCTTTTGAAACGTGCCCAGCAAATGTATGGCCGTCTGTTCACCATATCCGGCGTCATCGGCGCCTTCCGCCGGCGTGCGCTGCACAGTGTCGGATACTGGAACGAGTTGACGATTACAGAGGATATCGACATCAGCTGGCGGCTTCAGCTCAATAACTGGGACGTCCATTTCGAGCCTCATGCCCTTTGCTGGATACTGATGCCCGAAACACTGGTCGGCCTGTTCAAACAGCGCCTGCGCTGGGCGATGGGTGGTGCAGAGGCGTTCAAAAACTATTGCCACTACCTGTTCAGCTGGAGAGTACGCCGTTTCTGGCCAATCTTCATCGAATACATGGCCAGCATCATCTGGAGCTATACCATTTTACTGTTGATGGGAATCGGGCTCTTCAAACTGGCCACCCCTTTTCCGGAGCCGTATTTCTCATTCCCCTACACCGGACTGATTCTGGGCGTAACTTGCCTTTTCCAGTTTGCCGTCTGCTTTTTCATGGCCCGCAAATACGACAGCAACATGGGCGGCATTTATCTGGAAATCATCTGGTATCCGCTTTTTTACTGGTTGCTGAGCTGGATCGTCTCCATCATCGCCTTTCCGAAAGCCATGTTTTTTTCCAATGGAAAGAAACGGGGCCGCTGGCATACGACAGACAGGGGCATCGGCAGCGAACCGGATAAAAACACCACACTTTTGCAAAACGACAAATCAAACGAAATCGGGAAAACAAAATGATAATTGATCCAACCCATCTGATCATCTGTTACAAGCACAAACAATCGACCCAACAGCGGGCACTGGGAATCGTCCTGCCCCTGTTGTTCTGGGGTATCCTGTTCTACGTCCTGTCCACCCTGTTTGCCCTTGGCAGTTCGATAATCGATTATTCGCGGTTCGGAAACTGGATCGGCTATGAGGATATCCTCGCGATAAAACAGATCCTTTCAAGGTACTTTCCGGTCATTGGCGGATTTGTCAGTGCCTTTTTGCTGTGGGCGCTCTACAATACCCTGCGAAATACGGCACGCCGTGACCGCTGCATTCCCCGTCCGCAACCGGTCAGTCTGGAAGAAACAGCCGGATTCTGCCGTCTGGATGCAGTGAATGTACGGAACATGCAGCAGGCCAAAATCCTGACCTGCATGTTCGACGATAATGGAAACATTGTCGGCATCCGGCATGACGCCATGATCTCGACCGTCAAAAAACAGCGGCCTGTGGACGTTCGCACCAGCCGCAACGATACGGTACAAGGCGAAAGAATCGCCGCCTGACCGTTCCGGAAAGCACGAATTTTCCTTTCTGAATCCGTTCCGGCCGCAAAACCTGCGGCGGGACGGACCGAAACGGCCTCCACCGAATACATTGCCCGGCACGGAAACAGGCCGTTTTTTTCCCCCTCTCCTGCCCCGTTCTCCCCTTCCATACCATCGATATCGATCCCGCATGACGATCTTTCAGATCAGCGATATGAAAGTGCCAAACCGGCAAACCGCAGGAAAAGCATGTGATGCCTCCTGGCAATGGCAGAAAAAACGGGGTGGGGAGAAAGCATTGACCAACTGGCCCCGCATTGGCGACCGGAGCCGTACGTCATGGCAGGCGGATATGGCCGGATGAAACCGTCACAACCGAACCCCGGTTCCATAATACCTGTGCAGGTTTCGTTGGCAAAAAAGCCCCATGCCGGATGGGAGAGGTTGTCCGGCATGAAGGGAAAACCGATGCCCGTTCATCCGATATCTGTGGCATCCCGGCAGATTGCGGCTGCCCGAAAGCCATCAGACACATATTCAATACCGATACCTTATACATCCGCCCGCTGTTTGGCAACAGAAACAGAGTCCCCTGAAAATCCTCATGGCTTCGGCGAACATAAAAACAGCCTTCATCCATATATGGCAGCCGATACCGGAAACACGCCGAAGCACATCCGGATACGAAATCCGGTAAAAATGACAACGCCGTCATCCGGCGCCGAAATGCCCGGTATCGCGTCATGCCCTGCCATTTTCCGGTTGTTTTTTCCCTGTCATTTCAGGTCGAACAGAAGGAAATGCGTGTCCTTGCTGGCGACCAGCATCAGATGATCGACGTTTTCGATCGCCGCACCATCCCCGTCATAAATCGTTTTCTCGTTATTGATGGACAGTTCGCCTTCGATCATCTGTATCCACACACCACGCCCCAAAGCCACATCGTGATCGATCACACCCCCCTCTTTCAGTCTGGCGGCATAAACGTCCGCATCCTGATGGATGGCAATCGAATTGTATCGCGCCGTCTTGCTGGCGATCAGAACCATATTGTCCGGTTCGATATCCGCAAAAGACGCCTGCGTGTATTCAGGCCGGACATTCTGTTCGTCCGGCATGATCCAGATCTGGAGAAAATGAACCGGCTCATCGGTCGAACCGCAATATTCGCTGTGCAGGATGCCGGAACCGGCACTGATGCGCTGCACTTCTCCCGCCTTCATGATTTCATGGCTGCCCATGCTGTCCCTGTGTTCCAGCGCACCGGAAATGACATAGGAAATGATTTCCATGTCACTGTGAGGATGCAACCCGAAACCCTTGCCCACCGCGACGCGATCTTCATTGATCACACGCAGCGAACGGAACCCCATAAAGCGCGGATCATAATACTGTGCAAAAGAAAACGAATGGCAGGTTTGCAGCCAGCCATGATCGGCATACCCCCTGTCCTGCGCATTTCTGACGGTAATCATATTCAATCCTTTTCCTAAAAATCGATGCCTGTAATCCGGCTCGTCCCATCCTGAAACAAGCCTTCTCCGATGTGACCTGAAATCCGACCGACCGGAAACCGGTTGCCCATTCAATATATGGTACGGATTCAAACAGGAGAGGGAGTTGAGTGAACGTAAAAAAAGAGCATTCATTCCGGCATTTTCCAGACAGACAGGAAAAAGCACCCTTCCCCTGCCAATCCGATCCATATCCGGTGAATTCCGAAACGCCGCCTTCCCCCATCCATGATCATCACAACAGCACTTCTTCCTCTGGCGAGGACTCCGCATTTTGCCCGGCAACATTTTTTACGAAACAATTCCGGTCTCATGACATCGTTCCAACTACCTGTTTGCACGACATTCAAGCCATATGGAAGCACTGGAAAAAAGCCTGTCCGGAAGTTCCGCCTGACGGAAAAAATAGCGAATCTTTCGCAGGTATTGCTGGAAGAAAATACATATTTGGGGCCGGAACAGATGCCGCACCGGTTTTATGGCTACCGGACATCAGGTGACTGCAAAGCGACCATCTGTGGCAGAAAAGTGAATTTTTCCCTGTCCATCGCCCCTCCGGGAAAAATCCCGGTCTGCCAGACCGGAGCGAATACAGGTCATTGAATACAGGCGATCGGATACGAATCAGGCCTGCACCTGACAATCCTTCACGCATTTTTCCCGATACCGACCGTTTTCCGACCCAAAACCTTTTGCCTTGCCGCTGCCGGATTTTGATTTGCCATCCCTTTTATGAAACAATTTCGGGTTCGTGATATCTTTAGTATCCGATACATCCCGATTTTGACCATTTGTCGATGACCCGTCCCATTCCCATTTTTCGGCAGGAAAGCCCCGAAACCCCTGTCAGGCCAACCATCATACGGCCTGATACGGATACACCTGTGCTCGACAGACTGGGACGCCCCCTTCAAGATTTGCGCATTTCGGTGACAGACCGTTGCAACTTCCGTTGTGTCTATTGCATGCCGAAACAGGTTTTCGGCAAGGATTTCCGGTTCATCCCTCACCCGGACATGCTCTCGTTTGAAGAAATCACGCGGCTCGCCCGCCTTTTCGTGGCGCAGGGAGTCGTGAAAATCCGCCTGACGGGCGGTGAACCGCTTTTGCGCAAGAATGTGGAACGCCTGATCGAACAGCTTTCCGGACTGGAAACGCCCGAAGGCCAGGCTGTCGATCTGACCCTGACGACAAACGGTTCCCTGCTGGCGAAAAAAGCCCGAACCCTGTACGACTGTGGACTGAAACGCGTCACCGTCTCGCTTGACGCGCTGGACGATACGGTTTTCAGGCAGATGAACGATGTGGATTTCTCGGTCAGCGACGTCCTGCGCGGCATCGACACCGCCCTGTCCGTCGGATTCAATCCCGTCAAAATCAATACCGTGGTCAAAAAAGGCTTCAATGAAGCGCAAGTCCTGCCACTCGCCCGCCATTTCAGAAATACACCGGCCATTGTCCGTTTCATCGAATACATGGATGTCGGTTCCTCAAACGACTGGGCAGAAAAGGAAATCGTCCCGTCCGGAAAACTGGTCAGCCTGATCGATGCCGAGATGCCGATCGAACCGGTCGACCGGCATTATGCCGGTGAAACGGCGGAACGCTGGCGATACCGGGACGGCAGCGGGGAAATCGGCTTCATTGCCAGCGTCACCAAAGCCTTTTGCCGGGACTGCACGCGCATCCGGCTCTCAACCGAGGGAAAACTGTACAAATGCCTTTTCGCAACGGACGGTTACGACCTCCGGCACATGCTGCGGGAAGGCTGGTCAGACGCGGAAATTTCAACGGCACTGGCCCGGCACTGGCAAAACCGGGACAACCGCTATTCCGAATTGCGCGCAACCGGCGCCACCACCGCAATGACCGGCAGGAAAATCGAAATGTCCTACATTGGAGGATAAGCCCCTTGAATCGCCATACCTTCCGGAATGCCACCCTGCAGGATCCTGCCAGAAACCGTGTCACCGGCGTGATACTGGCGGGAGGCATGGGCAGACGGATGGGGATGGCGGACAAGGGATTGCAATATCTGGATGGCATGCCGATGGTCAGGCATATCATCGGACGCCTTGCCCCGCAGGTAAAGACCCTTTTCATCAACGCCAACCGGAATATTGAAACGTACCGTTCATTCGGCTTGCCGGTTTTTCCGGACGACCCTCCGGATTTTTCCGGCCCGCTGGCAGGCTTTCTGACCGGCTTGCGTCACTGCGAAACACCCTGTCTCGTCACCGTACCCTGCGACACCCCTTTCGTTTCCCCTGAACTGGTTGAAAAACTGGCGGCCGCCCTGCCGGAAAATCAGGCCGATCTGGCGGTCGCCTGCGTGAAAACCGGTGGCCTCTGCCGCCCCCAGCCGGTATTTTGCCTGATGAAAAAATCCGTCATGCCCCATCTGGAAACCTTTCTGAAAAAAGGGGGCAGAAAGATAGCCGACTGGTATTCCACATTGAAGACGGTTGACGTATGCTTCAATGACCCGCACGCATTCGAAAACATCAATACGTCCGACGATCTGGAAAGATTCCAGCATCCCGAACACCTTATGAAAAACCGGAAAAACACCCATGACTGAACCCGCTTCCGTCCTCGCCGACCTGACCCGTGACCTGCCCTCCTACAATCCCGACGCCCTGTCCGTCAAACTCGCGCACGACCTCATCCACGGATTCGTTTCCCCTGTCGGCGCCATCGAGCGGGTGGTACTGAAAAACAGTCCGGGACGCATTCTGGCCGAGGACATCGTCTCTCCCTTTTCCGTGCCGGCCTTCGACAACTCCGCAATGGACGGATACGCCTTTTCCTGCAGGAACCTGGATCTTTCACAGCCCCTGACACTCAGGGTCGCCGGACACGCCTATGCAGGCCATCCCTGCACGACCCGCGTCGAATTCGGCGAATGCATCCGCATCATGACCGGCGCGATGATCCCGCAGGGCTGTGACACCGTCGTCCAGCAGGAAAACGTCCATATGATCGATGAAACACATCTGCTCATCCCTCCCGAAACCGGCGTGTGCGGCGACAATATCCGCCGTGCGGGAGAAAATCTCGCTGCCGGTTCAATCGCCCTGTCCGAAGGTGTCCTGCTCCGTCCGGCCCATCTCGGACTGCTGGCCTCGCTGGGTGTGACTGAAGTACCCGTACGCCGCCGTGTGCGGGTGGCGCTGATGTCGACAGGCGACGAACTGCGCACGGCCGGTTCGGAACTGGACGACGGCTCCCTGTACGACAGCAACCGAGCCGTTCTGGCCGCCATGATGGAACGGCTCGGCTGCGACGTGATGGATATGGGCATCGTTGCCGACGATCCTGCCGAACTGGAAACCAGCCTGACAATCGCGGCTGAAAACGCCGATGCCATCGTCACATCCGGAGGCGTCTCTGTCGGCGTGGCGGATTACACCAAACAGGTCATGGCCGACATGGGTGACGTTGCCTTCTGGTCGATCAAGATGCGTCCCGGCCGGCCGATGGCCTTCGGGAAAATCCACTCCGGCGGGAAAAGCGCCATCCTGTTCGGCCTGCCGGGCAATCCCGTCGCCGTCATGGTCTCGTTTTACTTTTTCGTGCGTGACGCCCTCCTGCACATGATGGGCGCGGCACCGTTTCCCCTTGTTCACGTCAAGGCACAGGCGGCCTCCAATCTTTCCAAAAGGGCTGGCCGTACGGAATACCAGCGCGGTATCGTCACGGAAAACGCCGATGGAGGCCTGACCGTCCGCTCGACCGGCGAACAGGGTTCCGGCATCCTCCGCTCGATGGCCGAAGCCAACTGCATCATCGTCCTGCCCGAAGAACGGGGACCGGTAAGGGCCGGTGAAACGGTCGATATCGTCCTGCTTGAAGGCCTCGTCTGAATGGCATAACCATCGAAAATATTGAATAAACATGTTTAAAACAGGATGCCATCTATCTGTTTCAAAAGGTTTTTTCAGAATGGGAAAAGACGCGCTTTCCATAGGCGCCAATACCTTCCAGTGCTTTTTGCGCAATCCCCGTGGAGGCTCGGCGAAAGCGCTTGACCCGGCTGACGTGCTGGCCCTGAAAGCGCTGATGGATGAAAACGGCTTTGCCCCGATCATCGTCCACGCGCCCTACACCCTGAATGCCTGCGCCAGGGATGAACGGCTGCGACAATTCGCTTATGAAACGATTCTGGACGACATCAGCCGGATGGCGCTTTTGCCCGGCAACCTGTACAACGTCCATCCCGGCAGCCATGTCGGACAGGGCATCGACAAAGGCATCGAACTGATCACGGAACTGCTGGGCCGGGTACTGGAAACGAATCCCGAACCGACACTCCTTCTGGAAACCATGTCAGGCAGCGGCAGCGAAATCGGCGGGCAGTTCGGGGAACTGAAAGCCATTCTCGACGGCTGCGGGAACCACCCGAAAACAGGCGTCTGTCTGGATACCTGCCATGTCTGGTCTGCCGGTTACGACATCGTCGACCGGCTCGACGATGTGCTGGACGAATTCGATTCCATCATCGGGCTGGATCGCCTGAAAGCCATTCATCTGAACGACAGCCTGATGCCTTTCGGCAGCCACAAGGACCGGCACGCGAAAATCGGTGAAGGAACCATCGGTATCGATGCGATTGTCCGTATCATCAACCATCCGGCACTCAAAGACCTGCCCTTCTGTCTTGAAACCCCCAACGAACTGCCCGGACACGCTGAAGAAATCCGCCTCCTGAAAACCCTCTACCGGAACTGACCCGTCAGCTTTTCAGTTGGGCGCGCAGGTTCTGGATACTGTAATAACGGGCGTCGATAATGTCCTCATCCACCCCCTGCGCCTTCATCACGTCCTGCAAAGCCGCCAGCCGTTGCCCGAACCGGCGGATATCGGCCTGAATAGCGGACATCTCTTCCGACGGGATATCCAGACTGTCGGGAATATCGTTCCAGTCATCGATGACCTCGCCTTTGCTGTCGATCCATTCCGTCAGACGTCCAATGTCGTCGGCCTGCAAATAGGAAGGTGAAAAATCGAAAATCGGGGAAAGTCCCGTCTTGCCATCTACCGTCCGGACAGCCGTATTGTAGGGATGGTTATCGATATTGCCCATCGCCATATTGAGAATGTCCCGCTTCAGGTATTCCACCGTCACCGCAAACGGATCGGCCGCATACCGGCGCAAGGCTTTCAGAACCGTATTGTGCGAATGTTTTTCAGCCGGAACCATGAACTCGCAAAGCGAGGCGATACTCTCCTGATGGTGGCGAATGACGCCATTTTCCTTTACCTGACGGTCGAAGCGGGGAATGAAAAGCATATCGCTCTGCCACCTCGGCAATTCCGGCACGTCCAGTCCCATTTCATGGGCAACGCGCAAATATGCCGCTTCATTCTCCAGCATCTTCCAGTCCGCCAGATTGCGTCCTCCCGAGAGCTTGACCAGATAATGACGGGCAGCCTGATCATCCGGCAAGGCGGCATCCGCATACCACAAGCCATCCCGACCCTGCGTCAGCAGGAACTTCGGTGTCTTGCCCTGAAGGCTGGTCGTACCGGCGGAAAGCATACCGTGTTGCTCGAGGTATTCAATGAAATTCTCGCTCCGCTCAAGGATTTCCCGGATCGTAAATCCCCGGTTCACCCATAAAGGCGCTTTTTTTGAGATGAAGTCCCGGTAAAACGCCGCCGCTTCCGCAATCCGCAAATTGCCGACAGGATTGATCGCCCCGTAAAGCATCAGCGTCCAGTCAGAAGCGACGTCTTCCGGGATATGGCACTCGTAAAGAAGATATTCCCGCCCTTCCCCATGTGGCACCAGATCCAGCAAAAAGGAAGGCCAGTGATCCAGATGGTATGGTTCTTTCCGGACAGGAAAATGGATCGAGACGGGAATCCCGCCGTTTTCGGCATAAGCGGGCAAATACGTGAGAACGGAAGGCGAAGCGGCACCGCCAGACGGATTTTCCGTTTCAACAGTACAACATGCCTGCCACCGGCCGCCGTCGAAAATATCAATCGTGCATTGCATGGGTCGCTCCGCGTCAGAAGATGGTGCCATATTATCAGATAGAAAAACCCGCCCATAGTTTCATGTGTCATGCGGATGACATTTGACGGAAAAAACAGGATACATGGCCGACCGGAAACCGATAACCGGTTGAAACAGCCCTTAAAGCATGTGTGCCTTTCGTGAAACCGGGGTTGATGACGTCCTTCAAAGTAAAACGACAGCCCCCTGTTTCCGTACTTTTCCCGAACATGGTGTGTGACGCTCCTTCCCATTCTGCCAGAGACCAAAACAAAACCCGCCCCCCTGTCGACGGGGATGCGGGTTCGTTGACTCCACCGGTTCCGGGGCTTCACCTAAAACCTGTAACTCACATTCACAATACCGGCAATCGCGTCGTAATTGCCTTTGAATCCCCGGGCCATGACTTCGATCTCAAGGTTTTTCGTATCGGGAGGCGTCAGTTTCACGCCAAGTTCCAGCATGGCCGAACCTCCGTCAATATTGCCGGAATCCAGTACACGATTATCGATTTTCATGTTTTGTTCGCTATTGAAGATATGGTCATACCCCAAACCCAATGTCAACGCCACATTTTCATTCACCTGACAGGCATACGTACCCCCGGCCCTGAGCCTGAACATGTCCGTATCGCCATACTGGAGTTTTTCACCATATAAATCGACAGAATCCCCTTCCAGATGCGTCCACAATCCCTTGACATACGGGGTCAGGCTGGAACGTTCAGACAGTTTCCATTCGTAGCCGACATTCAGCTGTGCCCCATAATAAAGGTTGTCCATATCGAATCTGGCCTGGTTACCCAGACTGTCGGTGAAGGTACTGGAATAGTCCGAATCGATCTTCCCGATTCTCAGTGCCCCTTCCCAATAGAAACCTTTCCAGTCTCCCCCGGTCATTGTCTGGCGTACCAGCAGGCCACCTCCCGCATAACGGCTGTCACCCTCCGCCCTGATCGGGGTATTTTCAAAACGTCCCGTCGCTTCATAGTCTCCCTCTCCGGCTTCGATGAAACCGGCTACCAATACCTCGTCTGAATCATTTTTGAAATGCCTTCCGCCCCCGAAGATGAAATGCGTTCCATGCAATTCCAGATTTTCATCGTCGAATTCTCCTTTCTCCATCCTGACCGTACCAAAAACGGGAGCGGCCCTGACATACTCCAGCATATTGGCGGCCTGCGCCAGCAATCCCAGCGAGGCCAAAGGTACCTGACTGAAAGATTCGGCTTTCGGATTGGCCTTGCTATCGACAAATTCGACCCCGATCTGGTTGTCCTCAGCCAAAACGTCAAAGTTGTAAACCGCTCCGAGGGATTCCTGGGATGTTTTCAAATCAATATTGGTAAAGTGTGCGTTGTCGGTATTCAAACCGTTTTCAGACGCCAGAATATACGTCTTGTCACCCGATTGGAGCGTCGGCAATTCCTCTTGGGAAAATTGGGGACTGACGCTTACCGTAGCGCCGGCAAGATCCAGCTGGCCGACCATGAGAGCTGGCGTGTCCAGTATGGTGGTCGCCCGGAGATCGAATGAAGAAAAACCATGTACGACAGCAAGATTTGTACTATGTTTCAGGGCAACTGCTAAATTGTTATTGTAACTGTTTTTAGTCTCAGTAGTTGCATACAAAGCAGAATTATTCAGGTTGGGGGTACCGATCAATGACACCGAAGTGTTCTTTACTTCAGCTTCAAAGCTATCATTTTGCTTGCCAACCCCCATAATTACTCCATTGAACGTTCCTCCACTAATAACCAGACTGGTCTTGTCAACCGAGACTTCCTTCTGTGGATTGAGCATGACTGCTAAAATACTGGTGTAATTTCCATCTGCAATTTCCACTTTTGTATTGGATATCGATACGGTAGCCTCCCTATTTCCATTCACTTGCATGGCATACACTACGTCAGAATTTATCTTTCCATCAATCCTGAAGCTGTTATCCGAGATTTTCCAGTCAATCGGCCCATTACTTTGAAGATGTGCTCCGACTACAATTCCTAAATCATCATCCGAAAATCCGCTTACAGTCCAACTGTTGTTACGAAATTCCCGTGTTTCGCCATTGGCATATCCTGAGACCCCAAAGTTAAGGGGAGCGTTTGTTAACTTAACATCCTCCTTGATATGGATATACTTATCCGTAACGGCCTGGGTTTCCTCGTGTTTATAATCACAAGTCCCGCTGTCCTGGCAATTATCCTCGGCGAAAACGGTATTGGAAATACAAAAAGCCGACATAAAAAGAGCGGAATACACAACCGTTCTCTTGAAACGGAAACGATTCCAGGACAAACCATCAAAAAAACCGGAAAAACCTGTTTCCTTTCTTTTTCCACCCCCGTTCGACACTTCCGATACCGCATTCCGTCCCTGTATTCTGTCATTCGACACCGTCCGGCCATTTCTTTTCATTTTCATTTCTTTTTCCGTTATTCTGTTTTTCCGTCGCCTCACCCGCTTTCATCCCCTCTTTTTTCGGGACGTTTTTCCGGGGTAACGGAAAATACCTGCCCATACCCGCGACTTCAGTGGCGGGTTTGCAAAAATATCTGTTTCCCGATAGAAACTCAGACGTCGTTTATCGAGCGTCCCATTCCCGCCCGGAAACCGGTCAGGATTTCTTCAGGATTGACTCAAGGGATGTGCCTGACTGACCTGTAACAGCCGATCAGGTCGGAAAATGACGGTCTTTCAGGAAGAAGATGCCGGTATATCGAAGGCGATGCCGGAGCCTGAAAAAGGTGTTGATGAACCGTTTCATGCGGTAAAAGAAACGGTGTGAACGATCTTGCAGAAAACATCGGACACAGGGCATCCTGCCGACGAGGTTTCCCGATATATCGATAAAATGGCGGATATCGCTTCCATTCCGAATCCGGTCGATAATGACAGCACAGCCTATCCTGCCCGTTTCTCCTGATTTTCCGGGCGGAATTCACAGAATATTGGATATGAGGAATCAAACCATTGCCGTTCGGGCAATTGGAAAAAGTATTGCCGGAACCGGTATCCACCATTTGGAACCGACATTTACGGGATGATAAAAACAGACTGGTGCTGTCATCAAAATCATGGGAGATATTGAAGGCACCCTTTAAGGCTGGAATGAGGGGTGACTGGACATGATATGCCCTGTTTTCAGAACGACTCTGTCC